>JADBJL010000001.1 GCA_014874455.1 Thermomicrobiaceae bacterium
GAACTCTCCTCGCTGCAGCTCACCCAGGATGGTTCTCAGTCCCTCGACGATCGCCACCGCGTCGATTTCAGGGACGATGCCCTGGCGTGCGAGCATCTGGACGTGTGCCAGCGAACCCAGGATATCGTAGTAGGCCAGCCTGCGATCGAACGTGATCGACGCGTTCAGCTCCTCGACCAACCGGTCGGTCGCCTTGCTGAACCGTCCCCCCCAGAGCTTGGAAGACGGCGAGGGAAGATTCCATGACCCACTCAAAGTCCGCTCTCCTCGACCCTACCGTAAGGCGTGTTCTGTCAGACTGTCCGTTCGCGAGCTGAGTCAGGTGACACCCACGAGGCGGCGCCCTGACTGGTCGACCGCAACGACTGGGGAGCGCGGCTCCGAGCCCACCGCCTCGTGCCCTTCGGCCGCCAGCACACGGCGCAATGCGACGATTGCGACTTCCAACATGCCGTCGTCCGGCTCCCGGGTAGTCAGTCGCTGGAGTATCAGGCTGGGCCAGGTCACGACTCGAACGATCCGGTAACGATAATGCGTCGCCGTCCAGCGGATGAACTCGTACGCCAGCGCGGCGATGACCGGTACCAGGACAACACGTGACAGCACGCGCCAGACCAGCGGCGGTCGACCGAGCAAAGCGAACACGAGAATCGAGATCACGACGACGATCAAGATGAAACCGGTACCGCAACGCGGGTGCAGGAGACTATGAGGGCGAACGGCCTCGACCGTCAGCGGCGCCTCAGCTTCGTAGGCGTTGATCACCTTGTGCTCTGCGCCGTGATAGCCGAATACGCGCCGGATATCCGGCATGCGGCCGATCAGCGCGAGGTACCCGAGCAGAATGCCGAGCCGCACACCTCCCTCGGCGAGATTACTCACGAGATCCCGGGTGATCCAGCGATCGCCGAGGCTCACCAGCGCCAGCGGCGCAACGAAGAACAGGCCGATCGAAAAGAGCAGCGAGATCGCGACGGTCAACCAGAGCAGTCCGTCGGCTCGCGGGCTCGGAGCCAGCGGCTGGCTCTGCTCATCCACAGCCAGGCTCACATTGGCCGAGAAGACGAGCGCGCGCATGCCCAGCACGAGCGTGTCCCACAGCACGAAGACCCCCCGCAGGAGCGGCACATTCCGCACGCGCTGGCCGAACGTCGCGCGCTTCATCGGTTCGTGCCAGACCACGATCTCACCGCTCGGCACGCGGACTGCGACAGCCATGTCGTGGCGACCACGCATCATCACCCCTTCCAGGACTGCCTGGCCGCCGTAGACACGTCGATCCGCCATCGAACTCCTACTCTCGTTGCGCGCCTAGCGTGCTGCGGGCCGTCGCTCTGGCGAGCCATTCTACCAGACGAGCCGACGAGCGCGATGATTGCCCCACTTTCGAGGCGGTGATACGCTAGGTGCGAACCGGAGTGGAGCTCCGCAGGGTGGAGGACTGTCGATGCGTGTCGAACCGCTGATCTTCGAACTGAGCAAGAGTGGCCGCGAGGGCGTCTCCGTCCCCGAACTGGACGTCCCTGCAGCGGCTGTACCGGAGGGGCTCGTGCGTAGCGAGCTCCCGCTGCCCGAGGTCAGTGAGGTTGACGTCATCCGTCACTTTACCCGTCTATCGCAACTCAACCACGGCGTTGACATCGACATGTACCCGCTCGGCTCCTGCACCATGAAGTACAACCCGAAAATCAACGAGCTGGTGGCGCGGCTCCCAGGCTTCGCCCAGATCCATCCGTTGCAGGATCCGCGCACGGTGCAGGGGGCGCTCGAGCTGATGTACCGCCTCCAGTGCTATCTCGCCGAGATCGCCGGCTTCGATGCCGTCTCGCTGCAGCCCGCTGCCGGGGCCCATGGCGAGCTGACCGGGATCCTCATCGCCCGCGCCTACTTCGATAGCATCGGCGATCGCGGCCGGACGACCGTCCTTATCCCGGACTCCGCCCACGGCACCAACCCGGCCACGGCGGCCATGGCCGGCTTCAAGGTCGTCGAGGTCAAGTCGGACAAGCGCGGGAACGTCGATATCGATGAGCTGCGCCGCCTCGCCGGGCCTGATACCGCCGCCTTGATGATCACCAACCCGAACACGCTCGGCCTGTGGGATGAGCACATCGACGAGATCGTCCAGATCATCCACGGCGTCGGCGGTCTGGTGTACAACGACGGCGCCAACTTCAACGCTATCCTCGGCATCGCTCGTCCCGGCGACCTGGGCGTGGACATCATGCACTTCAACCTGCACAAGACTTTCTCCACTCCCCACGGCGGCGGCGGCCCCGGCTCTGGCCCATTAGGGGTCCAGGCGCACCTCGCGAAGTTCCTACCAGGCCCAGTCGTCGCCCGCAACGAGGAGGGCGACCCGGAGTACACCTGGGCCTGGCCGGAGGCCTCCATCGGCAAGATCCACTCGTTCCACGGTAACTTTGGCATGCATGTCCGCGCCTACACCTACATCCGGATGCACGGCGCGGCCGGCTTACGGCAGGTGAGCGAGGACGCCGTGCTGGCCGCCAACTACTTGCTCGCGCGTTTGCGAGCGCGCTACGAGTTACCGTACGACCGTACCTGCATGCACGAGTTCGTGCTCTCCGCGACGCGGCAGAAGCAGCACGGCGTGCGAGCGATGGACATCGCCAAGCGTCTCCTCGACTTCGGGTTCCACCCCCCGACGGTCTACTTCCCGTTGATTGTCCCCGAGGCGCTGATGATCGAGCCCACCGAGACCGAGAGCCTCGAAACGCTCGACGCCTTCGTCAACGCGATGATCCAGATCGCGGACGAAGCCGAGCGTGAACCCGAGGTTGTCCAGCAGGCGCCCCACCGTACGTTCTACAAGCGGTTGGACGAGGTGCGCGCGAACCGCGAACTCAACCTGCGCTGGGAACCAGCAGCGGGCACCCCGCTGCCGGCTGCCGCAGATTGAAGCTCGTCCCTCCTCACTCCGAGAGCTATCTCGCCCTCGGGTCTAGAGTTTGTCTTTCCCACTGAGGGATCGCCGGCTCGCTTACCGCATGGCGTCGCTGATGCGCTTTATGGCAAACTACCAGCCGGGTGAGGCGCGGCCTCGCCCTTGGATGGGAGAGCATACGGGAGGGAGCGCGTTCGGATGGATAAGGCGGCGCTGATTGACGGGCTCAACCGGGATCTGGCAGGCGAGCTGCAAGCGATCGTCATGTATATTCACTACGCCGCGGCTGCGACGGGTGTCGAGCGTCTGGAGCTCGCCGAGTTTTTTGAACGCGAGATCCAGGACGAGCTGCGGCACGCCCTCTTCCTCGCCAACAAGATCACCGCACTCGGCGGCACGCCGACTGACGAGCCTTTACCAGTACCGAAGGCGAGCAGCAACCGGGAGATGATCAAGAACGTCCTCGATGCCGAGGTGCGGACGATCGCTGCCTACAGCGAGCGCGTCAAGCAAGCGGAGGAGTTTGGCGACCTCGGTCTCGCCAACGACCTCCAGGACATCGTGTCGGACGAAACACGGCACAAAGAGGAAGCCGAGAAGCTGCTGCGCCCGTGAAGGCAAGGTGATCGCGTCACCGGGCGTTTGCCGCGAGCTGAGGGCCTATCACAGTTCCCTACAGGTCGACGACCGGTGAGAATCGGGTTCCAGCGCTCGCGCGAGCGAGTCACTCACTTTCGGACAGCAAGCCCCTCGCTCGCGCGAGCGCCTCGCTCAGTTTCTGGTGCTCCACCGCCAGCGTCAAGTCGCCTCGGGTGCGCTCGAGCACTCCCCGCACCATATCGGTCGTCCGGCGTAGAGCATAGGTGACGGCGTCGGGGTAGTCGACCTGTACCAGCACGCCGTAGATCTCGTCCATCACGTCCAGCATCGCCTCACCGCGTGCGAGGTCACCGTGGCGGATCGCATCGAGCACATGGCGCCGCAATTCGCCGGCTGCTTCACCCAGCGCGTTGAGGTAGACGGCATCGTCGACCTGCAGCGTCTCCGGCCCCGGCAGCGGGTTGCCTCCGATGATGGCCCGGGTCAGGCAGGCTTCGGCGAACTCCTTGTGCGCATCCTGGACATAGCCTGACCAGTAAATGGCGGGGTACTGAGCCAGGTCTGCCGTCAACTGCTCCTTGATCTCCCGGGCCTGGGCCAGTAGCTCATCGGCCAAGGCATAGTCAGCCCGGTGAACGGCGCGGACAGCGTTGGCGCTGAGGCGTGTGAGCTGGCGCGTCTCGGACAGGGCACGCTCCCGTGCGCTGTTCACGAGATCTAACCGGGCCAGAATCCGCTCCGTGACCCGCGAGATCTCGGACGATCGCTCCATCCCAGGTACCCCTTATAAGCAGCTTTTCACCGCACGCTTATGCTCGCTTGGTCGCAGCCTGCGAGCTTAGTGCCCGCCCTGGCTTCCGGCAACGGTCGCCGCGGGCTCGACGACGCCCGCATGTTCGAAAATACGGCGCAAGATGACCAGCGTCGAAGCATAGGTCGAATCCATGCCGAAGTAGGATAAGCCGCGAGCGCCGAGCGTGTGCGCTCGGCTGTACGGCGTGTCGGACGCGTAGTGGATGATCCCGAGGTCGACCGGAATTTCGGTCAGGTTGACGTGCTCACCCTGCCCGTAGCGGGTCAGGAAGGTATCCTCGTAGAGTGCATTCAAGTAGGGCCCGGTCTCCATCTCGACGACCGTGTAGTTCTCTCTGTAGTACAGATCGAGGTAGTCACGGTTCTGCAGATAGGTACCGAGGACGGAGATCGTCCGCTGGTGATCGAGTGCCGAGCCGTAGATCAGGTATGGCCTCAGATCTTCGGCCCCGAAGCGGTTCCGGAACCAATAGGTATTGCCGCTGTGCTCGTCGTGGACGACGTCCGGCAGCATCACGTCGCCGATGCGCGCATTCAGCGTCGCCGCCTTACCGAGAATGTAGACACCTTTGAGCTGGTGAGTACTCGCAGCAACCAGTGAGAGCAAGTGATAGGCTCCAAGGCCCAGGGGGTAGTTGATATTGAGGATCACCGCATCCGAGGAGCGAAGGTCGAAGCGGCCGAGGCTTTGGAGCCGCGGGTCGAAGTCTTCTGGGCACAGCCGGTCGAGCTCGATGATCTGCACGCCCACGTCGACCGGCCCATCCGGTTCGATCGTCAGGATTCCCCGTTCACGTTCCTCGCGGTCGCGCTGTGCTCGTTCCTCTGGCCGACTGGCGTAGTACAGTCTGGCGGTGTAGTAGAGCCAGTTTTCCCAACTGCTGCGTACCTGCCCGCTCTGGAGCTTGCGCAGCTCCGGTAGAAGCTCCGGATGCTGGGTCTCTTCGATGAAGCGCACCAGCGCGTCGCGTCGGCGACGAGCAGCGCCGGAGAGAATGTTGGCGATGCTGTGCATGTTCGACGAGACGAAGTAGAGCGGGCGATCCAGCAACCCACGCTCGCTCATGAAACGCTCGACCGGTGCCCACCATGCGCGCGCCGAGCGCACGTATCCGACGTAGCTGCCAGCCAGGAACTGGATCGTCAGCCGCTTCTTCACCTGCACGACCTTGCTCAGGTTCTCCCAGAAACGCTCGCTCCAGGCCTGGCGCAGGCGATGCCAGTCCGCCTCCCCGATCAGCAGGCCGGTTTGCACCCTCTCCTCTCTCTCAGGCGATGGTGGAGACGCGCGGAGCGCTTGGAATACCGCCTGGCGAAGCTCCTCGTCCTGCTGCGCGAGGGTATGCAGTTTGTTCCACTCGATCTGCCAGGCGACGACCGTCGGGATAACATCGTCGAGATCCGACGCCGAGGCGACGAAGGCGGCGAGGGTACCCTTCCCATCCCAGTACCAGCGGCGACGCCGCCCTGGAGCGGTCACCGGCTGCCAGCGCGCCAGGTCGGCAAACCCGTGGCGCGCGAACACCGCCGCGGACTGACCCAGCACGATCCGCTCGGCGTCGACGATCGCCGCCGGCAGGCGCAGCGTGCTGTACATGAAGGCGTCCATATCAGGCGCGGGCTCGCGGGCTCCCTGATGGAGCAGCGACTCGACATTCAGATGGGCAGGTACCAGCGTCTCGACCGGCACCGGGCCGGAGCTACGCAGAAGCGTGTTGTAGGTCTTGACGTAGAGGTCGACCTCCCGCTTGCCGGCCTTGTGACGGTCGACGGCATCGGCGTGCGGCCTTGCTTCCACAGTACCTCCTCCGGGTTTGCGCAGCTCTCCCTGCAGTATAGCGCTCGCTACCGGTGCCCAACTTGGGCCAGAAATAGCCAGGTGTTGCTAGAAGACAGCCGACGGGTTCTCCCGCGCCTTGTTCGACACCACACCGACGTGCGGCGCCTCAGATGGTCGGTCATCGCGGGCACTCACTCGTCATTTCGCCGCCGCCCTCCCCTGCCAGGCGCACCGAACCGAGCATAACGCCCGGGCATATTTATGTCCAGCTTGCGTCAGACCCGCGAGCGTCATGGCCTCCGCCTGCCGCACTGTGCCGGACACATTGTCCTATCCTTCGCTGTGCAGGCACTCGACACTGCTCGTACTGCACTATCCTGGGTAACGGCTGACACCTGCGGGCAGGCTTGCACCGACCCGCATCGATCACGGAAGGACTGGAAGCATGCCGCTGGTTCAACACTTGACCTGGGTCGACTTCGACGCCCTGCGGCGCGAGACCGATCTGGTCTTGATCCCGCTCGGCGCGGTGGAGGTCTACGGCCCACACCTGCCGATGGGCGCCGACGGCATCGCCACGCTGGCGCTGGCCCAGCGCGTGGCCGAGCAGGTGCCCGCCTTCGTGGCGCCCTTGATCCCGGTCGGCTTCTCGCGGTCACTGGCCGAGTTCCCTGGCACACTCTCGGTTCGCCCCCAGTCGCTCCTGGCCTACACCCGTGACGTGGCCGAGAGCTTCATCCGCTGGGGCTGCCGCCGTATCCTCTTCGTCAACGGTCACGCTGGTAACGTCCCCTACCTCAACGAGCTGGCACTGGAGCTGGAAGCGACCCATCCGGTACGCTGCGCACAGATCGACTGGTGGCGTTTCATCCAGCCCCTGGTGGAGGATCTGGTCGAGAGCGACGTGCTGCCACACGGGCACGCCGCCGAGTTCGGCACCAGTGTGATGCTGCATCTCGTGCCCGAGCACGTGCGCATGGAGCGGGCGGTGCGTACCGAGCCAGCGGTGACCGACAGCTTTGCCGATTTCCTTCGCCCGCGCAGCTACCGTGCCCAGACCGAGACCGGCGTGCTGGGAGACGCCACCAAGGGGACAGCCGAAAAAGGGGCCGAGGTACTGCGCCGGGCGGTGGAGCGCGTGGTCACTTTCATCCGGAGCGACGCCTTCCGCGCGCCCTGAAGGCCTCTCGCTTCTACCGGATCCCGGAAGCGGACGCCTGTGGACTCCGGCTCGAAGTGGAGAACGACGGCCGGATGCTGGTCTGGCTCGGTGCGTCTACGACGCGCGTCGCCTCTCTTTCGGGTCGAGCCAGCCCGAGAGGCACGAGGAGCCCTGAACTCGTATTCCACAACTCCGATGTTATAATCGAGGCGCCCTGGCGATCGCCGCGGAGTGCGGCCTGATTGTGGGGACGAGCGATCATCGCAGGCGGAGGACGCCCGATGTCTGACAACAAGTGGTTGCGCAACGGCTTTGTCTGGATGATTTTGATCATCGCCGTTGTCGCCGTGTGGTTCACCTTCGTCAACAGCGGGAGCAGCGGTCGCCGCATAAACATGGCCGACGTGGCCGCCGACATCAAGGCCGGGAAGGTCGAGCGGCTGGTGATGACCGAGAACTCGAACGAGGTGCAGGTGCACTACGTCGGTTCGCAAGAGATCCGCACCACGACGCTGCCACCGAACACGAACATCTACGACGTACTCAAGGAATTCGGCATCCAAGCGGGAGACTTCGAGCTTCAGGTGAACCAGGCCAGCCAGTGGGGTAGCTGGTTGAGCGCGCTCACGTTCATCCTGCCGACGCTCTTCCTCATCGGCATCTTCGTCTTCATGATGCGGCAGGCGCAAGGGACGAACAACCAGGCCATGTCTTTCGGCAAGAGCCGGGCGCGCGTCTTCACCAGCAACCGGCCCACGGTGACATTCGACGACGTCGCGGGAGTCGAGGAGGCCAAGGAAGAACTGGCTGAGATCGTGGAGTTCCTCAAGTACCCCGAGAAGTTCGCCTCGCTCGGGGCGCGTATCCCGAGAGGGGTGCTGCTCGTCGGGCCGCCAGGCACCGGCAAGACGCTGCTGTCCCGCGCGGTCGCCGGTGAGGCGGGGGTGCCGTTCTTCAGCATCAGCGGCTCCGAGTTCGTCGAGATGTTCGTCGGCGTCGGTGCCAGCCGGGTGCGGGATCTGTTCGACCAGGCCAAGCGCAACGCACCCTGCATCGTCTTCATCGACGAGATCGACGCGGTCGGCCGGCAGCGTGGTGCCGGGCTCGGCGGCAGCCACGACGAGCGCGAGCAGACGCTGAACCAGATCCTGGTCGAGATGGACGGCTTCGATAGCACGACCAACGTGATCGTCATCGCCGCCACGAACCGTCCCGACGTGCTCGATCCCGCGCTGCTGCGCCCGGGCCGCTTCGACCGGCAGGTCGTGCTCGACCGTCCTGACCTGAACGGACGTCTCCAGATCCTCAAGGTGCATACCCGTGGCAAGCCGCTGGAGAGCGATGTGAGCCTCGAGGAGCTGGCCCGCCAGACGCCCGGCTTTTCCGGCGCCGATCTGGAGAACCTGGTCAACGAGGCCGCCATCCTGGCAGCTCGGCGCAACAAGAAGACGATCGGGCGTCGGGAACTGTATGAAGCCATCGACCGTGTCGTGGCCGGGCCGGAGCGGAAGAGCCGGGTGATCAGCGAGCGTGAAAAGCTGATGACGGCGTACCACGAAGCAGGGCATGCGCTCGTCGCGCGCATGCTGCCGCACGCCGATCCGGTACACAAGGTGTCGATCGTGGCACGCGGGATGATGGGTGGGTACACCCGGGTGCTCCCCGAGGAGGATCGGTTCTTCTGGACGAAGAAGCAGTTCGAAGCGCAGCTCGCCGTCTTCATGGGTGGGCACGTGGCGGAGGAACTGGTCTTCCAGGAAGTCTCGACTGGCGCGGCGAACGATATCGAGCGGGCGACGAATCTGGCTCGCAGGATGGTGACCGAGTACGGCATGAGCAAGCGGCTGGGGCCACTCGCCTTCGGCAAGAAGGAGGAACTCATCTTCCTGGGGCGGGAGATCAGCGAGCAGCGCAACTACAGTGACCAGATCGCCTACGAGATCGATCAGGAGGTGCGCCAGCTCATCGAGGAGGCGTACCAGCGCGCGAAGGATATCCTGCTGCAGCACATGGACAAGCTGGAGAAAATCGCTCTGCTGCTCGTCGAACGAGAGACGATCGAGGGTAGCGAGATCGAGGCGCTGTTCGACGAACCGCGGCCTCGTCCGGAGCTCGTCGGCCCACCGCTGACGCGCCCGGCAGCGGTCATCGCCGTGGAGCAGCGACAGGCGGGTCGAGAGACTCAGGTCTCGTCGCCACAGCCAGGCACTGCCGCTCCACCACCGCAGATCCGGCCGCAGCCGGCTTCGTGAGTCATGCCCGCAGTGGAACGAGCGGCGGCTCACAGTTCATAGGTAGCCGCACGTCGTCGACCCGGCAAACGCCAGCGCCGGTGGGCTCACCACCGGCGCTGGCGGAGGTCGCCTGTTAACGCAATTTTAACGCGCTCACGCCTCCGGTGTCAGCGCTCCGCTTTCCGGAGACAGCGATACAACGCAATCGATTGCCGCGACTTCATCGAAGCTGTACCACCCCGCGTCGAGAATGGGGCGGTAATCGTACTGCTGCCTGATCGCTTGGGCATCGCGAGCCGTTATGCGAACGAGGCGGGCACCACAACCCGGGCGGATGTAGTAGCGCCCTTCCCGATCGCGAAAGAGGAGGCTCTGCGGATAGTCGCCCCGGCGTCCGATGAGCTGATAGCTGCGGCTATCCATGGGCTCCCTCCTCCCTCGGGGTTCCGCACAGGCGCAGGGAACACGCTAAACGCCCACCCGCGCTGTGTACAGGGAAACCGCTCCGAGTAGCATATCCTGGTGGAAACACGGGCCAACGCAGGGTGGAGGCAGGGGGACTCGAACCCCCGACCTCTACAGTGCGATTGTAGCGCTCTCCCAACTGAGCTATGCCCCCACGCGTTCGGCCGGTAACGAGTATACGCGAGGCACATACGCTTCGTCAAGGACGGGCGGGATGCCACACCGATCACGGTTCGGGAACCTTCACGATCGCCACCCCAGGTATTTACGAGATGGCCTGCGAGATCCCTAGCCACAGGGAGGCGGGTGGGGTCGGTGACCTCGTCGTCCGGTGAGCCGGGCTCCAACCTGTTGAGCGCCACCACACCCGGCACCGGTACCTCGCGGCGGAGAGGTGTCTCACAGGGCTGTGAGGCGGTGGGTACCTGATCCAAGCGGTCTCAGCGAAAGGCCCTGGCGGCGAGCAGAGTCGCGAGCGCGGCGAGGCTCAGCCAACTGGCCACAACCAGGCCGACACCGACCAGACCGATGCCTGGCCCATCCGTAGCCCGGGCTTCCGCCGCCGCCTGGCACTCCGCCAGCACCCCCGCCGGGATCAGCCGGATCGCCAGCACCACCAGTAGCGGCACCAGGACGAGGTCATCCAGGTGCCCGAGCACCGGGATGACGTCTGGGATGAGATCGAGCGGGCTGAGAACGTAGGCGGCAATGCCCAGCGCGAAGAGCCGGGCATACCACGGTACCCTCGGATCCCGATACGCCAGGTAGAGTGCCACGGCATCCACTCGCAGCCGACGTGCACGCTGCCGCCAGCGCTCGAGCCTGCTCCGACGCAGGCTTGTGCCTTCTCTCGGCTCAGGGCGCGCTGTCGAATCTCGTTGCCTCGGCCTCGCCAACTCCCGCCCTCCGTGAGGGACACCTCGGCAGCGTGAGTTCACTACCTCGCACGTCATTCGTCCAGGATATCGCCTCGCGTCCGCGACCGTTCGCTTCCAGCCACTACCGGCTGAGCTGGCGACGGCCCAGCCTCGACGGCCACGGCGGAGGCTGCGCCCACCCGCCGCGTCCGCCGGAGCGGGATCTCCGGGAGAGCGGCGGTAGCGACCAACGCCAGCAGCATGAAGGCTGCTCCAACCGCGAACAGGCCAGTAATGGCCGAGCTCAGGCTGAGGCGCAGCGCGAGCATCACCTGGTCGAAGAGCTGTTGACCCGCTGAGCCGAACTGCTCGAAGGCTTGCTGCATCCGCGCCATCGCCTCGGGTGACACCAGTGCCTGCGGGTTGCGGAGCAGACCAAGCTGCTCCGGGGAAACGTGCTGACGAATCGGCTCAGGCAAGTTCGCTGTGAAGGCGCTGGTAAAGCGATTCGTCAAGACAGACCCGAGAATGGCGGCTCCTAGTGTTCCTCCAATGGAGCGGAAGAAGACGAGACCAGAGGTCACTTCCCCCAGCACCTGTGGCGGAAACGCATTCTGTACCACGATGGTGAAGAGGCTCATGGTCGTGCCGATCCCCAGCCCGGTCACGACCATGTTCCGCACCACCTCACTACCCGTACTCTGTGGCGTCATGCGCGACAGTAACACCATACCCAGGGCCGCGAGGGCCACGCTGCCGATCGCCAGCGCCTTGTAGCGGCCAGTGCGGGCCATGAGCTGCCCGCCGACGATGCTGCTGGTGACGAAGCCGAGCATCATCGGCGTCAACACCGCGCCGGAGTTCGTCGCTGTGCGTCCGAGCACGCCCTGGATGAAGAGCGGCAGGTACAGAATCGTCCCGAACATGCCGACAGCGATGAAGAAGCCGGCCAGAACCGAGAGGGTGTAGATCCGGTTGCGGAACAAGCGCGGGTTCACGATCGGCTCCGGTGCTCGCAGTTCGACCAGGAAGAAGACGCTGAGCATGACCGCGGCGAACGTGAGGAGCCCGACGATCTGCGGAGAACTCCACGGATACTCCGCACCCGCCCAGGACAGCGCAAGAAGCAAGGGAACGGTGCCGGCAATCAGCAACGCGGCACCCAGGTAGTCGATGGCGTGCTCTCGGCGACTCAGCCGCCCCGGGATAGTGAGACCGGCCGTCACCAGGGCCACAGCCCCGACCGGCATGTTCACGTAGAAGACCCAGCGCCATCCCCAGTGGTCGGTAATCCAGCCGCCGAGCGTCGGGCCGACGATCGCCGTCACTCCCCAGACCCCCGCAAAGACTCCCTGCCACTTCCCGCGCTCAGCCGGTGGAAGGAGGTCACCGACGAGCGCAAGGGAGATCGGGAAGAGCGCTCCGGCGCCCAGCCCCTGTACCGCGCGGAACACGATGAGCTGCGTCATCGTCTGAGCCAGTCCGGACAGCGCCGAACCGAGCAGGAAGACCCCCATCCCGAGGAGAAACAAGCCCCGCCGCCCATAGATATCGGAAAGCTTGCCGTAGATCGGCACCGTCACCGTCGATGCGAGCATGTAGGCAGTAAACACCCACGCGTAGTGCTCGAGTCCTCGAAGCTCCGCGATAATCCGCGGCATTGCGGTACCGACGACCGTTTGGTCGAGCGCCCCCAGGAGCATCCCGAGCAGGACACCGGCCAGCACCAGCCAGACCCGCCTCTGTCCCACCCCCTCGTCCATCTCCGGTCGGCCAGCGCGGCCAATCGCGTGCGTGGTCATGGAACCTCTCCCTTTGCCCCCGCCCGTCGTTGCTCGACAGGCTTGGTGCTCGCTAACGCCTCGGCGGCCCGTGCCAGGGCCGCGAGGCCCCGATCGAGTGCGTCCAGATCTTCCCGGCTGAGCTGCTCGAGGAGCGGGATCAGGGCTTCACGGTTCCCCTGGCGGAGTCGGCGGGTCAGCGATTCGCCTTCGGGCGTCAAGCGCACCAGGGTGCGCCGCCGATCGGCCGGATCCTCACTACGGACGACGAGCCCCACCTGCACGAGCTTGTCCACCAGGTGGCTCGCGGTCGGCGCGCTAATGCCCAACCACTCGGCCAGTTCCCCGACGGTGACCGGCTGGATGAAGGAAAGCGCAAACAGCGTCCTGAGCTGAGCCATCGTCAGTTCCAGCTCCAGCCATCGGCGCATGCCCGCCATGTGGAGTGCCTGCATCACCACCCGCAGGTTGTCCAGCAGCCGCTCGATGGTGTCAGCCCGTGATGCCTCCATAAGGAGCCCTCCATGCCCGGCAGTCTAGCACCATCGATTCGATGTTGTCAAATTGTTGCAGGAGTTCAATGCGTATTCCGCGGGCCGAAAGGTCGCAGTAACCCGGTGTACGCCAGTGGGTTGCCTTCCAGGCACGCGAGCGACCCGGCGCGCATTGTCCACCCGTTCACTATCCAGAGGGAACCAAACCACCGCTTCGAGCGTATATGTGTATGGAGACGGTCGAGACCGGCTCCAGCCAGTCCTCCAACCGGAGCGAGAACCGCTCCACCCCTCCCCTTCCCGCGCACGAGCCGGGTCATTTCGGCCCGGCTCTGCGTTCTGTGTGCCGCTGCGGCACATCTTGCTGCACCCGTGTTCGCATGCTACGATCATGCCCACGGAAATGTACGTACACACGGACGAGCCGGCCAGGTGGCAGCGGAGGATCGGCGATGCAGGCCAAGCAGATCTGGCAGGTAGCGCTCAGTGATCTAGAAGCGCGCGTCTCCCGGGCTAACTACGAGACCTGGCTCCGCAACACCGAGCTGATCTCGTTCGAAGAAGACTGCGCGACGATCGGCGCGCCCAGTAGCTTCGCGGCCGAACAGTTGCGCAGCAAGTTCGCCGCGCCGATTCAGGAGATCCTTTCCCTGATCACCGGCCGGCCGGTCGCTGTACAGTTCACCGTGCTCAACAGCGACCGCCAGGCGCTCCGACCGGCGGCCCACCGGCAGGCCAAACGCAGCGCGGTGCTCGAGCTCGAGCAGCCCGCCGCGCCAGCCTCTCTCCAGCTCGAACTCGCCGTTACTCCCGAGCACGGCCTGAACCCGCGTTACACGTTCGAGAAGTTTGTCGTCGGCGCTAACAACCGCCTCGCCCATGCCGCCGCGATGGCCGTCGCCGACCGGCCAGCCGACAAGTTCAACCCGCTCTTTATCTACGGTGGGGTGGGGCTCGGCAAGACTCACCTGCTCCACGCCATCGGTCACCGAGCGCTGGCCCGGCGACCACAGCTCAAGGTGCGGTACGTCTCCTCCGAGACCTTTACCAACGACCTCATCCACGCCATCCGCCAGCAGCGTACCGACGATTTCCGTAACCGCTACCGCACCATCGACATCCTGATGGTCGACGACATCCAGTTCATCGCCGGCAAGGAGAGTACCCAGGAGGAGTTCTTTCACACCTTCAACGCGCTCTACCAGGCCGGAAAGCAGATCGTCATCTCCAGCGACCGGCCCCCCAAGGCGATCCACAACCTCGCCGACCGCCTCCGCTCCCGCTTCGAGGGTGGACTCCTCGCCGATATCCAGCCGCCTGACCTGGAGACGCGCCAGGCGATCCTGGCTGAGAAGGGCCGCGAACTGGGTGTCGATGTCCCCGACGACGTCCTCGAATACGTCGCCCGGAAGATCGAGAGCAACATCCGCGAGTTAGAAGGCGCGCTCAATCGGATCGTGGCGCTGGCGCAGCTCTATCACCGCTCGATCTCGCTCGACCTCGCTGTCCAGGCCTTGACCGACGCGCAGGCCGAATCGCGGCGGCAGCGGCTGACGCCCGACGCGGTGATCGATGCCGTGGGCCAGCACTTCCGGGTCTCGGTGCCGGAACTCGTCGGGCCAGGCCGGCGACGCGACGTCGTCGTCCCCCGCCAGGTGGCCATGTACCTGATGCGCGAGGAACTCGGACTCTCGCTTGTCGAGATCGGCCAGCGACTCGGGGGGCGCGACCACACGACAGTGCTGCACGGGATCGAGAAGATCGAGCAGCAGCTCCAGCACGACAGCCAGCTCCGCGGCGAGCTGCTGGCCGTCCGTGAGCGCCTGTACACCGGGTAACCGGTTCAGCGCCGCCAGCTCAGGAAGTGGAGCACCAGCACTCCGGCCCAGGCAGCCAGGATCCCAGGCAGACCGGCAGTGAAGCCTCCGACTGCGGTCAAGGGAATCGCGAACAGCAGCAGCAAGATGAGTCGAGGCGTGGTGATCAGGGCCGCGCGATGGCGTCGCCGCTCGTACTCGGCCAGCCGTGCCTCGACGCGCGCGTCGATAGCCCGCTCGACCTGCTGGAGGAAACGCTCGACCACGAGCTCCTCGTAGTCGTCACCCAGCTCGCGCCGCGCTCCGAGCGCCGCCCGCAGCTCGATCGCGGTCTCCGGCCGGGCCAGGTCAGTCGAGCCCTCCGATGCTTCTGACCGCGCCAGCATCGCCCGTATGATTTGCCACGTCACCGAAGGCTTCGGTGGGATCGAGGGACGTGCCGACATGGCTCACCACCGATCTCAATCAGCCGCAGCCTCGATCATCTCTCTCCGGTCGGACGTCACCTCGGCCAGGCGCGCGGCGAGTACCTCGACCAGGTGAACCGGTCGCCGCCGCGTAAAGTGGGCGATCTGCTCCCGGCAGGAGACGCCCGCCACCGCGATGACGACGTCCGGCGGCTGCCCGTCCACCTTCGGGAACAGCCGCTCGGCTCCGATCTTGCGAGAGATCTCGTAGTGCTCCACCTCGTACCCGAAGGAGCCAGCCATTCCGCAGCAGCCAGCGCCGCTCTCCTCGACCGAGCAGCCCGACGCCTTCAGAACCGCAAGAGAGGGCTTGACGCCGATCAACGCCTTCTGGTGACAGTGCCCGTGGAACAGCACCTTCGGCCCCGGTTCCTCCCGCCAGCGGAGCGACAGCTCGCCCCGCTCGAGCTGCCTGGCCAGGAACTCGTCGATCATGAAGCTGTTCTCGGCCACTAACCCTGCGTCGGGGTGGCCCGGCAGAAGATCCAGGTACTCGTCGCGCAGGGTCAGGATGCAGCTCGGCTCGGTGCCGACGATGGGGATGCCGGCCCGGGCGTACGGTGCCAGCAGCTCCACGTTGACCCGCGCCAGCCGCCGTGCCCGCTCGACCAGGCCCTTCGACAGCAGCGGCCGGCCGCAGCAGGCGCGCCGCTCGACGATGGTGACGCTGTAGCCAGCGGCCTCGAGCACCGCGACCGCCGCGCGGCCGATTTCCGGGTAGTTGTAGGTCGTGAACGTATCGTGGAAGTACACCACGGGGCCGCGTACCCCGTCTCCACGGCTGCCGGATCGATGGCGGAACCAGCGGTCGAACGGCACCCGCGCGAAACGTGGCAGGTCGCGTGCTGGGTGTATCCCGAGCGCCCGCTTGCCCAGCCTCCCCAACGGGCTGCGGGCCGCGAGGTTCGCCACCGGAGCGAGCCTGCAGCCGAGGCGATTGAGCAGGTGGATGTGCCCGAACGCCTGCGCGCGGAGCGGCGTGCCGTGAGCACGGTAGTAGTGTGCGAGGAACTCGGCCTTGATCTTGGCCATGTCGACACTGGACGGGCACTCGGTCTTGCAGGCCTTGCAGGACAGACAGAGATCGAGCACCTCATAGGTGCGGGGATCGGTGAAGTGCTCCGGCCGGAGAATCCGACCAGCCAGCGCTGCGCGCAGCGCATTCGCCCGCGCCCGTGTCGTATCCCGTTCGTCCCGCGTGGCCATGTAGGACGGGCACATGGTTCCGACGCCGAGCTTGCGACAGACGCCGGCCCCGTTGCACATCTCGATCGCCCGCGCGAAGCCACCGTCGCGCTCGAAGCTCAGGTGCGTCCGGATATCTCTGGTGCGGTAGTCCGGCCCGTAGCGCAAGTTCTGATCGAGCGGCGGGCAATCGACGATCTTGCCCGGGTTCATCAGCCCGTCCGGGTCGAACGCGGCTTTGAGCTCCTTCATGCAGCGGTACAGCGTCGGGCCGAACAGTCGCTCGTTCAGCTCGCCGCGCGCCAGCCCATCGCCGTGCTCGCCGCTCATCACGCCGCCGAAGCGGAGAGCTAGCTCGAGCGCCCCCTCGGTCAGCGCCCGCAGGGTGCGGACACCGTCGGACGTCTTGAGGTTCACGAGTGGGCGGACGTGCAGGCACCCAGCGCTCGCGTGCGCGTAGAAGGCCGCAGTCGTGCCGTTCTCGGCGACCAGCCGCAGCACTTCCCGCACGTACTCGGCGAGATGCTCGACCGGCACCGAGACGTCTTCGATGCACGCGATCGGCTTGGCATCGCCGCGCATGCTCATCAGGAGACCCTGGCCCGCCTTGCGCACCGACCAGACGTCGGCCTGGCGCGCCGGGTCGAAGATCGAGATGGGATCCTGCACGACGCCATGGCGAGTCAGGTGCTGCTGGAGCCGCTCGACCTTCACTTTCAGCTCGGCCTCGGTCTCGCCGTAGAACTCGACTGTCAAGATCGCCTGAGGCTCGCCCTGGATGAAGGCGATCTGGGACGCGAAGCCCGGCTGCTTCCGCGTCAGCGAGAGTAGCAATCCGTCCATCAGCTCCACGGCCGATGGTTCGCACTCGAGGATCAACGGCACGGCTTCCATCGACCGTACCAGGTCGTCGAACTGGAGCAACACGAGCGCGGTACGAGTGGGGCGAGGCACCAGGTTCAGCGTGTACTCCAGGCCGAAGGCGAGGGTGCCCTCGGAGCTGGCCAGCAGCCGTGCCACGTTGAAGTCCTCTCGGAGCAGCTCCTTGAGGCCATAGCCGCTGGCCCGGCGCCAGTGGCGCGGGTACTCGCGCTCGATCGCCTCCCCATAGCGTTCGCGGAGAGAGATGAGGTCACGGTAAAGCTGGCCTTCACGCGTCGAGCGTTGCGCCCGAGCCGCCAGCTCGTCCGGCCTGAGCGACTGGAAGATGATCTCGGTTCCGTCCGAGAGAATCGTGTGCGCCGCGATGACATGGTCAGCGGTCATACCGTAGAGGATCGAGTGGGAGCCCGAGGCATTGTTGCCGATCGCCCCGCCGATGGTGGCACGGTCGGCGCTGGCCGGATCCGGGCCGAACATCAGGCCGTACTTGCGCAGCTTGGCGTTGAGCTGGTTGACCACGATCCCCGGCTGGACGCGGGCGACACGCGCGACCGGGTCGACTTCGAGGAGCTGGTTCAGATACTTCGAGGTATCGATGACGAGAGCACGTCCGACCGATTGGCCAGCGAGACTGCTCCCACCACCGCGTGGCAGGATCGGGATCTGGTGCTTGGCCGCGAGCTCGATTGTCCAGCGGACGTCGTCGTAGGTCTTCGGGATAACCACGCCCAGCGGCTCGATCTGGTAGTTCGAGGCGTCGGTGCTGTAGAGCATGCGGCTGTACAGGTCGAACCGCACCTCACCCTCGAGGCGCCAGCGCAGCTCCCGCTCTAGCTCCTGGAGCGTTGCAGCGTCGCGCACGTCACCTTCGGTTCCTCGCCTTCTCGCCATCCAACGCACCCCTTCTGCCAGCCCGACCCGGTGTGCCCAACACGCGACGTTGCCCCTCGACAGCTTGCCATCACGCCAAGAGTCTACCACCGGATCTACGCGACACCGGCTCGCTCAACACAACGGGGCGGATCGGCACCCGAAACAGGGGATGACCGAAGAGGGTGGCCCGCGCTGCCTCGAGGCCACCCTCTCGTCACTGTCTCTGCCTTGCGTGAACGACCGCGAACGGGCTCAACCGTTCACTGGCACGATGTCATGTCGGCGTGCGACCACTGCGGTCCGAGCGCAGACAGTGACCCTCGGCACCGCCCTGTGTACCGCACGCAGGCGAGCCTGACACCGCGACTGACTGGACGAAGCGCAGTCAGGCTAACGCCGGAGACCGTTAAGCAGGATCGTGAGCGCCTCGTCGACCAGCTCACTCGGATCACGGTTCGTAAGCCGCGCGGTGGCAAGGACTCCCTCAGCCGTCGACAGAACCAGCGCCGCGGCCAGACGCTCGTTTCCAACGCGCGCTTCGCTCCGCTCGCGAGCCGCGGCGATCATCGACTCGATCGGCTGGACGAGCGAGTCGACGGCGAGCTGGGTCAAGCGCCGGGCATGCTCCTCGGACACCGCCGGGAAATCGGCCAGAAGCATACGAGCGAGATCGACCGGCGGATGTGTGACCAACCAGTGGAGCACTGCCCGGAGCTGCGCCTCGAGGTGCGGGCCCGCGTCGCGGATCGCTTGAGTCAGCCCTTCGGCATGCGCGCGCAGCCCCCGCTCCGTCACCGTGACGTACAGCTCTTCCTTCCCACCGGGGAAGTGATAGTACAGCGACGCCTGGCGGATCCCCAGTTCCTGGGCGATGTCGCGCAGCGTCACCGCCTTGTACCCACGCTCTGCGAACAACCGCTCCGCCACCGCATTGACGCGTTCCCGCGCCGAACTCTGTACGACAGCCACGGCTTCCTCCTACCCTACGTCTCCCCACCTATATCCCGATCATAGCGGAAAGTTCGGGTGTCGTCAACTGGCCGTTTGGTCACGTGATTTCCGATCTCCGTTGCCGGTTCCGGTTGTACGGTCACGTCACGTTGCCTCGAACGACAGTCGAGCGGCCCTCCTTCATACCGCACGTTCGCTCAACTGAGTGTTTGGTCTATCGTACCACAGCCGTGACGATACGGATACCGCCACTGTCAACTCGCTTCGACTGCTCGATGCCCGGGTATGATAGGCATGGGCGCTGCTGCTCATGGCACATCACGTGCCCTCACGCCCACAGGCACATGCATCGAGTCGGAGACGGTTCGTGGCTGGGAAGCCTGGTTCCGGGATGCTCATCCAGTCGGAAGTCGCGAGAGCGTGGACGAGCCTGATCGCCCGGCTGGTCGTCTTCGTTGCCTTCTTCGACCTCTTCGTCCAGTATCCCCTCGCTGCCCCGTACGCCGAGTCGCTGGGTGCGAGCCCTGCCCTCGCCGGCCTGGTCGTCGCGAGCTACTCCATCGCGAATCTGGCCGGAAACATCGGCGCCGGCCCACTGCTCGACCGCTTCGGCCGCATCTGGCCGTTGCTGGTTGGCCTGAGCGCGACCGCTGTCGCCCTCACGGCTTACACGATCGTCACCAGCGCCTTCCAGTTACTCGCCGTGCGCGTCGTACACGGGTTGGTGGTGGCGACCCTCGCGCCCGGGGCCTTCGCCTTGATTGGCGACATCGCACCGCCCGAGCAGCGCGCCCGGGCGATGGGTTTCAACGGCACGCTCATCGCCGTCGCGGCGGTGGCGGCGCCACCACTGGCAGGCATCGTCCAGGATCGCGCTGGCTACGCACCGGTCTTTCTCGCTGACGCCGCGCTGATGGCGCTGGCGGCCGTCGTCGCCTTCATGAGCCTCCGGCGCTTACCGAACTGGAGACCGCCCTCGTCCCCTGACACCGATTCCCCCGCTCTCGGACGATATCTTCGCCTGGCCCGCCGGGCGCGGCTGAGGCTGGCATATACCGCGATCCTCGCGTTTGCTCTGAGTTTGGGGTTCCTGGTTACCCATCTTCCGCTGGCGCTGGTGGCAGACGGCAGGAGCGCCGCGCTGCGCGGCTTCGCGTTCAGCGTCTACGCTCTTGTGGCCGCAGCGGTCATGGTGAGCCCGATGAGCCGCGCCAGCGACCGGCGCGGTCGCCTGACGCCGATCGGCGGCGGCCTGCTGTTCGTCGGCCTCGGCTTGGTTATCCTCGCGCTGAGCCTCGCGCGCTCACCAGTAGCGCTGGGCATGGGGATCTTCGGGTTGGGCTTCGGCCTGCTGTTCCCGGCGACGAGCGCCCTGGTGGTCGAGGCGAGCGCGCCTGAGGAGCGAGGCTCGGCCTTCGGTCTCTTCTACGCGCTCTACTCGGTCGGGGTCATCCTCGGCGCACTGCTCAGCGGGTTTCTGGCCGAGCTGGTCGGAACAAGCTCTGGCCTGCCCTTTCTGGTCAGCGGACTGCTGGCTGTCGCCGCGGGTTGCGCCGTCTTGCGGAACCAACCCCAAACTGGTCGACGTGAGGTCTAGCGATGGTGTTTCGGCCTAAGCTCCAGCCTCGGGCGGCCGACCAGTTGGGTCGAAAGCGCGCCGACGAGTAATCGGAGGCCGCGGGCAACGTCGGCGCGCTCAGCCTCGCTCAGACGCTCGAGGGCCCGAGAGAGGTGGGAAAGGGGGGTCGTCTCACGGGTGATCAGCTCTTCCCCTGCTGGAGTCGCGCGAACCACCGTGACCCGGCGATCTCGTTGGTCACGCTCCCGAACCAGGAGGCCGCGCGCCTCCAGTCGATCCAGGATACCGGTCATCGTGGGATTCGAAACCCCGATCTGCCTGGCGAGATCGGACACCCGCATCGGCCCTCCGGCGACCAGCAACTGGAGCGTGACGCGCTGGCGCGGCGGCAGCTCTTCCACCCCCCGGTGGGTGATAGCCGCAAGCAGTTGCAGTGAAGTGCAAAGGGTCACGACGTCCTGCACGAGGTCTGCTGACCCCGCCGTCTCCCCTGGATGCTCGGCAAGCATCGCTTGGTCTACCCCCGTGGTGATCGCGACCGTGATCCTCATTGCCGCCAACTATAAGCGTTCGCGCCGGGGCGATACCGTACCGCCAGGCCACTCAGCCTGGTAAATTCTTCCTATGCACCAGGTTGTGGTTTCGAGCGTCTCGCCTTCCTCCCGCTCGAGGCTCCAGCCGTCGTCAAGCGCCCGTGCCTCGAGCCGGCTTCACTCCCTCCAGGGCACCCTTTGTGCATCGGAACTGGCTCGTGCTAGGCTTGCAGGATGGCAGTCCGACTCACACCGGAGTCGGGCACTGGCGTTACTGCCGGAGAGCGCGGATTCGACGACGAATGTGCGCGCCGTGGTAGTGAGAAGCCGACAACTCGCGAAGGAGGAAACCATGTCGCAACATCCGACGCTGAAGGGAGCGCGCCGCTCGGTCATCGGCAAGCAGGTCAAGCGCTTGCGGCGCGAGGGATTGACTCCAGGGGTCATCTATGGCCCGGTCGTCGATGCCCCATTGCCGGTCAGTGTCGAGGCGCAGGAGTTCGAACGAGTCTTTCAGCGTGCTGGCTCGACGACACTGGTCGACCTGCAGGTGAACGGGCTCACGTACCCTGTCTTCATCCGAGAGGTCGAGCGACACCCGGTGAGCAACCAGCTCTTGAACGTCGAGTTCTATGCCCCGGATCTTCGGAGGCCGGTCACTGCCCTCGTGCCGATCGTCGCCGTGGGTGAGTTGCCAGCCGGCGTCGACGGAGTCGTAACCTACGCGAAGCCCGAGATCGAAGTGCGCTCGCTGCCGGAACGGATTCCCCACCAGGTCGAGGTCGACCTCGGTCTCCTGAGCCCGGAGCGACTGACGGTCTACGCCGGTGACTTGCTGCTACCTGAGGGGGTGGAATTGGTCACGCCAGCGGAGGATGTGGTACTCGTCGTCGAGACCGCAATGGTTGCCGAGGAAGTGAAGGCGCCTGAGCACGTGCTGGCGGAAGAGATCGGCGACCGGCCCGCTGCCGTGGAAGAGGGCGCGAGCCCGGTGGAAGAAGAGTGACCGGGCACCCGATCTACCGTGCCTACTCGGCAGGATGTCGCAGTGACGGGAGCCGGGCCCACTCCCAGCGAGTCAGGATCCGATACAGCAGCAAGGCTCCCGCCACGCCTGCCAGGCCGAGGCCGATTTGGCGCGCTGCCGGGCCGCGCGGTGACGCTTCCATTACGGGCATGCTCCAGGTGCTGGTCTGGTGGACAACAACACGCCGGGAGGGAGTGGCCACACGAACGTGCACTTCCGTGTACGTGAACTCGGCCTCCGAGAGCAACCCCTGCGCTTCTTGCCGGTGTCTCGGGCGACGTTTGGCATCCCAGGCGCGACGCGCTAACCCGAGCAACTCAGGCGAGAACTCAGCGGCCGTCGCGGCCAGCGCCTGGACTGCGGGATGAAGCCCTCGTTCTCGATGGATCCCCCGAGCTGCATCTCGGACTCGAGGAAAGGCGGGTCGGCTCGCGACGACAGGCAGGCGAGACTCAGCCATTCGTCCTCCTCGATCTCTCACGGCCCAACAGCAACCGCTCAGACCTTCCGCACCTCTTCGGTTCCCGGGCCTTCTACTCCTTCAACTGAAGCATCGCCAACCGATGTCTGGCGGCGTGCTTCCCACTCCCTCCGGGCAGCAGCGACCGCTTCCTGCCCGCCCAGGTACTTCTCGATCATCTCGTCGAAACCGAAGACGACATCGACCCGCACATCGTACGTCGCGTACTTCAAGACCAGATCCTCGTAGCGCGCCCAGTACCAGTCTTCCCCGCCACCGGCTCTGATCTCCCATGCCGGACGTACTTGCACGACGAGCTTGCGTTCGGGATCGTAGTAGTCGAAGATCGTCTCGATCTCACGCGGCTTCTTGCAGAGGGGACAGGCAGTCCGGTGCATCGTCTTCAGCAAAATCCCGAGTCGAGCATCTGGATGGGTTGCCACATTGACGCGTCGTACCACCGGGGCACTCCACGACGCATTACACGGTACGCACCGCATCTCGATCTCGGTGAACTCTGTCATGATCTCCGGCGTAGTCTCGACCCTCGTGCCGTCAGCCATACCGGCTCCTTCGCATCGTCCAATATGCGCCTCTCCCGGAACCATTCACCTCCTGCCTTCATCCGCCGGGATGAAGCACACCACGGCCGATCGCTCGCTACTCGCATATCATTGTAGCGTCTAGCGTCGTCCTGTCTCGGGTGGCTGTCCAGGAGGGAGAGCAGCGCGACCAAGGCGGCGCAGCAAGCTGTCCTGGCAGCGGTCTGTCGCGACCCTTTCCGTGCTCTCCCACCAGAGCGAAACGAGATTCTCCTCGGGAGAGAAGAGATCGAAGGGGGCCACCGATGGACGGCACGCACGAAGAGATCGTGCAGGCGTTCCGCGTGCGAGGCTTCCGTCCTGCATACGAGTCGTCAGCGATCGCCATCTTGACGCACCCTGATTGCCCCGGAACCGAGGTCAGAGTCGGTACGGTGTATGTGGTGCTCGAACGCGACGGACAGGAGATCTACCGCACCCGTCACGACGAGTTCGACATCGCTGAGGCCCTACGGCGGCTGTCCTCCGCCATCTCCTCGGCGACCGAAACAACATAATTGCTTCAGTACACTTGCGCGGTAGAGGTTCGAGCATGTCACCCGAGCAGTGGACAGCGTTTGGTCGAGTGACCTTGTAGCCCGCCACGTCCGGCTGGCTCCGGGTGGCGAGAGCGCCTCGATGGCCACGTCGGTGCTGTCGGTAGGAGAGTGTGGCTGTGTCGCTATTGGAGCGGTATGACGTCTATCCGATCGGGGTTGTCCACTCGCGTATCGCTGACCGGCGGATGATGCCGGCCCAGGGAATTACCGCTGAGATCGAGGTCTTCCCGGAGTTCCAGGATGGCCTGCTGAGGATCGAGGAGAACTCGCACATCTGGGTGATCGGCTGGTTGCACGAAGGCGATCGCCACCGGCTGCAGCTCGTCCGGCCGGAGTACGAGCCGGCTCGGCGCCGGCGTGGCGTCTTCGGTTTACGCTCGGTGGCTCGGCCCAACCTGCTTTCGCTGAGCGCCTGCCGCCTCCTCGCTGTCGAGGGCAACCGCCTCGTCGTCGATCCGCTGGAGCTGATCGATGGGACTCCAGTGCTCGACATCAAGCGCTACTCCGTGAGCTGGGACTGCATCTTCTCGGCCCGCAGCTCGCGCGACCGCTACCTCATCGACCTGACCGGCCCTGAACGACTGGCCGAGTTCGAGCGCGAAGCCGCCAACTTTCACGGCGAGCGGTGTGCGTGGGTGGTCGCTGGCGCGCGGTTGATCCAGCACCTTTACGAACTCTGGGGCGTGCGTCCGAAGGACGAAGAGCTCGTCCTCACCGTCGGCCTCGATCCGGAGGTTCTCCACCTCGCCGACGCGCTGCAAGCGCTCACCGGCGCGACGCTCGGTACCGGCCGCCTCTGGGCTCGCCCAGGCAAGTTCGTGGCCTTCGAATATGGCGAGCGGCACCTAGCCCTGACGCCGAACCGGTTGCCCGCAGATCTCGACGAGATCAGAAAGCGACCGATCACCGACCTGTTCACGCCGGTCGAGGACTGACGCGCGCAAGCGGCCTCGCTCGACGAAGCGCCGGGGAGAAGCGCTCGAGTGTTCATCCCCAACCGGCAGGCGCCACCGGCCGCGAAAGGTAGGCGAGCACGTCGCGTGCCACTCGCTCCGCGTCGTCGCCGAGCTCGGGAGGTCTCCGTGGACGCTCCCCTGCACGTGTCAGCGGAGACGCGCACGACTGCCGGGCTGATCCTGCTGACGATCGTTACCCTCGAGTCAGGTGGGTTGCTCCTGCTGCGCGTCCGGCACGCGCTATCGCATGACCTCGTTGCACCAGGCGTTCGCCAGGGCTGGGCATGCCCACGCTGGCGTGCTCGTGACGCTGGACTAGTCGGCCAGATCCTGGCCGATGAAGCTGAACTGAGCGGGCTGCTGGCCGTCATCGCCCGCAACGGCATCCGGGTCGCCGCCATCCTGATGCCCGACGGGTTTTTCCTGTCCTCGGCCGGTCGCGATGTCACCGCGCCGAACCGGCTTATCGCCCCGGTCTACGCGGGCGCGGTCTCGCTGGCCCTCGGCGTCGTCTCGCTCGGGATCGGCCTGCTCTCCGCCTGACGCGGCGTCGCGTCGGCCACCTCGCGGCCGCTCACTCCCAGCGGAACGTGCGCGAGGCCACCATCAGGGCAGCAACGAACCAGAGCGCGAGAGCGAGGATCTGGGCCAGTGGAACCCCTGGCTGCTGGCCGAGGCTCAGCCTGAGGCCTTCTGCCAGCGCGTTGGATGGTAGGAGCAGTCCGACAATGGCCAGCGGGCCAGGGAGCCGCTCGACTGGCCACACGATGCCGCCCAGCAGGAGCAGCAAGAGGTAGAGGGCGTTGGCGGCGGCCAGCGTGGTCTCCGCCCGCAGGGTGCCGGCCAGGAGCAGCCCGATGCTGGAGAACGCGGCTGTGCCCGAGGCCAGCGCCAGAAGTGCCCAGAGGAGGGAGCCGCCTGGTCGCCAGCCGTAGCCGACGACCGCGATCCCGAGCAGCAGGGCGATCTCGGCGGCCACGACGGCCACGACTGATATGACCTTCGCCCCCAGCAGCCGTCCCCGGCCCAATGGCGTGCTGCCGAGCCGCTTGAGCACGCCGTAGCTCCGTTCATAGGCGGTGCGGATGCCCAGGCTGACCAGGCCGGTAGACATCACCGCCAGCGCCAGCATCCCAGGCAGCAGGAAGTCGACCGGCCGCGCGTACCCTGGCGGCGCGATACCGAGTGAGGCGAAGAACACGAGCAGCACCGCCGGAACCACCAGCGTAATCAGCACGCCCTCAGCGCGGCGCAACGTCAACACCAGTTCCATTCGAGCCTGCGCCAGCAGCGCCTCCACTGTCCCCTACCTTCTCATGAACGTAACCGCCGCCGCGCAAGCCGCGGCGGGCTCGCGCGGCAGGTCACTCCCGGAGCTCGTGGCCGGTCAGCCGCAGGAAGACCTCCTCCAGCGACTCGTGGCCAACGCGGATCGTCTGCAGAAGCACGCCAGCATCGCGCGCCCAGGCCGTCAGTTCCGCTAGCAGATCGGCCGGCCGCTTGGTGCGGATGACATACTGCCCGGGCTGGGTCTCCCGCGCATCGAGCGCACAGGGGAGCGCGCGCAGCGCGACGAGATCCAACCCCGCTGGAGCGGTGAACTGCACCTCGTCGGTCTCGGCCTGCGTCAGCTCTCGTGGCGATGCGAGCGCGACGAGCCGGCCGTTGTCGATGATCGCCACGCGGTCAGCAAGCCGCTCCGCTTCTTCCATGAAGTGCGTGGTCAGCAGCACGGTGATGCCGCGCTCGCGCAACGACGAGATCAACGACCAGGTGAGCCGCCGCGCCTGTGGATCCATGCCGGTGGTCGGCTCGTCGAGGAACAACAGCTCCGGCTTCCCCACCAGGGCAGCAGCCAGAGCTAGGCGTCGCTGCTGCCCGCCGGAGAGCTGGCGGTAGCGCACCCGCGCGACGTCGTCCAACCCGACCAAGTGGATCAACTCCCGCGGATCCTCGGAATCCTCGTAAAAGTGGCTCAGAAGATCGAGGAACTCGATCGGCGTTACCGTCGGGTAGATGCCCCCGCTCTGGAGCATCACCCCGATACGCGTCCTGAGCTCGGCGCCGTCCCGCTGTGGATCCAGCCCCAGCACGCGTACCTCACCGCCGTCGGCCTTCCGGTATCCTTCGAGGATCTCGATCGTCGTCGTCTTGCCTGCGCCGTTCGGCCCCAGGAGCGCGAAGATCTCCTTGTGCTGGATGGCGAAGCTGAGCCCGTCGACTGCCACACGCTCACCGTACCGCTTCACCAGGTCGCGGACGACGACAGCCTCACCGTTCGGCTCACGCTCCCCATCGCGGAACGCCCTGCGCGTGGCAGCTCTCGCTGCTCGATCCACCGCTGGGCTAGGCTGGCGGCCTTGTATGCCCATCACTTCTGCACCCTGTCTTCGGATCCCGGCTCTGGTTCCGGCACCTCGAGCGACCTCACGAGATCGAGGTGCCAGCGCAGCCGCTCTACCGGTATCTCCGCACGGTATCCCCAGATGGGGACTCGGGCCTCGTGCAGCCCACCGTGCGACCGTAGCCGCACCGGCGCTCTGCTCGACTCGATCGTCCCCGGCTCGGCAAACACTGTATCCGCAGCGGCCAGAACGAACACGTCTCCGATACGGTCAGCGGGGAGCCGGAAGCGCTCGACCGCCTCTGAGCGAGTATAGACCGCCTCGATCCCCGTCGTTTCGCGCAGCACGCCGGCGGCTTCGTCAATCCGCTCAGGCGCAAGGTAAAGGTATCCGGCGCCGCCCATGTTGTGGTGATGGGCCACATAGCGATCCTTGATCGGCGGGACGAAAGTCGCGGCAATCCCGTGCGCGCTCAGAAGTGCCACCAGGTCGATCGCGACTGACTTCTCGCGCATCCCGTGGTCAGCCGTGATCAACATCTGATAGCCGTCGCTGGCCTCGATCACTTCGCCCAACAGGGCATCGAGACGCTCGACGTGCGAAATTGCCTCAGGCGACTCTGGGCCGAACATGTGCATCACGTAGTCGGTCGTACTGCAGTAGACGAGATCGGGGTCGAAGGTGCGGAGCACCCAGCGCAAGGCACGGAGCTGCCAGTAGTCGATCTCGGCTGAATAGATGCTGGCGGGCTCACCCACTGCACTGATCGCCTCGGCGGGCGGCCGCTCCGCCGAGAAGGCGATGGCTGCACCGCGACCGAGAAAATGCAGCAACTTCTCCTTCGTCACGAGAAGCGCCGAGCGCAGACCGGCCTTCGATGCTCGCTCGAGCGCCGTCGGTCGGCGCAAGTAGTCTGCCGTCTCGATGAAACGCCCCTGCCTGGTAACCGGATCGTACCAGTAGTTGCTTGCGATCCCGTGCGCTTGGGGGAACTCGCCAGTCAGGATGGAGGCGTTGTTGACGTTGGTGACCGTAGGTAGTACCGCCTGGCCAAGAGTGAAGAAGCCCGCGCGGGTGACCGAGTCCAAAGTGGGAGTGCGGGCCGCCTCCACGTAGTCCGGATCCAGGCCATCGATGCACAGGAGAATGGTCTTTCGCCGCACCCTTCTCGACTCCTCAGAGCGCGTAGAGCATCACATAGATCACCCAGCCGCTCACCGCCACATAGAGCCACATCGGCAGCGTCACCCGGGCAATGCGCTGATGGCGTCGAAACTGCCGGGTAAGCGCCCGATAGAGCGTCACCAGCACCATCGGCCCGAGGATCGCCGCGAGGACAGTGTGCGAGATAAGCACCGCGAAGTAGAGGACGCGGACGGCTCCCTCACCGGTATAGAGCTTGCTGCCCAAGAGGACGTAGCGGGCGATGTAGACGACGAGGAATAGCGCCGCAAGGGCTGCTGCCGTCAGCATCGACCACTTGTGAGCCTCGACCTTACGCTGGCGAATACAGAGATAGCCAGTCGCAGCAGCGACGCCACTCCCAGCGATCAGACCAGTGTTGACGATCGGCAGCCAGGTCTCCACGGTCTACCGTGCTCCTCCTCGCTAACCTGGCGCTCGATCGAGCGCCAGGGCGAACGCTTCATAATGATAGGACAGCAGGACGACCCGTTCGGTCAGGAAATCCCTGACCTCAGCAGGTGAACGCATGCCTCAGGTGCTGAAAGCCTCTGGCAGTGCCACTCCATAGCGCGCAGCGGTGGCCAGGAGCTGGCTCCAGGTCGAGTCCTCGATCAGGATGCCGGCCCGGCGACGTTGCTGCTCGGCCTGGTACTCAGGCTCTCCGGGGTACAGCACCTCGCTGAAGCCCTCGGCCGGCGGCGTCGCCTTGAGGTAGCGAACGAAGGCGGCGACCTCGGCCTTGAACTCGACGAGCGGCCGGAAGGCGCTCGGGTCAATGACCAGCATGAAGGCGCCGTCGTTGTGCCGGCCCTGCGGATCGACACCGAAGCCCAGGCCCGGCAGCAGGGCAGCGAGGATCTCGACGGCGACTGAGAGCGCGTACCCCTTGTGCCCCTCCGAGCCGCCGAGCGGCAGCATAACGCCGCCGGCGTAGAAGTCGTCGGGGTCGGTCGTGGGACGGCCGTCACGGTCAAGGATCCAGCCCGGTGGGATGGCCTGCCCGCGGGCACGGGCCAGGTCGAGCTTGCCGAGCGCGACGGCGCTCGTCGCCATGTCGACCACCAGCGGGGCTTCCAGGTCGCTGGGGAAGGCGATCGAGATCGGGTTCGTGCCCAGCCGCGCCTCGCGGCCGCCGAAGGGGACAACCTGCTTGGGGGCCTGCCCGGAGTCGCAGAGCATGATGCCGATGAAGCCGGCACGAGCTGCCATCAGCGGGTAGTCGGCCAGCCGGCCGACATGCCCCTGCTCGCGCACTGCCGCAGCCGCCAGCCTGGTGTCGAGCGCCTTCGCGATGCAGCGCTCCATTGCCCATTCGGAGACCACCTGCCCGAAGCCCCAGTTGCCGCGCACGAACAGGGCAGCCCCAGTCTCGCCGATCACGGACGGCCGGGCCGCCGGGTCGAGGTGCCCACGCTCGATCGCGGCGACGTAGCTGGGGAGCAGGCGCACCCCATGCGAGTCGTGGCCGGCCAGGTTCGCGCTGACCTGATGGCGCGCGACGATCGCGGCGTGCTCCGGCGGCGCACCAGCGGCCTGGTAGATTGCGGCGGCGAAGGCAAAGAGGCGCTCGTGACTCACAACCGGCATCGGCTTCCCTCCGCAGCGACAACGATTTCTCTCTGCCGGCCCAGCCAGTCGGCACACCGGTAGCCCTTGCGGCTGCGCTCGCCCTTCCACGCTATCCAGCGCTCACCAGTCGGCTGCCGGCCGCGCGGTCGAGTAGCCACACCACGCGGCCCTGTGCGCATCGCAAAAGCTGGGCCGGTGTCTCCTCCACGTCTTTCGGGCCTTCGATCGCACGCGCCACAGCCTCGGCCTTGTCCAGTCCGGTCGCCAGCACCAGCACCCACCGGGCTGCCTGGAGCACCGGTACGGTGAGCGTGATGCGGGCCGCGCCGATCTGTGGCACCTCGTTGGCCACCACGAGCCGGTCGCGGACGGCCACCGCCGCAGTGTGAGGGAACAACGAGGCGGTGTGCCCGTCGGCCCCGATGCCGAGCAGAATGAGGTCGAAGACCGGAACTTCACCGGGGGTGACGCCGAAGATCTGTCGTAGCTCCGTCTCGTATTGCTCGGCAGCTGCGTCAGCACCTCGTTCGGTAGGGATGCGATGCACGTTTGCGGGCGGGATCGGAACGTGATCTAGCAGGGTCTCCTTCGCCATCCGGTAGTTGCTCTCCGGATGATCGGGCGGCACCGCACGCTCATCGCCCCAGAACAGACGAACACGGCGCCAGTCGATTTCCTCGCGCACGGGCGACTGGGCCAGCCGGCGATAGAGCGCGCGTGGCGTCGAACCGCCGGAGAGGGCCACGGCACTCCAGCCACGCTGGGCGATCGCGCTGCGCACGGCCTCGACGAAGAGGCGGGTGGCGGTCTCGGTTACTGCTGCCGCGTCAGGCAACATGACGATCTCGGGTCGTCTCATCTGTCCCCGTTCCTCAACCAGCAGCTAGACCGTCTTCCACACGCGCAGCCGAGTCACTCGAGCCACTGCTTGGCGACGCTGGCGAGTCCTTCAGCCTCACGCAGGGCTGCCTCGTAGAGCGGATCGGCCGCAAGTGTCTGCAGCTCGCGTACGAGCAGCCGGCGAAGGTCGAAGAGCGAATGGTGAAATGCGTATTCGAGGAGCACCTGCTGCTCGTTCTGCGCGCGCAGCTTGACCGTTCCGCGCTCCACGCCTCCACGGGCAATCGTGAAAGTCGCCTGCTCGCTACCCTGGCGAGCCTGAAATCGCACGGAGAGAAGGTGGCCGTGCAGGCGAGCAGCATACGGCTCAAAGCAGATGTTCCATTCGATCCGCTGCCCGGCGGCATCCTTCATACACAGGCAGCAGCCCTCCGGGCGCGACATCGCGTCGTCGAACTCCCAGCCTAGCCGGCTACCCATCCATCCCAGATACAGCAGCGCCTGCGAGGGGTTCAATGGCCGGTGCTCGAACCGACCGCTGACCACCCAGACATCGGTCAGTGCGTCCAGCGCCCAGCGGCTCTGCGGGACCTCGAAGATACGGGCGGTCATCTCCTGCCAGGGCGCGATTCTAGCCCAGTTGAGATCTGAGAGGATGGTGTCCTGTGTCCTGAGCTGGTCGTACAGCCGCCGGGTCAGCACCAGGTCGTGTACCGGCCGGGCAAAGTCGAGCGAGTCGACGATCACACGGTCGACGGCCCACGCTACCCGGAGAAAGCGCCGATCGTCGAGCGGCGGGGGGCCCATCCACCAGAGGAAGGACGGCAGATCAGGTAAGGCGAGTGGAATCAGGAGGCTGGGCAGGAGATCGAGCGCGTTCGTGGGCATGCCGATGGTAATCTGCTCGTAACACGGCGCATAGCGCTCTGCCACACCCAGTTTGCACTGGATACTGACCTCGGCAGCGGGCTGCTCCTGGCCAGGAGCCTTCTGGTCCATGGCGGTCAGCAACACGACCCGCGAGGGATGCTCGCCCGAGAGCTGGTCGATCAGCTCCTTCGCCTGCTCGGCGCGCTCCGAATCGATCGCGTACACGAAGAGCGTGAGTACGCTCGTTCGGCTCAGGGCGACCTCGACGCCGCGTGCATCGAAGCGGCCGGAGCTACGCCACAGGTCAGCCAGCTCCCGCTCGATCGCATCGACATCGATCGTTGTACCCTCCACACGCGGAAGCAGTCTCCTGGTCTGGAGCTCAGCCATACGAGGCCCCCTTTCCTCCCTGCGCGGCAGCCTGTGCTCCCCGAACGCGCGTCCGGGAGACTGCAGCCTACGGTCGCCGCCACCGGCGCCCGTCACGGGCAATGAAGTCGTCCGCCTCGGCCGGCCCCCAGGTGCCGGCATCATAGTTCGGGAAGCGAGGCGGTGGTTGCTCGGCCCAACCCTGCAGGATCTTCGTGATCGGCAACCACGCCGCTTCCGTCTCGTCGCGGCGGGTGAACAGGGTCGAATCGCCCAGCATGCAGTCGAGCAGCAACCGCTCGTACGCGTCGGGCGCCTGGACGAGGAAGGACGTGCCGTAGAGAAAACCCATGCTCACCGTGCGCAGCCGAACTCGCGGCCCAGGCGCTTTCGCCGCGATGTTGAGCGAGACACCCTCGTCCGGTTGGATCCGGATCACCAGCGCGTTGGGCTCGAGCCCGGCGGCGGCTGGCCCGGTAAAGAGCCGGTGAGGCACCTGCTTGAACTGCAGGGCGATCTCGGTCACCCGCCGCGGCAGCCGCTTGCCCGTACGCAAGTAGAACGGGACATCGGCCCAGCGCCAGTTGTCGATGAAAAGCTTGAGCGCCACGTAGGTTTCGGTCTGCGAGTTCGGATCGACTTTCGGCTCCTGCCGGTACCCCGGAACCGGCTGGCCTCCGATGAAGCCCGGCCCGTACTGCCCGCGAACTGCGATCTCATCGACCTCCTCCGGCCGGATCGGCCGGATGGCTCGCAGCGCCTTGACCTTCTCGTCGCGTACCGGGTCGGCTTCGAAGGCGATCGGGGGCTCCATGGCGATGACGCTCAGGAGCTGCAGCATATGGTTCTGCACCATATCTCGTAGTGCGCCGGCCCGGTCATAGTAGCCCCCGCGCTCTTCGATCCCGATGCTCTCGGCCACGGTGATCTGCACATGGTCGATGTAGTTGCGGTTCCAAATCGGTTCGAAGATCGTATTGGCGAACCGGAGCGCCAGGATGTTCTGGACGGTCTCTTTCCCCAGGTAGTGGTCGATCCGGTAGATCTGCTCCTCCCGGAAGAAGCGGAGCAGGTGCTCGTTGAGCTCGATCGCGCTCTGGAGATCCCGCCCGAACGGCTTTTCGACGATCAGGCGAACCCAGGACTCCCGGTCGGCAGGGTGTGAGAGACCAGCCTCCCCCAGGCGTTGGACGATGAGTTCATAGGCATCAGGCGGCGTGGCGAGGTAAAAGATCCGGTTGCCCCCTGTCCCGCGCTCGCGGTCGATGCGCTCGAGGAGCTCGCCCAGCCGATCGTACGCGCCCACCTCGCCGAAATCGGCTTCGAGGTAGAAGAGGCCGCGAGCGAAGGTGTGCCAGACGTCCTCGTCGATCGGCTGGCGCCGGGAAAACCGCTCGACCGCCTTCCGCATGCTGGCCCGGAACTCGTCGTCGGTCATCGGACGACGCGCATAGCCGACGATCGAGAAGCCGGGCGGTAGCAATCCGTCGTAGGCGAGGTTGTAGAGCGCCGGTATCAGCTTGCGCCGCGTGAGATCGCCTGAAGCACCGAAGATCACCATCACACAGGGGTCTGGTATCCGTTCGAGGCGCAGCCCCTCGCGCAGGGGGTTCAGGAGTGTCGTCGCGCGCGTCATGCGCACCTCCGGTCACGTGTCCTCTCCGTGCGGCGTCTCGACCGGCAGGACTGCGTGCCCGCCGAACTCATGGCGGAGTGCGGCTGCGACCTTGGCAGCGAAAGAGTCCGCCTGGCGAGAGCGGAAGCGCATCTGCAGCGAGAGCGTGATGACCGGAGCCGGCACGTCCTCTTCGATGGCGGTCAACACCGTCCAGCGGCCCTCTCCCGAGTCTTCGACGTAGCCCCGAATGGACTCCAACCGGGGATCGCGCCGAAATGCTCGCTCCGCCAGCTCCAGCAGCCAGGAGCGGATCACGCTGCCGTGGTTCCAGAGGTTGGCCAGCCCGGCCAGGTCGTAGTCGTAGGGAGACGCCTGCAAGATCTCGAAGCCTTCAGCATAGGCCTGCATCAGGCCATACTCGATCCCGTTGTGCACCATCTTGGCGAAGTGGCCCGCACCGCTCGGGCCAACGTGACGGTAACCGTCCTCGGGCGCGAGCGTGCGGAATGCTGGTTCTACCAGCCGGAAGGCCGCCTCGTCGCCACCGACCATCAGGCAGTAGCCGACTTCCAGTCCCCAGATGCCGCCGCTCGTACCGACATCGAGGAACGCGATGCCACGCTCGCGCAGGCGCTCGGCTCGCCGCACCGAGTCCTTCCAGTACGAGTTACCACCGTCCACGAGAACGTCTCCGGGTGCCAACAGCTCAGCGAACTTCTCGACCATCTGTTCAGTCGGGTCACCGGCTGGTACCATCAGCCAGACGACTCGAGGGGCGCTTAGCTGCTCGATGACCGCTTCCAAGCTGTAGGCGCCGACCGCCCCAGCCGCCTCAGCCTCGCGTACCGGCTCTGGGCTGCGGTTGTAGGCCACCACGCGATGGCCGCCCCGCAGCAGCCGCTTCACCATGTTGCTGCCCATTCGGCCAAGGCCGACGATTGCCAAATCCATTGACTTCCCGCTCCCTGCTCGCGTCTCAACGCCTAGCGCGTCGCTACGGTGACCAGATGCTGCAAGAGCCAGTCCAGTCCACGGACAGGATCCTCACGCATCCGAAGGAGCAGCACCGGCTTGCCTCGCTCGGCGAGCGCCTGGAAGTCGCCGAACGCCTGCGCCAGAAAGAGCGTACGGAATGTGTAGGGTTCTCCCGGGATCGGCAGATCGCTCTGCGCTTCTGCGACGAGCATGAGAAAAACCCCACCTGCCGGCCCACCCTTGTAGAGCTGCCCGATGGAGTGCAGATAACGCGGCCCGTAGCCGAGCGTCGTCGCCACGCCGAGTCGTTCGAGGAGCAACCGGCGAGCTTCCCGCAGCCGGCGATCTACCTCCTGCGTCGGGTCGGCGAAAGCGAGGAGTGAGAGGTAACTGCCGACCCGCGCCTCCGAGAGCACGCCCTCGATCGCTTCCGGCACGCTGGTCGCGGCGACACCGCTCGCGAGCATGACTTCGTTTGCGACCGTCACCGCCGGTGCCACCAGCTCACCGGTCGCTGCAAACTCCTCGAGCAGCCGGGCGGTGCGGTCTTTGCTCTCCTGCACGTTGGGCTCGTCGAACGGATTGACTCCTAGCAGCGCCCCGGCGATCGCCGTCGCCACCTCCCAGCGGAGGAACTCGGCTCCGAGATCCCAGGAGTTCCACAGCCGCGAGCGTAGCACCGGGTGGCCACTCGCCGCCAGCGCCTCGAGCAATGCTTCAGTCTGCGGATGTGGCTGCAGCGCCAATTCGATCCCGACGAAGACACGGTCAGCGCCATACGCCTCCGGCGCCAGGCGCGGCTCACCGACGATCGGCACCAGCCCGGTCTCCTGTTTGCCGGTGCTCTCGGCCAGGAGCTGTTCCAGCCAGTCGCCCAGGCTCGCCAGCGCTGGCTCGGTGATGAAGGTGACCTTGTCACGGCCGGCCTCGGCGAGCCGGGCCAGCCCCGCCCCGAGCCAGAGGCCGGGGTTATCGATGCGCTGGGCACGCAGGCGCTGCGCCATCCGTTCAGCAGGATCGAGCAGTGCCCGCACCGGCAGGCCGATCACCGCGGCCGGCACCAGGCCGAAATAGGAGAGCGCCGAGTAGCGCCCGCCGATGTCCGTTGGGTTCAAGAACACGTGCCGAAACCCACGCTCCTGAGCTTCCTGGGCGAGCGGCGTGCCAGGATCGGTAATGGCGATGAAACGGCTCGCCGCAGCGTGCCCCAGACGCTCGCTGAGCTTGGCCCACCAGTAACGGTACAAGCTCCGCGTCTCGATCGTCGTGCCGGACTTGGAGCTGACGATGAAGAGCGTCCGGTCGAGATCGAGTTCCCGCTCCAGGCGCGCGATGGTATCCGGGTTGGTCGTATCGAGGACGATCAACTCGGGCGAGCGGGCCTCGTTGCCGAATACCCGTTGGAACACTTCGGGGGCCAGGCTGCTGCCGCCCATACCGAGCAGCACGGCGTGCCGGTACCCCTCCTGGCGCACCTCCTCGGTCAGCGCCTCCAGTTCCCCTACCCGCTCGAGCATCGCCTCGTGGATCGTCAGCCAGCCCAGCCGGTCAGCGATCGCTCGCTGCACCGCCGGGTTTTGACTCCAGATGCTCGGGTCTCGGGCCCACAGCCGCTCGACGACCCGTTCGCGAACGAGCCGCTCGGCGGTAGCCCGGACATCGGGATCAAAAGGGCCGAGGTGGCTCGCCCTCCCTTCGATCATGACCGCGAGCTGGCGGCGCTTCTCGTCGATCCTACGCACCACGCTCCGGTACGACTCGGCGAAGAGCTCCACACCCTGCCGCTGCAGCAACTCAGTCACCTCGTCGTAGCTGATGCCGACCTCAGCGAGGGCAGCCAGCGTCCGCTCCGCCTCCTCCAGGCCTTCCTGGACCGTGTTCGGTCGCGGCTGACCGTGGTCGCGGTAGGCCTCGACCGTGACCGGCGCCATCGTCTGCACGGTGTAGGGGCCGATCAGGTGCTCGACGTACATGACGTCGCTGTAGGCTGGGTTCTTGGTGCTGGTGCTGGCCCAGAGCGGGCGCTGGATGCGGGCACCGTACCGCTCCTGCAGCCGCTTGAAGCGCTCGTCCTCGAGGAACACGCGCTTGAAGCGCTGGTACGCGATCTTGGCGTTGGCGATCGCGACCTTTCCCTTGAGCCCCTCCAGCCGCGCCCGCTGCTCTGCGCTCGCGGCGCGAGCGATCAGCTCGTCGAGGCGACGGTCGACCTCGGTATCGACGCGGCTGACGAAGAAGCTGGCGACCGACGCGATCCGATCGACCGCCAGCCCGCGCTCGGCCCGCCGCTCGATCCCCCGGAGATATGCCTCGATCACCTGCTCGTAGTTCTGGATCGAGAAGAGCAGGGTGATGTTGACGTTGACGCCGTCAGCGATGAGCTGCTCGATGGCCGGGATGCCCTGAGGGGTACCGGGTACCTTGATCATCGCGTTGGGGCGGTCGATCAGCGCGAAGAGCCGCCGGGCTTCGCGGATCGACCCCTCGGTGTCGTACGCCAGGTCGGGTGGCAGTTCGAGCGAGACGAAGCCGTCCTGGCCGTCGGCGGCCTCGTAGACCAGCCGGAGCAGGTCGCAGGCCTTCTGCACGTCATGGACAGCGACGGCCTCGAAGATGGCTTCGCTCGACAGGCCGCGGGCTGCCAGCTCCGCGATCTCCTCGTCGTATTCGTCGGTGCTGGCGATCGCCTTATCGAAGATCGTCGGGTTCGAGGTGACGCCGCGCAGGCCATCCTCTTCGATGAGGCGATTCAGTTCGCCAGACGTGATCATGGCCCGGCTCAAAAAGTCCAGCCAGAAGCTCTGGCCGTACGCGCCGAGCTGCCTGAGTGGATTCGTCATTGTCTCCCTCCAGTCGAGTGGCTTGACGGGTCGCGTTCACCTTGTGTGCGCTCGCTGTCAACGGTACAGGGCCAGTGCGATGGAGCCGGCTTTCAATGATACTCCAGTGACCACGTCAGGATTTGTGCCACGGCGAAGCGCTCAGAGCGGGGTATGGGGAACGATCTCGACGACGGGTAGCTCCTCAGCGTGGGCGACTGCGAGGGCGATCTCGGCGTCGTAGTCGAAGAGGCGTAGCGCCCGCAGCACCGGCCGCAGGGCGACCGGCGGCCCGCAGCGCCGCGAGTAGTCGCGCATGCGGAGCATCAGCTCGCGCCGGCGCGCGGGATCCTCCACCACGTGGGCGGTGGCGCGCCAGCGCCGGTTGCCGATCCGGACGGTCACCTCCGGGTTAGCCAGGAGATTGCGATACCAGTTGGAGTGGATGCCGAAGCCGCTGAAGACGATCCAGCGATCCTCCAGCGGCATGAAGCTGACCGCGGTCGTCCGTGGCAGCCCGGTCCTCCGGCCGGTGGTGGTGAGGAGCATCACGCAGCGCCAGGCGAGCAGGCGGGCGAATGGGCCACGGTACAGCTTCGGCGGCACGGCCAGGAAGAGCCGCAGCATGCCGCGTGGGCGCTCGCGGACGAAGGTGGGCGGTCGGGCAGTCATCCGGCAGACCTCCAATCTCCCCATACTGACGCTGCGGCCAGTATAGTGAGGACATAGCTTGATCGGTGAGTCAGCTTGATCAGTAAGTCGCGGGTTCCGAAGCGTGGAGCGCTCGTTGCCTGTCTACAGTGCTGGCACGACAGAGATGCGCCTGAGCCCGGCGGCAAGGCGGGTCAATCTCGTCTCCATGCGCACGAGACTGAACTGTCGGTGAAGCCCAGCAGCTCGGCCCCTGCGACCTCGTCTCCACGCGCACGAGGCTGAACTCCCTGGATCACGTCCCAGGCGCCCTGGAGGATCCTCGTCTCCACGCGCACGAGGCTGAACTACCGTAATGCAGCCGTACCAGCCTGGGATCGTATGCCGGCACGTAGAGAGCGACTCGAAGGGTATCCCGCGCCGAGCGGTCACCTCGCGGTCGCCTCGCCGAGCCCCTGCTTGGGGATCGAGTCATGCCGGGGACGAGACTCTGCCGCACGGACATGGGCCGCTTGGCCCTGGCCACTGACCACCTGAGTTGACGCTCTCTGCTAGGAGATGCTACACTTTGTGTCCGGAAACTGGGCCGGTGTAGCTCAATGGCAGAGCAGGGGACTCATAAGCCCTTGGTTGGTGGTTCGAATCCGCCCACCGGCACCGGACGGGCGCAGGACGCGAGTGGCCGGCAACGCCGGCCACAGATCATTTATGGCAGAACGCACTCTTGGTGCATCGGCTTGCCCACAGGAGCAGCACGTATGACCGATCTCCCGCTTGCTGCCAGCCGGCTGCTCGAAGAGGTCGCTGCCCGGCTGAACGAGGCCGGCCTAGGCCCGGGTGAGACGCTCGTCGCTGGCTTCTCCGGTGGGCCGGACTCGCTGGCGCTGGTGTGGGCATTAGGCACGCTGGAGCGGCAGGGACGAGGGCCGCACGTCATCGCCCTGCACGTCGATCACCAGTTACGGCCTGACTCCGCCCGCGACGCCGAGCGGGCGCTGGCGCTGGGTCAGGAGCTCGGGGTAACGGTCGAAGTCGAGCGGGTCGACGTGACTGCCTGGCCGGAGTACTCCAGTGAAGGAACAGAAGCCGCAGCCCGTGCGGCCCGCTATGCCGCGCTCGGCCGGCTGGCCTGGAGGCTGGGCACGTCCTGGATCGCGGTCGCCCATACCCGCAACGACCAGGCAGAGACGGTGCTGCTCCGCCTGCTGCGCGGTGCCAGCCTGGAGGGGCTGGCCGGCATGCGACCGGTCGCCCGGCGCCGGGTACGACTCGACCCAGCCGGCTCAGAGGTGGTCGAGCTCACCATCCTGCGCCCGCTCCTCGGGCTGGGACGCGAGTCGGTCAGCGCGTGCCTGGCAGCGCTCGGCCTCACACCGATCGAAGACCCCTCGAACCTGGAACTCCAGTACCGGCGCAACCGGATACGCCATCAGGTCATGCCCCTGCTCGAAGCGATCGCACCTGGGGCTAGCGAGGTGATAGCGCGCGTAGCCGACCTGCTCCAGGACGACGTGGCATATCTCGAGACCGTCGCAGCGCGTCATGTAGCGGAGCTCGTCAGGCAGGAAGACAGTGTGGTACGGGTCGACCGGGCCAGACTTGTCGGCCTACCGGTCGCTCTCCAGCGACGAGTGCTGCTGGCGGGCGTGTTGCGAGCGAGCGGCGAGCAGCTCGTGCCGACAGCGGAGCGACTCGAGGCAGTGCGAGTGGCTGCGCTCGAGGGTAAGGTCGGAACCCGGCTCGAGCTGGGCGGTGGATGGGAAGCGCTCGTCGAGTACAATGCCGTCACGATCGGCCCAGGAGGAGGAACGGAAGCCGTCCTCCGCCGCTGGTCGGGATTACCACTGCTCGATCCGGGAACTCGGATCGAAGTCGCTGGCGAGATGGAGATCGAGCTCGGTAATCGCTGGCGACTGCGCTGCCGGTCTGTCCCGCCAGGCCGCTGGGTGCTACGAACCCGGCGACCTGGCGATCGGGTGCGGCCGGGGCCAGGTCGGCCGCTCGTTCGCTTGCAGGATTGGCTCGTGAACCGAAAGGTGCCAGCCTACGTACGTGACTGGCTGCCACTCCTGGCCGATAACGGAACCGTCTGGTGGGTCGGCGGGCTCATGGGCACGTCGTTCTCGCATCCCGATGGCCTGCTCGAGGCCGAGCTGGTGCGAGAACCGGCGACGGGAACAGTAGAGGAGATGGGAACCATCGTGGCTGAGGAGCAGGTGCTGGCTGAGCAGCTTGGCCTCGAACGAGTCTTGATCGACGAGGAGACTCTCCAGCGGCGCGTGGCGCAGCTCGGAGCCGAGATCTCGGCCTACTACCAGGGGAAGCGTCCGCTCCTGGTCGGCGTGTTGACGGGGGCATTCGTCTTTATGGCCGATCTCGTCCGCCACATGCCGATCCCGCTCGGAATCGACTTTATCGCTGTCTCCAGTTACGGCCAGGCGACTGTCACATCGGGTGTCGTGCGGATCCTCAAAGATCTCGACCGGCCTGTCGAGGGCGAGCATATCCTCCTGGTGGAAGATATCGTCGATAGTGGGTTGACGCTCAAGTACCTGAGCGACCTGTTGAGGCGACGCAACCCGGCGAGCCTGAAAGTCGTCGCCCTGCTCCGCAAGCAGAAGGAGGGTGCGCTCGAGGTGCCGATCGACTGGGTCGGCTTCGAGATCCCCGACGAGTTCGTCGTCGGCTACGGCCTCGACGTCGGCGGCCGGTTCCGGAACCTGCCCTTCGTCGCCGTGTACCGCAGCCGGTAGCTCTGCTCGAGGCATCCGGCTGGCTTGGCGTGCGGCCGCTCCGAGCGGCGCCGTCGGGCTCGATGGAGGATCTCGCTACCGGTCGCCGACTCGCCGGAAGATCACCGCGCCGGGCCCGTCGTAGACGACTTCATACCGTGGATCGCTGCGAAGCGACGCCTGGATGGCCGCTGTCCTGTCGATCAACACCCCTTCGATGTTGGCCGGCCGCCTGGTCACGTACACGTAACTGAACCTGATACCGTGCTCGCTCGCCCAGTTCTCGAGACAGCCGCTGTTCTGCGTCGCACAGGCCTGGAGCTGCTCGTGCCTGGCGATCCGCTCCACGAATCCACCGACCCATTCATACCCCTGCACGACGTCCATGCTGACCCGCTGAGCCAGCGCCGGGAACCATTCCGACGCCTTGTCCTGGCCGAACCAGGGCTCACCGGTAATGACGATGAACGAGCTGGTCGGGGGCGTGCTGCTGGCGGCCCAGTCCATCGCGGCGCGCTCATCGGCCGACAGACCGGTCAGGAGCGGATTGTAACCGTAGGCCGTCGACGCTGCGGATTGTACCGCCATCGACACGAGCAGGATCTGCAGCAGCCAGGGGCCGCGTACGAGCGCGGCAACTCTCCTTACGGAGAAGCCGTCGGTAGACGACGGCGACGGCCATCCGACGTCGAGCATTCGCTCGATCAATGGGAGGATCACGCTCACCAGCCCGATACCCGCGAGCATCGCCAGCGGGATAACTGCCCGCTGGTCACCTGCCCGCGGCTGTAGCACGTGGATGACCACCACCCATGCCGGGAGCAGGTACTCCCGCCGCGCCAGGCAGACGAATGCCCCGAGCAGCGCGAGACCGCCCAGCATCGTGAATGTCGGCTCCCGGGTAACGTCCAGATGCAGAAGCTGAACGACTCCAGAGTAGAGGGGCCACCCTGGATCGTGTGCCGGCTTCAGCGCCGAAAGGCCATGCCGTTGCAGCACTGTCACCCACCAGGGAGCGGTCAGCACGAGGGCGCCGCACCCAGCAAGAAGCGAGTGAATGAGACCCCGCCGATCACGAGCGAGGAACAGGTAGAACAACGGCAGGCTGTAGGCCAGAAACCACGCGGCTTCCGGGTGGCTCATGACAGTCAGCCCGACCAGTACGGCCAACGAGACCGCGTATCGAAGGTCGCCACGAGTGTAGAGCTGGTAGGCCTGCCAGAGCGCCAAAATGGAGAAGAGCTGGCCGAGCGAGCGGGTGATTCCCCCACCCATGATCTGCCAGACGAACGCCATTGGCAGCAGCGCGAACGCGAAGGTCGCCGGGGCAATCGCGGCTCTCGGCCGAAGCATGGCCTGGCAGAGCAGCACGAAAGCACCGAGCGCCAGAACCGTGACCGCGACCGGGAAAAAGCGCATGACCCCGGCCAGGCTCCAGGGGCCGAGGTCGTCGATGATCCCGACGAGATAGAAGGCAAGCGGCGGATAAGCGAACGGGATCCCATCGAGGTTGTAGGACGTGTAGGTCGGCAGACGGTAATGCGCATTCTGGAGATCCCGTACCATGCTGTAGAAGAGGCCGCCATCGTTCAGCGGGAAATCGCTTCGGAGAACGAAATACAGGCGGAGCGCTGCGGCGAGCAGAATAGCTTCTGCGGCCATCGGGATGCCACGAAGCGTGCGTCGTCCCGCGCGACGTGGTTGCTCGGTCTCGATGGCCCGCTCTCGGACTGCCACGGCTCCCCTCCTCAGTTCTGCACACTCCCCCTTTCCCATTGGAGTGGCGATCCCGCTACCTGGCTAGCGACGATCCTTGAAGCCATGCAGGACGAGAATCGCCGCGCAAACTACAGGACACGACCGCAACGCGGGCAGAAGACGTCCTCCTCCCGCACGGGCGCATGACAGTATGGGCACGTACCGGCAACAGGCGGAGTGGCAGCCTGTTGCCTCCGCTGGCGCGCGACGACGGCGGTGTCCATCGCCGAGATGTCGGCAGGACGCCCTGGTAAGTCCGCCTGCTGTGTCGTCTCCGCGACACGGATCGGTCTGGTCTGCTCCGTTTCCGGTCGCCGCGGCTCCGTCTTGTATGCGACCGGCGACTGCCCGGCGCTGGCCGGAGCACGCGGTGGATACCGTCGAGTCGGCGTCTCCTGGCGTTGAAACCCTTCGTCGAGCGGCTCGTACTCGACGAGGGGCGCCTGTCCGAACAGCGCGAGGTACATGATGATGGGGAGAAACGCGGCTGCTCCACCCAGCAGCAGCCACCCCAGGCTCTCGCTGAGCAGCCCCGCCACCACGGCGCGTTCGAACAGGCCGAGCTCGTTCTGAAGCAGGAAGATGCGGATGTTGCGCAATGAGAAACCGAGCAAGAGCGCGCCGTTCCCCGCGGCCACCAGCGCCCCGGCCAATCGCCCAGCGAGACCTGGGGCTGGCAGGACGAGCGCCGCGCCCAGCCCGTACCCGATCAGAAATGTGCTCCCGACCAGCAAGAGCATGGCAACGAGAAAGACAGCGCCGTTTTCGCTCAGTCCGCTCCGCGCCGCCAGATCCCGCCCCCACGGCCCTGCCCAGAACTCACCGAGCACCACGCCCAGCAGCACCCCGAACGAGACCAGTACCTCGCGCTGGGCTCCTCGCCAGAAGCCGATCGGCACGAAGAGCGCGAGGAGGATCAATAGCAGCACATCGAGTAGGAGATAGGGATTCACGATGCTCCTCCCGGCTATCGGGCCTGACGCGGCACACACGACACCGGGCAAAGCGTACCACGCCCCTAGCGCAGTAACCTCGCTGCTGCTACGACGTCGCGGAGCGTTCGGCCAGGCGGCAGCGCTGTGCGGAGCTGGCCAGCGATCTTCGCGTACTTACGCGCTTTCGGCGTCCCGTCGACCGTAAGGTAATCGCGGAGTGCGCTCGCCAGCGCCTCAGGAACCTGCCGGAGCAAATAGGGCCGCCGATGCACGAATGACGTGACGTTTCGGATAGTGTAGAGATCCTGGAGGACGAAACTGTCCTCCAGCAGTTCCTGGTAGCGACTCAAACCAGCAGCCGAGAAGTCGCCGCTCTGTTTGGCTTCGATGATAGCCTGCGCGGCCAACTTGCCGGAGATCATGGCGAAGTTCGATCCCTCGCGGCTGATCGGATTCACGAACCCCGCAGCGTCCCCCACCACCAGCGCCCCATCGATGAACAGTTTCGGTAGCGCATACCAGCCACCTTCAGGGATGAGGTGCGCCGAGTATTCGACCAGTTCACCGCCCTCCAGCAGGGGGGCAATCGCCGGGTGCCGCTTGAAACGCTCGAGCATGTCGCTCACGTTGATCCCACTCTCGATTAGGTCTGAAAGCAGTGCGCCGGTTCCGACGGAGAGCGTCTCGCGATTCGTGTAGATGAAGCCGTAGCCGAGCAGTCCTGCGGTCGACTCGCCGAACACCTCCATCGCCACCCCGAGACCGGCTGGCACGCCGAACCGCTCGTTGATCACGTCTTCGGACAGGCGGATCATCTCCTTGGCCACCAGCGCTTGTTCGCTCGGCTGCCATTCCCGATGCATGCCCGCCTTCTGCGCCAGCAACGAATTCGCCCCGTCTGCCAGCACCACCACGTCAGCGAGCAACTCGTCGCCCTCGTCTCCTGCCCGCACACCGGCGACCGCACCGTCGCGCCACACCACGTCGTCGACGGTCATACCGGTGGCAATGTACGCGCCGGCTGCCTCGGCCTGTGAGGCGAACCACTGATCCCACGCGGCTCGCATGACGCTGAAGGCGTTGTACGGCTCCTGTGCGAACGCTGGTGTCCGGTAACTCAAGCTGATCGCGCTGTCCTGGGTGAGCAGTACGTAGCGCTGCTCGATGATCGCCCGCTCCAAGGGGGCCTCGCGCCAGAAGCCGGGAACCAGCTCCTCCGTCGGCTGGCGATATAGGATCCCGCCCATGACGTTCTTGGCGCCGGGGTAGCCGCCACGCTCGAGGATCACGACCTCAAGACCCGCTCGCGCCAGTGTCAACCCAGCGGCCACCCCTGCCGGCCCGGCGCCAACCACGATGACATCGACCTTCTCCTGGCTCATCCGACCTCCGTGCCAGGCAGCGCGCTCACGCTGTCCCGCGGAGTTCGCGCAACCGCTTCGTCAGCCTGGGGACAATCTCGAACAGGTCACCGACGATCGCGAAGTCCGCCATCTTGACCAGCGGCGCGTTGGGATCGCGGTTGATGACCACGATCGTGTCCGAACTCCGCATCCCCACCGTATGCTGTACGGCGCCGGAGACCCCGACGCCGAGGTACAGCTTGGGCCGGATGTTCTTGCCGGTCTGGCCGATCTGCTCGTAGTGGGGCCGCCAGCCCAGATCGCTCACCGCCCGCGTGCAGCCGACAGCACCGTCGAGCGCCGCCGCTAGTTCCTCCACCAGGCGGAAGTTCTCCGCCGACCCGACCCCACGCCCACCGACAACGACGATCGGCGCATTCTCCAGGTTGGTCATTCCCTTGGGTTTCTCGACGAGCTGCGTGACGACTACCGCTCGGTCAGCATCGGTCAACGAGACGGCAAGCTGCTCGATCGGAACCTGCAGGCCCGGCTGCGCCTCAGGCACGGCGAATGCGCCTGAACGCACGGTGACGAACACCCGCTGGCTCCGAGCGGCGCGCACGGTGGTGAGCAGTTTGTCCTGGTAGACCGGGCGCGTGGCAGTCACCGTCTCGTCATCCACCTCGATCCGGACACAGTTGACCAGGTGGGCGGCCCGAAACGTCGCGGCCAAGAGCGGTGCGACGTCGCGCCCCAAGGTGGTTGCTGGCAGGAGGATCAGGGCTGGATCGGATGCCGCGATCGCCGCCTCGACAGCCCGCGCGGCGCGCGCCGCAACCGGTTCACCGAGTGCCGGGTCATCTGCGAGTAGCACACGATCCGCACCCAAATGGCCCGCCAGCTCCGCGACCCTCTGGACTCCACTCCCGATCACCAACCCGACGAGCTCGCCCCCGAGCCGATCGGCAAGCGGCCGGCCGGCACCGAAGAGCTCGAGCGAGGCTGGCCTCGCCTCACTTCCGACCGTCTCCACGACGACTAACACGCGTTCTTGCGCCACCGCGTCATCCTTTCGGTGCTTCGGCGCGGTTAGATCAACCGGCGCTCTTGCAGGAACGCGACCAACTGCTCCACCGCCTGATCCGGGTCGACGTCCCGCAACACGATCCCAGCCGCCTTTTCCTCTTCGAGAAAGAGTCCGCCCCAGCTCACGACCGGCGTTAGGTCTTCCTCTGTCAGGCCGAGGTCGACCGGCGAGAGACGCTCGCTCGGCTTGCGGCGGGCTTCCATAATCCCTCTCAGCGTCGGCAGTCGCGGCTCATCCAGGGCCGACAGCGCGCAGAGAAGCGCTGGCGGCTGAACCTGCTGGAACTGGTGCCCGTCCTCGATCTCTCGTTCCAGCGTCAGGACGCCGTCCCGGTACTCCCAGCCGACGACGTTGCTCACGAGCGGGATTCCGAGCAACGCTGCGACCTGCGGGCCCACGTTGCCCGTGCCGGCATCGCTCGTCTCCTGCCCGGCCCAGATGAGATCCGGAGCCTCGCGTCGTAGCCAGGCGGCGAGTGCTCTGGCCGTCGCCAGGCTATCGCCCGGCAGGCCAGGCCCCTCGATCGCCACCGCCCGGTCGGCTCCCATTGCGAGGCAGCGGTTCAAGGTCTCCCGGGCGGTTCCGACGCTGGCCACCACGACTTCAGCGCCGCTGACCTGCTCCTTCATTCGCAATGCGGCCTCGACGGCATACAGGTCGTACTCGTTGGTCGCCTGCGGCGTCCCGGGAACGAGGTCGCCAAGCCGCGGATCGAACCGGATCGCGTTGGGGTCGGGCACCTGCTTCACCAGCACCGCGATCTTCACCGTCTCGCTCCACTTCGTTCAGCCCTTCTGCCGCTAGGGGGTACACGACAGGCAAACCGGAGCAGTGCCTCGAATCCACCGCCGAAGCGGGCCCGCCCGGTGAAACCGCGTGCGTCGTACAGCGAGAGGTTACAGGCCGCGGAACACCGGAGCGCGCTTTTCGAGGAAGGCGCTCATCCCCTCCCGCTGATCGGCTGTGCTGAACGCCAGCGCAAAGGCCTGAGCTTCCAGCGCCAGCCCGGCTTCCAGATCCACGTCCAGGCCTCGCCGGATAGCCTCCTTGGCGAGGCGAACCGCCACCGGCCCGTTGCGCGCGACGTCGGCAGCCAACGCTCGAGCACGCTCGAGTAGCTCGCTGGGTGGATAGACCGCGTTAACGAGCCCGGTCCGCAGGGCTTCCTCCGCGGCCACCCGTCGGCCCGTGAAGATCAGTTCCCGCGCCAGCCCGGGGCCGACCAGGCGTGGCAACCGCTGGGTTCCTCCCCAGCCTGGCGGCACGCCGAGCGTCACCTCGGGCTGGCCCAGCACGGCCTTCTCACTTGCCAGCCGGATATCGCAGGCCAGGGCGATCTCGCAGCCACCTCCGAGCGCGTAACCGTTGATCGCCGCGATCACCGGTTGGGGTGCCGACTCGATCGCCGAGCACACGGCCTGGCCTAACCGCGCGAACGTGAGCGCCTCTGCCGGCCCTTTGTCCTTCATCTCAGCGATGTCGGCGCCAGCGATGAAAGCCCGGTCGCCCGCTCCTGTCAGGACGATAGCCCGCACGGAGGGATCCTGCGCCAGCTCGTCGAACCTTGCCAGCAACTCTCGCAGCGTCTCGGTATCGAGAGCATTCAGTCGCTCGGGGCGGTCGACCGTGACGGTGGCGACGTGGCCTTCGCGAGTCACTCGGATCGGCATCGGTCTCCCCTTTCATTGCTCCACGCGCCATCCACGATCCGGCGCAGCTCGGCAGCGAAGATCCGAGAGCGGAACCGGCTCGCGTTCTGGCAAGCGCAGTTCCTCACCTGCCAGGCCAGACGCCGGTATCGCCCTCGGGCTCAGGCACGCGCGGCCTGCTCCTCGAATGCCTGAGCCGGTGGCTGCGGGCAACGCAGCGGCCGGTCGATCCGATAACCGAGCGCGTACTCCGCCTGGAGGATTTGGTGGATCTCCCTGGTGCCCTCGTAGATGACCGCACCGCGAGAGTTCCGCAGGTAGCGCTCCACCGGATATTCGTTCGAGAAGCCGTACGCGCCGTGAATCTGGACGGCGTCGTTGGCCGCCTCGAAGGCCGCATCGCAGGCGACCCACTTGGCCAGCGAGGTCTCGCGGGTGTTGCGGATACCGCGGTTCTTGAGCTCCGCCGCTCGGAACACGAGCAGCCGCGATGTCTCGTAGCCTTTCACCATTTTGGCGATCATCTGCTGTACGAGCTGGAACCGGCCAATCTCCTGACCGAACGCCTGCCGCTCGTGGCAGTACTTGATGCTGGCTTCCAGGCACGCCCGGATCAGCCCGCACGCTCCAGCGGCGACCGTAAAGCGCCCCTGGTCGATAGCGCTCATCGCGATCTTGAACCCCTCGCCCGGCTCACCGATCATGTTCTCCGCCGGAACCCGCACACCCTGCATCGAGATCCAGCCCGTATCGCCAGCCCGAATACCCAGCTTGCCGTGGATCGAGCCGGTCGTCAGTCCGTCCATGCCCCGCTCGAGCATGAACGCCACCAGGCCACGGTGCTTCTGCGCGGGGTCGAGCGTCGCGAAGACGAGAAAGTGATCGGCCGTATTGGCGAGCGAGATCCACATCTTCTCGCCGTTGAGGACGTAGAAATCGCCGTCTTTCACGGCTCGGGTCTGGATGTTTCCAGCATCCGAGCCAGCGCCTGGCTCCGTCAAGGCGAAGGTAGCGAGCTTTTCTCCCCTCGCCTGTGGCACCAGCCAGCGCTGCTTCTGCTCCTCGGTCGCCCATTGGTGCAGAGTGAGACTGTTCAGCCCGACATGGACGCTGATCACCACTCGGAGAAAGGTATCGACCGCTTCTAGCTCCTCGCAGGCGAGCGCCAGGCTGACGTAGTCGAAGCCACCACCGCCGTAACGCTCCGGTATGGGTAGGCCCAGGATGCCCAGCTCGCCCATCTTGCGGAAGACCTCGGGGTGGTATTCACCCTTGGCGTCCCAGTCACGGATGTACGGGGCCACCTCGCGCTGGGCGAACTCACGCACCATATCGCGCACCTGGATCTGCTCAGGAGTCAGTTCGAAGTCCATCCCGGCCCTCCAGGAACTCGGACGGCACCGGCGCGCGGTTCTCCACACTGAACCGCGCCGCTGGCGGCAGTATAGGCTAGGCTCGGAGGCCGGGCAAGCCACAGCGCGGCGCGAGTCTCGACGATTCGACCACGCCATGGGCGAACCGCTCGATGCCGGTAACAGGACGAGAGACCGACCAACAGCCAGCGTGAATCCGTACCAAACTCCCATGCACACGCGTAGAGGAGCGACGACTATGCAGTGAGGGAGTGCCCGTCTCCGCGTCGGCCTCTGCACGCTCGCGGAGCAACACGGCGCTGTGGAAGCGAACGCGATGCAGCACATGGTATCGCGCCTCGTCCTGGAGGCGCGCAACGACACGCTCGGTTCCGCGCTCGGCGTGATCCGCCAGGGGGCAGCCGAGCTGAGCCAGCCACGACCCGACTTCACCCTTGTCGACGGCGCCAGCAACGCGCTGGAGCGGATCATCGAGGCCTGTGGCCTGACGGAGGCGCTCCGGCTCGCAGAGCTCATCCGTCTCGTCGAGCACGCGCTCGGGCTGGTGCGAGAAAGTCAAGGCCGTGTGCTCCTGGCGCCGTATGTGCAGGCGATGGTGCTCGACCTGGAACGCGCCGTCGTGGCCTTCACCACCGGCTCATCCGTCGAGCGCCTCCTGGAGCATGCTCGCGGGTTGAACGAGTTGATCGAGCGGTGGCAACCTGAACAACTCATCCTCTTGGATGCCTACGAACGTTCCGGTTCCGACGGAGGAGAAGAGTCTGAATCTCGTGAGAGCCCGGTTCTAAAAGTGACGAGCCGGCTCACGTTGAGTGCCGCAAGCTCTTCACACAGGGGTACCGGCTGGTTAGCCGGTGGCCTCCACAGCCATGATGCCCACCTCGATCAAACAGGAGAGGGAAAGCCGGATCCGCACGCGACCATCGGCGAAATCCTCTCCACGGCCGATATGCTCCTGACAGCGCTGAGCGCCATGCCGACTCGACTCGAACTGCTCGACGCACTGTATGTTTGTGCCAACACAATCGTGGATATGGCGACCGGATTGCCCGGGCCACTTCCACGGCTCGCTGCAGCAGCAGCCGAACTCCTCTCCTCCTGCCGGGCCCACCTGGTCGTGCCCGACGATCAAGCTCGCGAGTACCTGCGCACCCTCTGGTTGATGTCGAGCTTGCTTCTCGCAACGTCCGATCCACCACGAGCACTGCTGAGCGCCATCGACAACCTGCTCGCCGAACCACCGCCACCGCCTCGCGCAGACAGTCGCGAGTGATGCCAGCACCCGGCTGTCGAAGCCATTGGCCCTTTCCCCGTGGCCTGTCCGGTCACGCGAACCGCCGGCCGGTCATGTGGCGGAGCGGCTGGTAGAATTGGCCGCCGGCTGGTTCGTGTGTCTGGAGAGCAGCGGAAGGAAACAGAAAGGGATGCGCGAGGTCAGACCAGTGGCTCTAGCGATCGCCATCCTGCTGCTCATCACGAGCGTCCTCAGCGCGTGCGCCCGTGGGAAAGAGGGCGAGGCCCGGCCGACCGCGCCACCGCAAGAGGCTCGAACGGAGCAAGCGCCTACTTCGACCAGCACAGCCGAAGCCGCGCCTCAGCCGGCACGCGTTTCCGCCGGTGAGCTGCAGATGATTGAGGAGTGGCAGAGCAGCCAGGTGCCTGCCTACCCTGGCGCGACGCGCGTGCACTTCGAGACGTTTCCGACTCAGGTCGAAAACGGCGGGATGATGGTCTTCCGCACTGCCGACACGCCTGAACGAGTCATCGCCTTCTACCGCGGAGCACTGAGAGCCCTAGGCTGGCAGGAACTACGGGCGGCCGCCGACAAGGTGGTCGCCGCACGAGGCGAGGCGGCCCTGACCGTCAACGTGAACCATGAGCAAGGGGCGACGGCGATTCTCCTGATGTTAACCGACGCCCCGTAGAGCCACTCCGCGCTGCAACTCCAGGGAGCGAGCTCTGGGCCCCTCGCCCATCCGCTGGCGGCTTCCTCACCGGCGCGCGACCAGCCGGTAGAGCGTGCCCAGGAAGAGCCCACAGAGCAAACCAAGAAAGAGTCCCAGGCGCGAGACGTCAGCCGGCTGCGTGGGCAAGGCGAGCACGGCTCGGAACGCCTGCGCCAGAGGCCCTGGGAGGAACAGCCAGCCGGCGACCGCCCCGACGAGTCCAGCGACGGCGATCAGGGCGAGGCTCTCCAGTAGCGGATCGCCGCTTCGCAAACTGCCCCGTTCCTGCTCCGGCGTACTCGCAGGGGAAACCGCGGGGGTTGCCAGCAGACCCAAGGCGAGGTCGGAAAATGAGGGATCGCGCTCGGCATCCGGACGAGGAACAGCCGCGCCACACGCCTGACAACGCTCGGCTCCAGGTAGTAACGGCGCCCGGCACCATTGACAATAGTCGCGCGTCGAAGGCGGCGGAACATCGCTTTCCATAAGCGACGCCTCCCGTGAAGCCCTGAAGACGACAGTCAGTTCGATCTCGCTCTACCCCGAATGTATGCTCGTCGTCGGTGCGAATCTAGTGGACTCCAGTACCGGAAATCCGATGTGACAACCCGGTCGACGATCGCCTCTCCTCGGTAGCACCCATCAGCGCGACCGGCCGCGTCGCCTGGCCGGCTGCGCGTCCCTGCTCCTGTGCCTCGCGCCTCACGACACCTGCTCGAATAGCCCCTCGTCCCGCATTCGGCGCACGGAGCGATCGAACGCCTCGATCGTCCGGTCGATGTCCTCGGGTGTGTGAGCGACGCTCAGCAGCCCGCCACCGTGGAAGAGGTCCACGCCCTCGTTGATCATTGCCTGCTGGAGCGCGAGCCCGAGGCGGGGGCTCATGCCTGCCTTGAGCACTTCTGGAGCCACTCCTTCCGGCACGCGGATGTCTTCGCCGCGCTGGTTGGAACACGTATAGCCGAGAGCGACATGGAAGACCGAGCTCTCGCCCCAGACGAATCCAGGCACGCCCTGCTGCACCAGAACCTGGTTGAATCCCCGCCGCAGGCGTGCCGCCATGGCGTCGGCGTGCTGTTGGACGCCAGGATCAGCAACGAGCTGGAGACACGCGCAACCAGCGGCTGCTGACAATGGATTAGCATTGAACGTACCCGGGTGACTGACCCGGCGTCGCGCGTTCCACTCGGGGTCGTCGCGGAACTCGAGGAGACTCATGATGTCGGTTCGGCCGCCGAGGGCGCCACCCGGTAGCCCACCAGCCACGATCTTGGCCATGGTCGTCAGGTCGGGTGTGACACCCACGAGGCGCTGAACCCCACCTGGTGACCAGCGGAACCCGGTGATGACTTCGTCGAAGATCAACAGCGTGTCGTGTCGCCGCGTAATCTCGCGCAGGCGCTGCAGGAAGCCCTCAGGCAGCGGGATCGAGGCCCAGGAAGCGCCGCTCGGTTCGAGGATGACCGCGGCGATATCGCCCTCGGCCAGGCGGCGGTCGACGAACTCGAGGTCGTTGACCGGCGCCACGACGACGGTATCGAAGACCGCCTTCGGGATGCCGGGCGACTCCCGCTGGTCGAACGGCAGCCTCTCCCCCGGGATCGCGTAGTCGTGCCAGCCGTGGAAGTGCCCGGCGAACTTGAGGATCTTCTCGCGTCCGGTATAGGCCCGGGCAAGCCGCATGGCCATCAGCGTGGCTTCGGTGCCGGAAGCGGTGAACTTCACTCGCTCGCAAGAGGGTTTGAGTTCCCGAATGCGCTCGGCCCATTCGAGCTCGAGGTCATGGCCCGCCCCGTAGTGCGTTCCGCGACGAACCTGAGCCGCAACCGCCTCGATGACCTGTGGGTGAGCGTGACCCAGGAGCAGCGCGCCATGCCCCATCGTGTAGTCGATCAACTCATGGCCGTCGAGATCCCACTTCTTCGATCCGGCGGCTCGCTCGATATAGATGGGAAACGGCTTGAGATAGCGTACATCGTGGGTAACACCGCTCGGAAAGTCCTTCAGGGCGCGCTCGTAGCGAGCGCGCGACGCCGGATGCTTCTCGATATATTCCTGCTCGATCGTCATCGTATGCTGCCGGGCCATTACGCGTCCCTCCTTGCACTCGCAACGATCGGCCTGCCGGCCGGTGCGCATTATCTGTTATCTAAGCTCCGCCTGTCCAGCCGCGACGATGACTCCTGCTCATCTGGAAGCCCGTGTGCCTGCGGGTGGCAGAGAGGGAGTGAGCGCAACAGGACAGGTTGACAGCGGCTCCGGCGGGTGCTACCACAGGGCGACGCTGTACGGCTCGGACCGAGGAGAGGGATAACCATGCGTTTGCCCTCACTACCCCGCTGGCCGCTGGCCCACCTGCCGACGCCCTTGGAGGACGCACGCAACCTGAGCGCGGCGCTCGACGGCCCGCGCATCCTCATCAAGCGCGACGACCTGACCGGTCTGGCACTCGGCGGAAACAAGACGCGCAAGCTCGAGTACCTGATCGCCGATGCGTGGGAACAGGGCGCGACGGTTGTCATTACCACTGGGGCTGCCCAGTCCAACCACTGTCGCCAGACGGCCGCGGCTGCGCGCATTGCAGGCATGCGCTGCATCCTGGTGTTGAGCAGCGCCGATCACGAGCCACCGGTGCAGGGCAACCTCCTGCTCGACTACCTGCTCGGCGCCGAGGTGCACTTCGTCCGTGACCGCAGCGAGCGCATGCCGGCTATGGAGCGGATCGCCGAGGAACTGCGCCGGCAGGGCGAGCGACCGTATATCATCCCCACCGGCGGCTCAACCCCGCTCGGAGCATCCGCTTACGTAGCCGCCGCCTTCGAGCTGACCCAGCAGCTCATCGCCAACGGCTGGGGGGTCTCTCGGGTCTACGTCACCAGCAGCACCTCGGGCGGCACGCACGCCGGCCTGGCGCTCGGCGCGCGGTTGTGCGGGAACCCGTTTCAGGTCGTCGGCATCGGGATCGAAGCAGACGCTGGAGCCATTAGAGACGTGGTGCTTCCGCTGGCTAACGCCACTGCGGAGTTCCTCGATGTCGACGTCCGGCTGGAGCCGGATGACCTCAACATCGACGACCGGTATGTCGGCCCTGGCTACGGCGTGCCGACAGCAGAGTGTCTCGAAGCGATCCGCCTCGCCGCTCAGACCGAAGGGCTGCTGCTCGACCCGGTGTACACCGGCAAGACGCTCGCCGGCCTGATCGACCATATCCGACGGGGAGAGATCGGGCACGACGAGACGGTAGTGTTTATCCACACCGGCGGCGCTCCGGCACTCTTCGCTCAGGCAGAAACGATCGCGGCCTCGGTGAGGCCGTGAGGTCTGTCGACGAAGCCCGCTCGTCTGGTTGCCGCCATGGATCACCGCTGCGACGACCGGGGCACGCACGCCCGCACCAGCTCGGATATCGAGCCCCCGGCACCGAGTCGGCTCACAGCAGCGTCGAGCCGCTCCACGCCCTCTGAGCCTAGCACTGGAACCAGCATCGCGTGGAACTTCTCCCGGAGCTCGTCGTCGCTCATCGGATTGCCCACCATGCCGCGCGGCACGGTGACGGTCTCCTCCATCACCTCACGCCCGGAGAGCGTGACCCGGACGCGTGCTGGCCACAGGCGCGGGTAGACGGCGGTGAACTCCGGCACTGCCCGCGCCGTGACCCGAGAGCGCAGCTTGACCACTTCGGGATCGACGAGGCGCGGAGGACGAAACTGCTCGAGGCCGGCCACGCCGTCAAGCAGCGCGATGGCTACAGCGTGCTGCAGACTGAACTTCGCGGCGGTCTCCGTCCGCGGCATCGGGTTATCAGTGATCTCGAGAGCGACCTGGTACGTTTCGACTTCGACCTGCTCGATAGCGCGCCCGGCGAGCCTCTGGCGCAGGGAAAGTGCGGCGTCGACAGCCGTGTGGGTATGGCCACAGCACGCGTGCCGCTTGTAGCCGTTTTCCAGGATCTTGAAGTACTTTCCCAGGCCATCGGTAACCCGCGACACATCGACTGCGTCGGCCGTAGCGGCAAAGAAGCCGCGTCGGCCTTCCAGAATCGCGTGAGCGCCTGTCAGCCCTGCCCTCGCCAGCTCCGCAGCCAGCAGACCGTCGTGGGCCGCTTTACCCGCGTGCAACGGCTTCGACATCGCTCCCTCGTCGAGGAACTGCCACAACCCGCCGGCCATCGTACCGGCGCTCCCTAGCGCATCAGCAAGCTCGTGGTAGGAGAGGCCGAGCACCGCTCCGGCTGCGGCAGCCGCCCCGAAGACACCACAGGTCGCGGTCGGGTGCCAGAAACGATAGTGCGAGGGGTTGACCGCTTCCGCGAGCCGGATCCCGACCTCGTATCCCGCGACGACCGCCCGCAAGAACGCCTCCCCGCTCGCACCAGCTCGCTCCGCGGCCGCCAGCGCGGCAGGGAGGATCGGTGCCGCGGGGTGAAACGTCGAAGCCTGGTGGAGATCGTCCAGCTCGAGGACGTGCGAGGCGGCGCCGTTGGCGAAGGCCGCGCCTAAAGCCGAGAGCCGCTCTCCGCTCGCCAGCACTGTCGCCTCGTGTCCGGGCATCGTGCGGCGGGCCACCTCGAGGACGGCTTGCGCCGGGAGAGCTTCACCACCCCGGATGGTCGAGGCGAGCCAGTCGAGCACCGCTCGCTTCGCTTCGCGTTCTACCTCCTCCGGGAGCGGTCGAGTTGCCATGGACACGACGAACTCGGCGAGCTGTTCCGTCAGTGTCACTGCTCCCGAACCCCCCGGTGATGACAGAGCCAGCGGCTGCGACGTCCCGCCGCACAGGCCAGTAGGTTACGAGCGTGGATAATACGTAGTGAGGCAATAGCAGCGGCGCGCGACTTACGATGTCCAGACGCCGGCCGCGTACCGCGCCGTAACCGCGCCACAAACCGAGCAGCGGGCCTCGATCCCCTGCGTCGTCCGTCTCAGCCGTACCCGGCTCGTATCAGGGTGATCTTCACCACACTGGGAACAGACGACCGGCTCCCAGGCAGCGCGGGCGTCGTCAATGCTCTCGTGTCGCGGGCGACCCCTCCGAGCGCGAACGGGCTCGTGCTCCTCTTCTTCATACTCCTCTTCTTCGAACACGACGTCGAGCCTGTATCCACGCTGACGCTTCATGCCCTCGCCTCGTCCTCCGTGTCAGCACACCTCGACCGGTCACCCTGTAGGGCGATGCCTGGCAGGTCTACTGCAGGTTGCTCTGCTTCGTGCTCCGTTCGCCAGTTCCTGATGCTTGGTGTATAGCATCCTTAGAACGGTCGGTCAAGATGTCCGATCGAAATGCCTGGCACGAAGCCTCGGACGGACTGTCGCAGCCCCGCTCACCCCGGAGCTGCTGACCGACGTCGGCCTCCTCGCCACCGAGCTTGCCGCGCCGCCCGTATCCTGCAGGCCGCCGCCATCGTTCCTCCCCCTGGCCGGACGCGCTGGGGCTCACTTCCCCTCTGCCACGCGATGCTGAAGAGGGGAAAGGTGGTGAGGGCGGGAAAAACGGTCGGCGCCTCGGCCACGCGGCAGGTGGTCAGCGTGGAAACGTACAATTCGGGTATGAATGACGACACGATCCACCTGCTCGCCCAGCGCATCCAGGCCGGTGACCCGCTCGATCGGGATGAAATCACCGCGATCTCCGGCTGGCAAGCTGAGGCCAGACGACGATTCATCGACATCTTGCTTCTGTGGCCCGCGGGCCGCCGCTGGCTCCGCGCCCGGTTGCTCAGTGTCCTGCCCGCCCCGGAGCGTGCTGCCCTCGCCGAACGGCTACTCGACTGGCCCGAGGACTTCGACCCGCTCCACCGCGACGTGTCGATCCGCGACCTGGTGTGGGCTCTGCCGGAGGAGACATTCGACCGTGCGCTCGTCTGGCTCGCGGGCACCAATGCTGCCGGGGCAGTCTGGGAAAGGGTCGCTCGCACCAGCCGTGCGGCGCTCCGCGATGCTGCTCTGCACGTGCTCCGCCACGGGACAGCTCTCGCTCGCGAGACGATGATCTACCTGCTCCTCCTCGATCCCGAGCATCCTGACCCGCTTTCGACCGAGGATCGCACCATGCTGCTCGCCGAGATGCTCGTCGATCCCGACCCGGAAGTGCGCGGCCACGCAGCCGAACTGGCTGCAGAGTCGGATCCTGAGCTGCTCCTGGCGGAGCTCGACACCTTCCTCTACGACGAGAGCGAGCGGGTACGTGCCGCCGCCTGGGCAACCGCTTTCGCCGCCGATCACGGAGCCGCCGCCGAACGTGCGGCAACTCTTGTCGCCGATGAGGGTGCTCCCCTTCCCGTGCGGCGGAGCGCGCTCTGCGCCCTCGGTGAGCGTCTCTCGACCGAACAGATCGCGCCGCTCCTCGCGCTCCTGGTCACGAACCCCGAGCGCACGCTGGCCGAGGACGCCGCCGAGCTGCTGTGGCGCCGACACCGCCACCCGCTACCAGCCCAGGCCGCAGTCCAGAGTCCGCATCCGGGGGTGCGTGAGATCGGCGAGCGGTTGCTCCACCCCGCGCGCGGCTCACCGGCCGCTGGTGGTGACCGCCCCGGTGCGCCCACGTCCGCGTTCTACCGCCACCTGCTGGGGGTTGGGCAAAAGCCGAATGGGAGCAAAGATCAGCAGCGCGACCGCCCCCACGAGGATGACCGCAACCGCAATGAGTATAACTCCGGAGGGCTCGACGCTCAGCCCCTGGTATGATAGACGCTCCGTCGCAGCTCCGCCACCGCCTGCTGGCCTATCCCGTGCAGCGGTAGACCAGCGGCGCGCGCTGTGACCACCATCCGGCACAAGAACTCGAGCGTTTCCATCCGGCGAAAGGCCGTCAAGGACGAGTCGCCGACCGTCACTGCCCCGTGGTTAGTCATGATCGCGACGTACCGGTCATCCCCGAGTGCCTCGGCCACCGCTCGCGCCAGGTCGTCGGTGCCGGGTCTGATGTATGGCACGCGGGCGATCTGACCGAGGTACAGCGCTGCCTCCGGCACGAGATCGGTGGGCAGCTCCAGATCGCTACACGCGATCAGCGTGGTGTAGAGCGGTGACAGGTGGATGACGCAGTGCACGTCAGGTCGGCGCTGGTAGATGCGCCGGTGAAGCTGAACTTCGCTCGAGGCTTGCGGCGGCTGGCCGGCTTCACCGAGAAGCGGGCACAACACCAGGTTTTGCGCCTCCAGTTGGTCGAGCCTCGTACCACGTTCGGTGATCAGAAAGTCTGCTTCGCTGTAGCGCGCGCTGAGGTTGCCGCCGGTGCCCCACAGCAGGCCGCGGTATCCTGCCAGACGGTCCAACGCGATCAAGTCTTCACCGGGTGCCGGATCGTTCGGCATGGTTCGGTTACCCCATCCGCTCGTCGGCCGCACCTCGCGATCCACGCTGCGTGTCGCTGGCTGCCGCGAACTCACCCGAGAACGTTGCGAATCAGCTCTGCCACCTGTGCCGGCCGCTCGGCCACCGGGACGCCCGCTGCCTCCAGTGCCGCGATCTTTTCGGCCGCTGTACCCTGGCCACCTGAGATGATGGCGCCAGCGTGGCCCATCCGCTTCCCCGGGGGAGCGGTACGGCCGGCGATAAACCCGACGACCGGCTTGGTGACATGCTCCTTGATGTACGCGGCCGCAGCCTCCTCGTCGGTGCCGCCGATCTCCCCGATCAGCACGATCGCCTTGGTTTCGGGATCGGCCTGGAACATCTCGAGGACGTCGATGAACGACGTCCCGATGATTGGATCCCCACCGATGCCGACGGCGGTCGACTGCCCGATGCCCGCCCGCGTTAACGCCCACACGACTTCGTACGTCAGCGTGCCGCTTCGCGAAACGATCCCGACCGGGCCAGGGTGATGGATGTAGCCGGGCATAATGCCGACCTTCGCCTGCCCAGGCGTGATCAGCCCGGGGCAGTTGGGGCCGATGAGCCGGCAGCCACGTGACCGTACGTGTTCGTACACCTTCACCATCTCTAGCGTCGGGATGCCCTCGGTGATACAGACCACCAGTGGGATCCCAGCGTCGACTGCCTCGTAGATCGCGTCGGGCGCATACGGCGCAGGCACGTAGATGATCGACGCATTGGGCGAGGTCGCCTCGACCGCGGCGGCCACTGTATTGAAGACAGGTACGCCGTGCACGTCCCTGCCACCGGCACCCGGCGTCACACCGGCCACCACCTTGGTGCCGTACTCGAGCATCTGCGCAGTATGGAATGAGCCTTCGCGCCCCGTAATCCCCTGCACCAGCAGTCGTGTCTCCAGGCCGACCAGTACGCTCATGCCCGTGCCTCCCGGCCCTGCGCAGCCGCGACCGCCCGTTGCGCTGCCTCTTCCATGGTGTCCACGACGGTCAACCCCGCCTCGGCCAGCATCCGCCGCCCTTCCTCTTGCCTCGTGCCCACCAGCCGGATAACGACGGGCACTCGTACCTCGACAGTCTTCAGCGCCTCAAGTAACCCCTCGGCCACGACGTCGCAGCGGGTAATGCCTCCAAAGATGTTGATCAGGACGACCCGGACATTCGGGTCGGACAAGACGAGCCGGAGTGCGGTCGCCACCTGCTGGCTACTCGCACCCCCACCGACGTCGAGGAAGTTCGCTGGGGAGCCGCCATACAGCTTGACCGCGTCCATCGTCGCCATGGAGAGGCCGGCACCATTGACGACACAGCCGATCGTGCCGTCCAGCCGGACGAAGCTGATGCCGGCCGCACGCGCCTCGCGCTCCAAGGGGTCTTCGGCCTCCGGGTCGCGCAGCGCCTCGTGCTCCGGGTGCCGGAACAGGGCGTTATCGTCGAGCACTACCTTGGAGTCGAGCGCTAGCCACGTCCCGCCAGACGTCAACGCCAGGGGATTGATCTCCGCGAGTGACGCGTCGACCGCCGTATACGCGGCGAAGAGCTGGCGCGCGATCGCCGCGAACGGCCGCACGAGCGCTGGCTCGAGTCCGAGGGCGAACCCCAGCCGACGAGCTTGGTAGTCATGCAGGCCGAGCAGCGGGTCAGCATGTTCCCGGACGATCTTCTCCGGCGTTTCCCGCGCTACTTCCTCGATGTCGATACCGCCGGCCGCGCTGGCCATCACGGTGATACGGCGCCTGGCACGGTCGAGCACGACGCCGAGATAGTATTCATGGGCGATGTCGACTGCCGGTGCGACCAGCACCTTGTGTACTGTCGCGCCGCGGATGCTCATGCCCAGGATCTGGCGAGCAGCCTGTGCAGCCTCGCCCGGGTTCGCGGCCAGCCGGATTCCGCCGGCCTTCCCTCTCCCCCCGACGTGAACCTGCGCTTTGATCACGACCGGCACCCCGAGCTCATCTGCTGCCGCTCGCGCCTCTTCCGGGGTCGCGCAGACCTTTCCCTTGTTGACCGGGATACCGAAGCGGCTGAAGATCTCAGCCGCCTGATACTCGTGGATGTTCATCCGGCGTCCCTATCGCTCGACCACAGCAACCGAACGCTGCGCCCGATCATAGCATAGCCGTCACGGCGCCCTTGCCGGCACGTCGGACAACCGATCCGGGCCGCACTCACTACGATCCGTACGCTCGCTCGCCAGTGCTGAGCGACTCCACAGGGGTTTCGAGCACAGCTCCGGACGCCGGGCCGGTGTCACGCCGGCCGTCCTGGCGATCGGCCGCTAGCCGGTCTCTTTCGGCCAGATAGGCACCTTCATCCGGTGCGCCCGGGCGTGCTGTACCGCTCGCTCGTAGCCAGCGTCGACGTGGCGAAGCACCCCGATCGCGGGGTCGTTCGTCAGCACCCGCTCCAGCCGGTCTGCGGCTTGGGGCGTGCCATCGGCGACGATGACCATACCGGCATGGATCGAGAGCCCGATGCCGACACCGCCGCCGTGATGCACGGCGACCCAGGTGGCCCCCGAGGCGGTGTTCAACAGCGCGTTCAGGATCGGCCAGTCAGCGACCGCGTCGGAACCGTCGCGCATCCCCTCCGTCTCCCGATAGGGCGAGGCCACCGAACCGGCGTCCAGATGGTCACGTCCGATCACGATCGGTGCCTTGACCTTGCCGGCACGGACGAGCTCGTTGAAACGCAGGCCAGCCAGATGGCGCTCACCGTGGCCCAACCAGCAGATACGGGCCGGCAGCCCCTGGAACTTAACGCGGTCTTCGGCCATCGAGAGCCAGCGGCGCAGCGACTCGTTCTCTGGGAACAGCTCTATCAGTGCCCGGTCGGTGACCAGGATATCTTCCGGATCGCCGGAGAGCGCGACCCAGCGGAAGGGGCCCTTCCCTTCGCAGAACAGCGGGCGGATGTACGCCGGAACGAACCCGGGGTAAGCGAAGGCGTCCTCGACCCCGGCCAGGTAGGCTTGCCCGCGCAGGTTGTTGCCGTAGTCGAACACCACCGCGCCGGCCCGCTGGAACGCGAGCATCGCGCGCACGTGCTCGGCCATTGCCCAGCGCGCGCGCTTGACGTACGTCTCCGGATCCCGCTGGCGCAGCAGCCGGGCGTCCTCCAGCGTCATCTCGGGCACGACGTACCCGTCGAGCGGGTCGTGCGCCGCCGTCTGGTCGGTGACAACGTCCGGCTGGAAGCCCCGCTTGACCAACTCGGGCAGCACCTCGGCCGCATTGCCCAGCAGGCCGATCGAACGCGCCTCCTGGCGACGCGCGTAGTCGCGGGCGCGTGCCAGCGCCTCGTCGAGCGAGGCCGTCGCCTCGTCGAGATAGCCGGTCTCCAGCCGCCGCTGGATCCGTTCGGGATCGACCTCGACGACCAGGCAGACGCCACCGTTCATCGTGACGGCGAGAGGCTGGGCACCACCCATCCCGCCCAAGCCGGCAGTGAGGACGATCTTCCCCGACAGGGAACCGCCGAAGTGCTGGCGGGCCACTTCCGCGAACGTCTCGTACGTGCCTTGCAGGATGCCCTGAGTGCCGATATAGATCCAGGAACCGGCAGTCATCTGCCCGTACATCGTCAGGCCGAGCCCCTCGAGCCGCCAGAACTCTTCCCAGGTTGCCCACTTCGGCACGAGGAGCGCGTTCGCGATCAGCACGCGCGGTGCGTCGGGAAACGTGCGCACGATGCCCACCGGCTTCCCCGATTGCACGAGCAGCGTCTCGTCGTTCTCGAGCTCGCGGAGGCACCGCACCAGGGCATCGAACGCTTCCCAGTTGCGTGCCGCCTTGCCCGTCCCGCCGTAGACGATCAGTTCCTCAGGGCGCTCGGCCACCTCGGGGTCGAGGTTGTTCATCAGCATCCGTAGAGCTGCTTCCTGCCCCCACCCTTTGCAGGAGAGCGTCGAGCCGCGGGGGGCACGGATCAGTCGAGGTTGTGCGGTGCTCATCGCTGCCACTCCTTTCTCGCCGCGTGGTCGCGGTGCGCGGTTAGAGTTCCTTGCTCAACTCAACCCTCCGATGTCTCCACCACCATCCCACCCTCGCGCAGCAGCGCCAGCAGGGTCGAGATGTCGTCCGCGACGACATGGTCATCCCGTTCGCGAAAGGGCACGCGCTCGCGGATACGCTCGTAGAGCGCCCGCAGCGGGCTGCCGGGGGGAGGCACGCGCCCGGCGAGGTCGCAGGCCTGCGCGGCGCAGAGTGCCTCGACGGCGACGATCGTCTCGACGTTCTCCACCACCTTGCGGAAGGCCCGTGCCGCCGTCGCTCCCATGCTGTTGTAGTCCTCCACGTTCGCCGAGGTCGGGATCGAGTCGACGCTGCTGGGATGAGCGAGCACGCGGTTCTCGGCAACTAGCGATGCGGCCAGGTAGTGCGCGATCATGGTGCCGCTGTTGAGGCCCGGCTCGGCTACGAGAAAGGGAGGCAGACCGTAGTCCTCAGCATCGACGAGCAGGGCGACTCGGCGCTCCACCATCGCGCCCAGCGAGGCGATCGCAATCTTGGTGGCGTCACAGCCCAGTGCCAGCGGGTGTCCATGGAAGTTGCCACCCGACAGCACCACCGCGTCACCAATCGCATCCCCGGTGAAGACCAGGGGATTGTCGGTCGCGGAGTTCACTTCGATCTCGAGCGTCGTACGGAGCGGCACGAGGGCGTCGTGGACGGCCCCGTAGACCTGCGGGACGCAGCGGATCGAGTAGGGATCCTGCACGCGCCCGCCAGACCTCGGCTGCTCCGGCACCGGTTCGAGCAGCGTCCGGACACGCTCCGCGACTCGCCGCTGGCCAGGATGCGGGCGAACCGCGTGCAGGCGCGGATCGAAGGGCGAACGCCGGGCTGCTAGAGCGCAGGCTGACAGCGCCGCCACGGCGATCGCGGAGTCGAGCAGCCGCTCGGCGTCGAGCAGTGCCAACGTGGCGAGGGCGGCCGTTATCTGCGTGCCGTTGATGAGCGCAACCGCCTCTTTGGGCTCCAGTTCGAGCGGCTGGATCCCTCGCATTTCGAGTGCCCGGGCTGCCGGAACGATCGTCCCGTCCAGCTCGACCTGCCCCAGGCCGACCAGCGGCAGGGCCAGATGGGCGAGCGGTGCGAGGTCACCACTCGCACCCAGCGAGCCCTGGCTCGGAACAACTGGATGGATGCGGGCGTTCAGCAGCGCAAGGAGCGTCTCGATCACGACCGGACGGACGCCGGAGTGGCCGGTGGCCAGGGCATTGGCGCGGAGCAGCAGCGCGGCGCGGACGACCTCCGAAGGCAACGGCTCGCCAGCACCGGCTGCATGGCTGCGGAGCACGTTGAGCTGGAGGTCGCGTACCTGCTCGCGAGAAAGCAGCCGATCGGACAGCGAGCCGACGCCCGTCGTCACCCCGTACACCGGCTGACCGGATTGGGCCATACGCGCGACCGCCGCGCTCGAGGCTTCGACACGGCCCCGCGCAGCGTCGCTCAGACGCGCTGGCGTCCCGTACCGGGCAGCTCGCACCACATCCTCCAGCCGCAGGCTCGCCCCATCCACGAGGACGACTCCCGGTACCGACGAAGCCTGGTAACCAGGCTTCGATTCTGCTTTCGGCATGCTTCTCCGCTCCATCTCTGCCATCCAGGCTGTCGACCCTCGGCACGTTGTTCAGCAGGCGAGACTTCCACTTCTGCTACTATATCGTGTATACAGAAATGCAACGGCCTCGCCGGATCACACGGCGACCCGATGCGCGGGAACCACAGGGAGGTCGAGGAAAGGGAGGGTCGCACCATGGGACGTCAGCTCCGGAGTTTCGCTGCAGGGTTCGTCGGCGGAGCGCTGGTCGGTGCGGCGAGCGCCCTGCTCTTTGCCCCGCGGCCGGGCCAACAAGTGCGAGAGCGGCTCCGTGAGCGTACGAGAACGCTTCAGGAGCAGGCCCAGACCGTAGTCGGGGAAATGCGCTCGCGCTCACAGGAACTCTTGACCCGGGCCCAGGCTGTGGTGGAGAGCGCTGCCGAGACGGCAGGCCAGCGAGTGCAGGAGATCGGCCAGCGAGTCCGGCCCCAGCAGCCGCCAGCCGCTGAGATGCCCTCTCCGGCGGTGACCTTCCCGCCAGCGGAGCAGCCGTCGGCATCCGCGCCGGGTAACTGATACCGCTGAGCAGGCACCGGGCACAGACGGAGGATCTCGGCACCGCTCGTGCCACACTGTGATCGCCAAGCCCGAGGACGGTGGAGTGTCGTCCTGCCGGACGGTGGACGATCGACGACGAACGATCGGAGATCGGTACGATATGCTGGGCCGTGTGCGCACCGCATTGAAGTTCCTGACCTGGGGACTGCTGCTCGGCCTGCTCTTTGCGCCGCGAAGCGGAGCCGAGACCAGGCGCCGGGTAGTGCAGTGGATGACCTACCGTTTCGAGAGGGCGGCGGGGCGAGTCCTCCGCATCGCCAGGACAGCCCAGCCGATCCAACGGTAGAACACGATCGATCGCCCCAGTTGCTCAGCTTCTTCGACGGGGCCGTCGCTGCGGAGTCATCGCCACCAGCTACGCTCGACGGGCCAGGTGTGGCCTGTCGCTTCCAAGCGGCGTGAGATGCTGCGCAGCAGCACGGGCGGCCTGGTAATCGAGCAGACTGCGCTTGGGAAGGGGTGAGAGGGAGGGCAGATGTTCCCGATCGGGGACGACAACAGCGGTCGGCAATCATTCCCGTTCGTCAACGTCGCCTTGATCCTCGTGAATATCGCAGTTTTCCTCTACCAGCTCTCCCTTCTCGCCACCTCTCCGCAAGAGCTGGAGCGCTTCGTCGCAGCCTACGGCGCCGTCCCGGCCGAGCTGACGACCGGTACCGACCTGCCCCCACGGATCGGCATGCCGATCTATCTGACCGTCATTACCTCGATGTTTCTCCACGGCGGCTTCCTCCATATCGCGGGCAACATGTGGTACCTGTGGATCTTCGGCGACAATGTCGAAGACACGATGGGCCACCTGCGGTACCTGGTCTTCTACCTTCTGGGTGGCATCGCTGCTGCGATCGCCCAGACGCTGGCTGCTCCCTCCAGCGCCGTGCCGATGATCGGCGCGAGCGGAGCGATCTCGGCGGTCATGGGCGCCTATCTCGTGCTTTTCCCCGGAGGTCAGGTGCGCACGCTGGCCTTCTTTGGGTGGATCCCGCTGGTCTTCTACGTGCCGGCACTGATCCTGATCGGCTTGTGGTTCGTGCTCCAGTTCTTCGCCGGTCTCGCTTCCTTCGGCATCGAGACCGCGCCCACCGGCGGAGTCGCCTACTGGGCCCATATCGGCGGCTTCCTCGCTGGCGTGTTGCTGGTCTGGTTCTTCCGGAACCCCGATCGGGTCGAGCGCCAGCGAGCCGCCCGCCGAGCCCACCGCGCGTTCCAGCGCGCCGCTTCCCGCTGGTGAGTGCTCGTGGTTACCACGAGCCGCGACTACGCAGGTCAGTGCCGGTGGCCGTGGTGGTCGTGCCGTAGGTGCTCCGGCGCTGTGCGGACGGCCAGCCAGCTCGCGAAGCCGGTCGTCAACGGCACCGCGCTGATCAGCCCCAGGCTGCCGACCAGCGTGCGCACGACCTCCTCGGCCACCACTTCGCGATTCACCACCTGGAGCAGTGGCTGGTCGAGCTGGGTGAAGAGCAGCAGGAGCGGCAGCGCAGCCCCAGCGTAGGCGAGCACGAGGGTGTTGACCGTGGCGGCGATGTGGTCACGCCCGACCCGCACGCCACTGGCGAACAGCTCCCAGCCGGTCAGCAGCGGATTGGCCCGCCGCAGCTCGAACACCAGCGAGCTCTGGCTGACGGTGATGTCGTCGAGCACGCCCAGCGCGCCGATGATCATCCCGGCCAGCAGTAGCCCCCGCGGACTGATCGCCTGGCCCCCGACCACAACCTGCAGGAACGCGGCCTCCTCTGAGGCTAGCCCGGTCAGCGATGCCGCGCGGACGAAGAGCGCCGCCAGCAGCCCGGTCAGGATCAGGCTGACCGAGGTACCTGCAATTGCCGCCGCGGTCAGCTTGCCGATCCCATGCGTCAGCAGCATGGTGACGGTGAAGATGGCAAACGAGGCGACGATCGCCGTCGCCACCGGACTGGCCCCTGCCAGGATGCGTGGCACCAGGATCCAGATGAGCACGGCGAACGTGATCACCAGGCTGGCCAGCGCACGCAGGCCTTTCCACCGCCCGAGGAGCAGGATCGCCACGACGAAGAGGAACGCCAGCACCAGCAGTGGCGTGCTGCGATCGCGGTCGATGATGAAGAAGACTTCCTGCCCGTCCGGGCCGACCGTGCGCGAGAGGAAGACGCGATCGCCCGGCTCGTAGCGCACCCCGGCCGTATTGAGATCGCGCACGCCGACCGAGATCTCGACCTCGGAGCCCGCGCGCTGGCCACTCGTGACTCGCACCAGCAAACGCTGGAAGGGCTGCGTCACCGGCCCGACCGTCGTCATGCCCTCCTCGAGGATGGCGACCACCTCACCAGTCTCATAGCTGGCCGTCCCCTGGGCCGGCTGTTCCCCCTGGGCGAGAGACCGTGGCGCCATGAGCGCCCAGGTTAGGGCCACGAGCGCGATCGCCAGGGTCACCTTCCACATCCCTGCCTCGCGAACCACCATGCTCCCTCCGCGCTGCCCGCCGCTCCACGCCGTCTCTCACCATACCAGGACAAGGCATGGCGGCGGGCGCCGTCCGATATGCTAGAGTCCGAGCGGAGCCGATGCTTCACCGAGGCAACGGGAGGGAGGGTGTGCGATGATTCGCGTTCGCCGGCGTTGGCCACCTGCCAGTACCTTCTCGATCGTCGCCCGGGATCCCGAGACCGGCGATCTGGGCGTGGCGGTACAATCGAAGTTCCTGGCGGTCGGTGCGGTCGTCCCCTGGGCGCGGGCCGGCGTCGGCGCGGTGGCCACCCAGGCGTGGGCCAACGTGACCTACGGCCCGCGCGGGCTGGGGCTCCTCGCGGCCGGCTATTCGGCCGGCGAGGCCGTCGCGCTGCTCACCGGCGAGGATCCCGGGCGAGCCGAGCGTCAGGTCGGCATCGTGGACAGCCAGGGGCAAGCGGCCACCTTCACCGGAGAGAAGTGCATCCCCTGGGCCGGCGGAGTTGCCGGTGACGGGTTCTGCTGCCAGGGCAATATCCTTGTGGGGCCGGAAGTGGTCAACGCAATGGCCGATGCCTACCGCACGACGACCGGCACCTTCGCGCACCGGTTACTGACGGCTCTCGAAGCCGGGCAGGCCGCTGGCGGCGACTCGCGCGGCCAGCAGTCGGCGGCGATCCTGATCGTGCGGGAAGGTGGCGGCTACGGCGGCGGTAACGACCGCTACATCGACCTGCGCGTCGACGATCACCCGACGCCCATCGCCGAGCTGCGCCGGCTGGTGCTGCTCCACCGCGTCTACTTCCAGCTCGATGAGGCCGACCTCGTGCCGCTCGATCCACCGCTGCTGCGACACATCGGCCAGCAGCTCCGCCGGCTGGGCTACCTGGCCGAGGCGCAAGCGGACGCGACGGCCACGCTAGCAGCTCTGGAGCGGTTCGCCAGCGTAGAGAACCTGGAAGCCCGCTTCCGCACCGACGGCCAGGTCGACACCGTGCTGCTCGAGTTCCTGGAGGCCCGCAGCCAGGGTCGCGCGCCGGATTTGAGCTGGTAGCCCCTACTCGTAGCGCAGCGCCTCGACGATCGAGACGCGCGATGCCTGCCGCGCCGGCACGTAGGCCATCAGCAGGGCCACGGCCAGCGCCAGCCCGGCGAAGAACCCGATCTGCCCCCAGGGCACGACCAGCGACTGGAACTGGAACGACTCGTTGAACTCCTCGCTGAAGAGCACCAGCCGCGACAGCAGCAGCCCGAGCACCAGGCCCGAGAGCACGCCCAGCGCAGTGACGATGGTCGACTCCAGCAGGAAGCCGGCCGCCACCATCGATTGCCGGTAGCCGATGGCTCGCAGTGTACCGATCTGGTGCCGTCGCTCGACCACCGCCCGGAACGAGACGACGCCGAGCGCCGCGATACCCACCACCAGCCCCAGCGCCATGAAGCCCTGGATCAGCCGGATGAAGCCGCGGGCGATGCTGGTCTGCTCGGCGATCTCGTCGGCGATGACTGAGGACTGCACCCCGTAGCGGACCAGCGCGGCTTCGATCTGCCGGCTCAGCGCCTGCACGTCGGTTCCGGGAGCCACATCGACGTAGTAGGTGAGACGCGCGGGCTCGGGGAACAGCTCTCGAAACGCCTGCTCCCCCACGTAGATGCCGAAGAGCATCGAGACCTGCGGGTCGATCACGCCGATGACCGTGAACTGCCGTACTCGACCGTCGAGCGCGCTCCCCACCTCGATCGTGACCGGCTGCATCGTCGAGCCTTGCCGTTGTACGCCCTCAAGGTGGAATTGCACCGGCCCGCCCCCGAACCCGCCCGCTTGGAGGGTGTTGGCGTCGACGATCGCCAGTGTCGGATCCCTGCTCACGGCCTCCCAGACGGCCTGGTCGCTCTCGTAGCCGGCCGCGCGGAGCTGGAGCGGCGCCTCGCTCGTCTGGGCGAACACCTGGTCGATCCCGCTCACCGGGTAGTTCGACCACTCCGCGTCACCTGGCTGGCGCGCCTGCGCCTGGAACGCTCCCATTTCCAGCACGCGACCGACCGCAGCCACGCCGGCCGTGTCGATCCCCGCATCAGCCAGCGCCTGCCGGAAGTCAGGGATCGGGTTCGTCGGGGGCTGGCTGGCGGTGATCTCCCAGCCGGCTCCGGCCCGGTCACTCGCGAAGAGCGCCATGAAGTTGGCGTTGATGGTCGACATCACCACCAGCGAAAAGATGATCAGGCTGAACATCGCGATGGTGAGGCCGGTGCGTCCCCGGTTGGCCAGCGGGTACGCCACCGCGATCTTCACCGCCGGCAGCCAGCGGCTGAAGGAGCGCCCGAAGACACTGACCAGCCAGGTGAGCAGGTCAGCGTTCCAGACGATCAGCACCGTCGCGGCGGCCACCATCATGACGCCGGAGAGGAAGAACATCTCGATATCGCCGTGCATGCGGCCGAACAGGCGGTTGTGGAGCGAATCGGGTAGCAACCAGTAGGCAAGCACCAGCGCAGAGGCCGCGCTGTAGAGCGGCCGAGCCGGTACGCCGAACCGACGCAGGATGGCCGCGACGCTGAGCGGCAGCAGCGACATGCCGAAGGCGAACAGGAAGAGCCGATCGCTGGCCTTGCCGCCCCAGAGCATGAGCCCGCCGAGCAGCAGGCCGAGGATCCCGAAGACCAGCCAGCGCCGCCCGGCACGCGGCAGTGACGGCTCCGGCAGATCGCGCACCGCCGACACGATGTTCAGCCGGCTGACCCGCCAGGCCGCCACAGCGACGGTCAGAAACGTCACCACGACACCGAGGGTGTAGGCGACGATCAGGTCGCGCGGGCGCCAGGCCGGCTCGATGGCGAGGAACTCACCGATGAGCTGTGCCATCACGCCCGCGATGGCGAAGGCCACCACGACGCCGAGCGCCGCTCCCACGAACGCCGCGATCAGGTTGTAGCCCAACCCCTCGAGCAAGAAGACGGCGACGAGGTGGCGGCGCTTCATCCCCAGCGCCCGCAGCATGCCCATCTCCGGCTTCCGCTCGGCCGCGAGCAGGGCGAAGATCAGGAAGATCAGGAGCAGGCCGGCCGCCACCGAGAAGAGGCCGAAGATGAGGAAAAAGCTGGCAAAGGTCTCGCCAGCCTGCTCCGCTTGCTCCACTGAGCGCTGCTTGACCGGGATAGCGCGGTACGGCGTGCCCTCGAGCGCCTGGTTGAGCCGCGCCGTCACCGCCTCGGAGTGCTGGAGCCCCCCGCGCACGTCGCCGCGGTTGCTGACCGCGATGAAGCTGATCTGGCCGGGACGCCCTAGCAACTCCTGCGCCTGGGCCAGCGGCATCGCCATGCCACTCGCGCCGCCGGTGGAGAGGGTGCCGGTCAACACCCAGTCCGGAGCGATCGCGGCCACGGTGACCACAGTCTGCCCCCGCTGGAGGTAGAGCGTCAATCGGTCACCGACACGGGCATCGAGCCGTTCAGCCGTTCTCTCGCCGAGCACGACAGCGTCTTCGCTCAAGGACGCCAGGTCGATCGGCCGACCTTCGAGGTCGCGCAGGCCACCGATCGGCTCCATCGCGGCCGGATCCAGCCCGATGAGGTTGACGACCGGCTCGCTCAGGCCCGTACGCTCGTTGAGGGCCGGCACCGGCTGCCAGAGCGCCGGCACCACGGCATCGATCGCTGGCTCGCTGGCCGCGACCTCGCGGATCGTCGCGGCGACTTCCTCCGGGAAGGTCACGCCCGGTGCCGGGCCGGCGAAGTCGCTCTGGCCGCCGGAAGGCACGACCAGCTCGTCCACCTCACCGCTCAGGCGGAAGACCTCCGCCGTGATGCTGCGGTTCAACGTGGTGCCGGTCGTCAGTGCCGCCGCGAAGATCAAGGTGCTGAGCATGAGACCGATGACGACAAGGAGGGTCTGCACCGGCCGTCGCGGTAGGTTCCGTAAGCCGATTCGCCCCAGGATCGGACGCCGCAGCCAGATGCCTCCGGCCAACGCCAGGCAGACCACGAAGGCGGCGGTAAGCGCGACCGTGAGGTCGGACATCGGTATTCCGAAGATTTCGTTCATCGATCCCCCGGCTAGCCGCGCGCAAGCAGCCCGTCGTCGATGATCAAGCCGTCTTGCATCTGGACAATTCGGTCGCAAGCTGCGCCGATTCGCGGGTCGTGGGTGACGATCACGAAGGTCTGGCGGTTGCGGCGGTTGAGCTCGCGCATCAGCGCCAGCACCTCCTCGGCGCTGTGCGTGTCGAGATTGCCGGTCGGCTCGTCGGCCCAGACGATCTCCGGCTGGTTGGCCAGCGCCCGCGCGATGGCGACCCGCTGCTGCTGGCCGCCGGAGAGCTCGGCCGGCTTATGCCCGGCCCAGCGGGCCAGGCCCACCTGCTCGAGCGCCTCCATCGCCCGGCGCCGCGCCTCCGCTGGCTTGACTCCAGCGATCAGCAGGGGGAGCTCGACGTTCTCCACCGCGGTCAGAACTGGGATCAGGTTGAAGAGCTGGAACACGAAGCCCATGTGCCGCGAACGGAACTCGCTGCGCTCGTTGTCCGAGAGCTTGGCGAGTTCACGGCCGGCGATCAGGATCGTCCCGGCATCGACCGTGTCGAGGCCGGAGAGGCAGTTGAGCAGGGTCGTCTTGCCGCTGCCCGACGGCCCCATCACGGCCACCATCTCCCCGCGCCGAACCTGCAAATCCACGCCGCGGAGCGCGGGAACCCGGATCTTGCCGGTGTCGTACGTCTTCTCGACGCCGGTCGCCTGGATGATCAGGTCAAGCGCCGTGTCGAGCATGGATGCTCGGGAGGCCGGCTCGCGAGACGCCTCCATGTCGCCATGTCCTCTCCTCAGCCGGCGCAACATCTGCCCTGGCACCTGTGGGACTCGTTCGTGCGCCATCCACTGTCCTCCCCTGCCGAACATTGTGCCAGACAACCGTCTTTCCCTAGAACCTTCGATGTGGCCGTGGCCTTCGAAGGCATCGCCCCAGTCACAAAGAACGCCACGGCCGTGATGAGGGTTCCTTCTTGCCCTTTGTGATTCTGCCCTCCCTGAAGTTCAGCGCCATGTCAGAACGGTTGCCACGCACCGAGGCCATGTGGCGGCCAGGGCATTCGGTCACGTTTCACCCCTCTCGCGACAGGCACACGGCCCGTTCTCGGCCGGCGTTGTCCTGCTCTCACCGGCGCCTGGTGGCGAGCAAGGCGAGCCGAGCCTCGATTCCGCATCGCTCTCTGCGAGGGCACACAGTACCTCGTCGACCCAGGCGATCGTCTCTCGCGCGTCGGCGATGCCCCGGCGCAAGACCAGTCGCCGGAACAGTGCCTGCTGGTCGGCAGCGATCCTGGCCTCGATCTCCAGGAACCGCGCCAAATCAGCCTCGGCTCGCTGCCGCACTTCGCGGAGCCGCTCGAGCAAAATCTCTCTCGATATCAGGTCGCCGAAGAAGATGGCCAAGGTAGCCGGGCTCCGGATACCGTCCGGTGGAAGCGGCCGCCGGGCCAACCACGCGCGAAGCGCCGCCTCGCCGGACGGCGTGATCCGATAGACCCGCTTGTCTGGCAGGCCGGTTTGCTCCACCTCGCGGGCAGTCACGTAGCCGGCCCGTTTCAACTGGACGAGAGTGCGGTAAACCTGGCTCCGCGACGGGCTCCAGTAGAAGTGCCGTATGCTCTGATCGGCGATCTTCTTCAGCTCGTAGCCGCTGCGCTCGCCGAATACGGCCAGCAGCCCGAGGAGGGCGTAGGCGTTGTCCGAGAGAACCTGGCTTCGACCTTCGCGCATGGCTCCCGCCTAGAGCTCTCGCATCCAGTGGTCAATCAGGCGGCCGACCGTCTTGCCCGCGTTTTGCCGACCACCACCTTACGCAGAGATAGCTCCGAGACGACTATCTCCATTGCACATAGCGTCGAGCGTACCAGGTCGTGGGCGGCGTGACAAGGCGATGGCGACTGAGAGCCGGGCAGTTCCTCCTCCCTCCCTCGTCGCCTGCGCCTCAGCACCGGATGGGCCTGGGGACGGCAGCATGTGCTGTGTCCGCACTTCACTACGTCGTCCGGGAGTGAAGGGCGAGGGTAAAAGAGAACGGTGCGGCGTCCGCTGGCGCGGACGCCGGAGTAGAAGCGATCGACGGGGGTTGTCCTCGACCTAGCGCATCGTCGCCAGTACCGACACGAAGCGGTCGATCTGCTCGCGGGTGTTCTGCTCGGTGGCGCAGACCAGCATCAGGTCGCTCAAGCGCGAGTCGACCTCGCCGAGCGGATAGCCGCCGATGATGCCCTCCTCGAGCAGCCGGCGGTTGACCTCCTGCGGCGGCAAGGGCGCCCGTACGGCGAACTCGTTGAAGAACGGGCCCTGGCCGACGACCTCCCAACCGTCGAGCCCTCCGATGCGCTCCGCGAGGTAGTGGGCCTTGTGGTAGCACAGCTCGGCCACGCGCCGGAGACCCTGCTTCCCCAGCGAGCAGAGGTAGACCGTCGCGGCCAGCGCCATCAGTCCTTGGTTGGTGCAGATGTTGCTGGTCGCCTTCTCGCGTCGAATATGCTGCTCGCGGGTCTGCAGCACCATCACGAAGCCACGCTTGCCCTCGCTGTCCTGCGTCATCCCGATGAGACGTCCCGGGAGCTGGCGCACCAGCTCGCGCTTGGTCGCGAGCAAGCCGAGCACAGGCCCTCCAAACGACTGGGGTATCCCCAAGCTCTGCCCCTCACCGGTCACGATATCAGCGCCCAGCTCCCCCGGAGCCCGAAGCAGCCCGAGCGCGATCGGGTACGCCGAGACGAGCAAGCGAGCCCCGGCCTGATGGGCCAACGCGGCGAACGCTGCGATGTCCTCGATGCGACCGAAAAAGTTCGGGTACTGCACCACCATACAGGCAGTGTGCTCGTCCAGGTGCGGAGCCACCATGTCCGGGCTCGTCAGCAACGTGTCGTACGGCAGCGGGAGCTCGTCTACCGTCACCGCCAGCCCACGGGTATACGTATGGAGAACCGAGCGGTAATACGGATGGACTGTCCCCGCCACGACGATCTTCGTTCGCTGCCGCGGCACCGACACCGAGAGCAGAGCCCCCTCCGCCAGTGCCGTCGCCCCGTCGTACAGCGACGCGTTCGAGACCTCCATGCCGGTAAGAAGGCAAATCAGTGACTGGAACTCGTAGATCGATTGCAGCGTACCCTGGGCCACCTCCGGCTGATACGGGGTATAGGCGGTGTAGAACTCGCCTCGCCATAAGATCTGCTGGACGGTTGCCGGCACGTAATGGTTGTAGGATCCTGCCCCCAGAAACGTGATCGCCGTACCTGCGTGCAGATTGCGTTCAGCCAGGCGGGTCAGCTCGCGGAACGCGTCAGCCTCCGATAAGCGCGGCGGAAGGTCGAGCGACGGGAAACGGTGCGCTGGCGGGACGACGTCGAACAGCTCCTCGATGCTGTCGACGCCGATCGCCTCCAGCATCGCCTTGCGATCCTCGGGGGTATGAGGATTGAACGTCATCGCTCGCTCTCCTGACCGGAACGCCACCAGACGGGTCGGCAACCTCGCCGCACGGCATCGCCCCTGCGATGGCCACCGCACTGTCGGCTACCCCGCTGCAGCGAGCCACTCCGCGAGCGGCCTGAGGTCGCCGTCTGCGCCTTGGCGAATTGCTCGCTCACGAGTGCGCCGCCGCTTCTTCGGCGAGGAATTGCTCGTACGCGGCTGCGTCCATCAGCTTTTCGACTTCCGCCGGGTCGCTCAGCCGGATCTTGACGAGCCAGGCCTCGCCGTACGGCGACTGGTTCACCTTTTCCGGCGCATCGACGATGGCCTGGTTCGCCTCGATCACCTCACCGCTCACCGGCGAATAGATATCCGACGCTGCCTTCACCGACTCGATGACACCCATCGGCTCACCCTGCTTCACCTGCGTGCCCGGTTGAGGCAGCTCGAGGTACGTAATGTCGCCCAGCTCGGACTGGGCGAAGTCGCTCACGCCGACGGTGGCGATATCCCCCTCCACTTTCACCCACTCGTGCGTACGCGTATATCTGAGCCCCCGCTCTACCTGAACCATGTCGACCACGACCTCCCGTTATGTCGATTACCGCGTCCGCTTGTAGAAGGGCGTCTTCACCTGCTCCGCCCGCACCGGTCGGCCGCGGATCACCACGTCGAGCGGCCGACCGATCCCAGCATACTCCCGGCTGATCAGCGCGAGTCCGATATTCTCGCGAAGCGTCGGAGAGGTGGTGCCACTGGTCACGAAACCGACCGTGTTCCCCTCCACCTGCACCTCGCAGTGGGAGCGTGGCACACCGCCTCGCTCGACCATCTTGAACCCGACGAGCTTGCGTGGAACCCCCTCGGACTTCTGCCTCAGGAGCGCCTCGCGGCCGATGAAGTCGCCTTTGTCGAACTTCACCACCCAGCTCAGTCCCGCCTCCAGCGGCGTAATCTCCGGAGACAGCTCGTTGCCGTAGAGGGGCAAGCAGGCCTCGAGGCGCAGTGTATCGCGTGCCCCGAGCCCGATCGGCAGCATGCCGTGCGGCGTACCCGCTTCGAGCAACCGATCCCACAGCACGATGACGGACTCGATCGCACAGTACAGTTCGAAACCGTCTTCACCGGTGTACCCAGTTCGTGCCACCATGGCCGGCACGCTGGCGACCTCGGCCTCGATCGCGTGGAAGTACTCGACAGCCGAGAGATCGCTGGGGGTCAGCCGCTGGAGGATCGTTTCAGCCATCGGGCCTTGGATGGCGAGCATGCCGGTTCGGCTCGATACGTCTGTGACTTCAACCCTGAAGTCGGAGCGCCGTTCCTTCTGTTCCTGGAGCCACTCGACGTCCTTTTCGGTGTTGGCGGCGTTGACCACGACGAAGTAGCGGTCACCGGACGGATGGTAGTAGACGAGGATATCGTCGACGACACCGCCGCTCGGATAGAGCAGCATCGAATACTGCGCCTCGCCGGCGCTCAACCGGCTCACATCGTTGGGAGTGACGTACTGCAGGAAGGCGAGCGCATCGGGCCCTCGGATCTCGAGCTGGCCCATGTGGCCGAGATCGAACAGCCCAGCGATGGTGCGTACGGTCTGGTGTTCGACGATGATCCCCTTGTACTGGACGGGCATGTACCATCCAGCAAACTCGACCATCTTGGCCCCGAGCTGCTGGTGCCGCTCCACCAGGGGAGTCTGTTTCAGCCCACTCACCCGAGCCCCCTTCCGGCCGCATTGCGCGACCAGCCGATTCTAGTCACGTGGCTCGCGTGCGGTCAACAGCATCGGGCACATCCGGCTACAAGAGACTGAACCGCTCTGCTGCCTGCCGGTCACAGCAGGTAGGAAGTGTAGGAAGCGATTGCGGCCATGGTGGCGACCCAGAACGTACGGCGCCCGATCGGGCCTGACGCCAGTGCCAGCCCGATCGGCACGAGGAAATACCAGGTGTGGATACGCGGCCACATCGCGAGGAACGCGAGGAGAAGCTGGCTCCAGGCAGCAAGCTGGTCGTGCACCGTCCAGCTCGGCAGCGATCTCAACTGACGCCGGAAGCTCAGGAGCAGCCAGAGCAGGAAGAGCACCACGGCCATCCCGACGGCATTCGCGGGCGCCAGCGCCTCGATTCGCCCGCCGGTCGCTTCGCTCACGCCCCGTCCGATCGCGAGGATCAGCAGGTTGTTGATCCCGCGCCCCGGCTCATCGAGCGTACTGGCCAGCACATCGAGGCCCGCCCAGAAAGGAGCGAAGGCGATGCTCACCAGACCCAGAGCCGTGCCACCCAGCCGAAGTGACAACCCTGGCCGTCGTTGCCTCGCGGCCTGCGCCACCAGCGTCAACAGCGCGAGCCCGACGATGGGCAACGTCGAGTACTTGATCAACGCGGAGGCGGTCAGGCAGAGCACGCCGAACGCTGGACGCCGGTTCGACACGAACCAGGCACCGGTGAGCAGCAGAACCAGCACGACGGTATCGTTGTGCCCCGCAATCAGCCCCTCGACCAAGACGAGCGGATTCCAGGCGAAGGCCAGATAGGCCCAGGCGGCGTCCGCTGGCCAGCGCTCCTGCACCAGTCGGTAGACCAGCCAACCGCTCAGCACGGAGGCGCCGAGTGGCAGGAGCTTGAAGCGAAGAGCCAGTTCCAGGGGTGTCGCGTCGTCACCGGCTGCCACGACTGCCGAGACGATCGTCCACAACGGGCCGTAGGGAGATGAAATGTCGCGCCAGTAGAGGTATGGAAGCAGCGCATCGCTTCGGGGGAGGTCAGCGGCAGTGGCGAGGTATGGGTTGAGGCCGTACACAGCGGCGAGGCGCCCGAACAGGGCGTACGAGAAGAGGTCGGTCGAGAAGACCGGCGGGATGGCAAGGCCAAGGAGCGCGAAGCCGGCCGTCCAGGTAACAGTCGCGCGGAAATCGAGCGGCCGCCCGGTCAGTCCGAGACAGAGGGGGACATAGACGACCCAAAGGAAGGCGACACAGCTCCAGGCAATGACTGCGAACACCGTTGAGGGGAGAACCACGGCGGTCGGAAGGATCTCGTGAAAGAGCTGAGCGTTGCGTGCCATTTCGCGCAACGACTTGAACGTCGACGTCGCGGCATCGCTGCGCGGTACGGTAACGAGAAGCACTGTGAGGATCGCGACTACGGACATCGCCCCGGCGAGCACGATCGCCGTCTCGGGAGCGGCGTCGAGCCACAGGCGGCGCTGCGCGGCCGGTGTGGTCAACCGGGAGCGATGTGTCGGGTCGGCCTCAGGAGTCCTGATCGACATCGTCATCCCAGCATGCTGTCCAGACAGGCGAAAGCCGGCACAGCCATCGAGAACTCACGCCGTCACCCGGTGCGCATAGCGTGCTCCCAGTTTCCTCTGGCGGTGGCAAGAGCAGCCCCGATTACCTGCTCACGGTCGTGCACGCGGCTTCGGGGACAGGGAGAGGGTATTGCCCGGTCAGGCACGCAGTGCAGAAGCGTTCGCGCGGCAGCCCGATCGCCCGCAGCAGCCCTTCGAGACTGAGGTATCCGATCGAGTCCGCGCCGATGGCCCGACCAACCTCCTCGACAGACAGGCGCGCCGCGATCAGCTCGTCGCGCGTCGCCATGTCGACGCCCAGGTAACACGGCCACATGATTGGCGGGGCATGCACGCGCATGTGCACTTCCCTGGCGCCGTTCTGGCGCAGCAACTCGACGATCGGGCGGCTCGTCGTTCCGCGGACGATGGTGTCGTCCACCAGGACGACGCGTTTCCCTTCCAGTACCTCGGGCAGCGCGTTGAACTTCAACTTGACGCCCTGTTCGCGCAGGCGCTGGTCAGGCTGGATGAAGGTTCGGCCGATGTACCGGTTCTTGATCAGCGCCTCGGCATATGGGATGCCTGACGCCAGCGAGTAGCCGATCGCCGCAGGCACTGCTGAATCGGGCAACGGTACGACCAGGTCAGCATCGGCCGGGTGCTCGCGCCAAAGCTCTATGCCCATCCGTTGCCGGACGATGTGCAGTCTCCTGTCCATGATCTGGCTGTCCGGTCGGGCAAAGTAAATGAACTCGAAGATACAGGTAGCCTGCCGCTCGGCCGGCACAGGGGGCGGGTAACTGTGGAGACCGGCGGCATCGATCACCACCACCTCACCGGGCTCGACCTCGCGCTCGTAGGTCGCCCCGATGGTCGCCAGCGCACAGGTCTCGGATGCGACCACCCAACCCGTCCCCAGACGACCCAGGCACAGCGGTCGGATACCGAGCGGGTCGCGCACGGCGGCCAGTGCCCCTGGCGTCAGGATCGCTAGGCTATAGGCGCCGAGAAAGCGTTTCATCGCCTCCCGGATGCGCGAGGCCAGGTCGGGCCCGGGCGTCAGCGCCAGGATCCAGGTGAGCGCCTCGGTGTCGGTCGTACCGGCGAGTTGAACCCCTTGTTCCAGGAGCTCCCGTCGGAGCTCCTCCGAGTTGACCAGGTTCCCGTTGTGCGCGACTGCGACCGGCTCGACACCACCACGGACGAGAAACGGCCCAGCGTTGACGGCGACGCTACTCCCGGTCGTGGAGTACCGCGTATGGCCGATCGCGATATACCCGGGCAGGCGCTGCAGGTCATCTTCCGTAAAAGCCATGTTCACCAGCCCCATGCGGGTGTGCAGGTACAAGTCCCGCCCATCGCTGGTCGCGATGCCTGCGCTCTCCTGCCCTCGATGCTGCAGCGCGTAGAGGCCGAAGAACGTCAACCGGGCGACGTCCTCACCCGGGGCGTAAATGCCGAAGACGCCGCACTCTTCACGCGGGCTTTCCCACTGCACCGTTTGCTCCTGACCGGTGTCTATTCACAAGCTCAGTGTAGCACACAGGGCCGAACGTACATCCGATATTCTTCACCGGGCGAGACTTAGCTCAGTCCGCTCGTCCAGGCGGCAACCAGCTCGCGGAGCGAGACCCGCAGCAGATCCCCGATGATCAGCGCGTCGCCCGCAGTCTCGCCCAGACGCAGGTAGGGCAACCGGTAGCTGCGAAGGAGCGCCACGAGCGTCGACTCACTCTCCGGCGCGACCTGGACAAGCACCCGCGAGCCCGCCTCGCCGAAGAGTGCCCGGTCGATCCGCCCCCCGTTGGCCTCCACCAGCGCCTCGATCTCGAAGCGCCCGCCGATCTCGCCAGCGATGCAGCTCTCAGCGAGCGCGACGGCCAGGCCCCCCTCGCTACAGTCGTGTGCCGCCAGCACGATCCCCCGGGCAATGCCCTCGCGCACCGCTCGCTGGACACGCTGCTCCAGCTCGAGATCCAGCGAGGGCGGTACGCCAGCGGTCAGCCCGTGGAACCGCGCGAGGTACTCGCTGGCTCCCAGGGTCGCTTCAGCCGGGCCCACCAGGTAGACCACGCCCTGCCCCGCGAACGCGAGCCCGACCCGCTTGCGCACGTCGTTGAGCAGACCCACGATCCCGATCGTCGGCGTCGGCGGGATGGCCCGGCCGCCCGTCTCGTTGTACAGGCTGGCGTTACCGCTCACGATCGGGATCTCGAGCGCCTCGCACGCCACCGCCATCCCCTCGATGGCACGCGAGAGCTGGTAGTAGACCTCAGGACGCTCTGGATTACCGAAGTTCAGGCAGTCCGTGATCGCGACCGGCTCAGCCCCGACACACGACACGTTGCGCGCCGCCTCAGCCACTGCGTGCTGGGCTCCGAGATACGGGTCGAGCAGGCAGTACCGCGGGTTGCAGTCGGTCTTGACAGCAAGCCCGAGCCGGGTGCCTTTGATGCGGATCACCGCGGCGTCGCCCTCGCCTGGCGCAAGGACGGTGTTCGTGAGGATCGTGTGGTCGTACGTCCGGTAGACCGGGCGGCGGCTGGCGACATTCGGCGAGCGCAGCAGTGCCAGCAAGGCCTCACGGGCGCCGATCCCCTCGTCCGGTGAGCGCGCGAGATCCGGTAGGGTCGCGAGGTCACGGTTCCGCAGCGCAGCGAGCTCGGGGTCTTCTCGTCCATCTCGGACGTACGTCGGCGCCTCCGTCAGCAGTTGCACCGGCACCTCGGCCACCGGCCGACCATCGTCGAGCACCCGCAGCATGCCGTCGTCGGTGACCCGGCCGATGACGGCCACGTGCAGCTCCCAGCGCCGGAAGATCGCCTCCACGACCTCCAGCTTCGACGGCTCGACGATCACCAGCATCCGCTCCTGGCTCTCGGAGAGCATCACCTCGTACGGTGTCATGCCGGCCTCGCGGCGCGGCACCTTCGCTACGTCGATCTCGACACCGACCCCGCCGCGCGCTGCGGTCTCGGCTGTCGAGCTGGTCAAGCCGGCCGCGCCCAGATCCTGCATCGCCACCACGCAGCCGCTCTCGAGGGCCTCGAGGCAGGCCTCGAGCAGGAGCTTCTCCAGAAACGGGTTCCCTACCTGCACCACGCCGCGGTGCGACTTCTCCGGATCCTCGACCGAGGCGAAAGTCGCTCCATGGATACCGTCGCGGCCGGTATCAGCGCCGACCAGGAGCACCAGGTTCCCCGGCCCTGAGGCGCGCGCTCGTACCAGCGCGTCCCGGCGCGCCACGCCCACGCACATCGCGTTCACCAGCGGGTTCGCGCTGTAGCCAGGGTCGAAGAAGATGTCTCCCGCCACCGTCGGGATACCCAGGCAGTTGCCGTACCAGCCGATGCCGCCCACCACGCCGTGGAAGAGGTAGCGGTTGCGCGATTCCTCCAGGGGCCCGAAGCGCAGCGAGTCGAGGATCGCGACCGGTCGCGCTCCCATGGTGAAGATGTCACGCACGATGCCACCGACCCCGGTGGCCGCGCCCTGGAACGGCTCGACCGCGCTCGGGTGGTTGTGAGATTCGATCTTGAGCACCGCGACGAGACCGTCACCGATCTCCACCGCACCGGCGTTCTCGCCCGGCCCCTGCACCACGCGCGGGCCGCTGGTCGGCAGCCGCTTGAGGAGCGGCCGCGAGTTCTTGTAGCCGCAGTGCTCGCTCCACATCGCGCCGAACATGCCCAGCTCGACGGCGTTAGGCTCGCGACCCAGCCGCTCCACAATCAGCCGGTACTCGTCCTCAGTCAACGCGACTTCAGCCAGGATCTCCGGCGTGACCTGCATCTGCTCCTGCCTTCGCGGGGGCTAGCTCGCTCTCTCCCTCACCGCTGGGTGTGCCCACTCCCGAGACCCCGCGGCGTGCTCGCCACCTCGACTCCGGCCCGCAGCACGGCCGACAGCACGCGCAGGCCATCGTCCCCGCCCACCAGCCGGTCATAGGCGCGCTCGGGGTGCGGCATCAGGCCCACCACGTTGCCGCGCTCGTTGCACACCCCGGCGATATTGTTGAGCGAACCGTTCGGGTTCGCCTCCGGGGTGACCCGGCCATCGGCGTCGACGTAGCGGAAGACGACTCGCCTATCTCGCTCGAGCTGCTCGAGCGTGGCGGTATCGGCGTAGTACCGTCCCTCGCCGTGGGCGATCGGCAGTCGCAGGATCGTGCCGGGTGCCAGGGCCTGCGTCCACGGCGTGCGGTCGTTCTCGACGCGGACGAACACCCAGGCGCACTCGAACGAGAGCGAGGCGTTGCGCAGCAGCGCACCCGGCAGGAGTCCAGCCTCGGTCAGGATCTGGAACCCGTTGCAGATGCCCAGCACCGGGCCGCCCGCCTCGGCGAACGCCCGCACCGACTCCATGACCGGCGCGAAGCGCGCGATGGCGCCAGCGCGCAGGTAGTCGCCGTAGGAGAACCCACCGGGGATGATCAGGCAGTCGAACCGAGACAGATCGGTCTCGGTATGCCAGACCAGCTCCACCGGCTGGCCCAGCCCCATCTCGACCGCCATCAGCGCGTCGTGGTCGCCGTTGCTACCAGGGAACGTGATGACTCCGAAGCGCATGTCCGGCTCCACTCGCTCGGATCTCAGTGACCCGCGTCAATCCGCACCACCTGAAATCGGTACTCCTCGATCACCGGGTTCGCCAGCAGTCGCTCGCACATTTCGCGGACGCGCGCGGCGGCGGTCGTCTCATCCGGTGCTTCCAGCCAGACCTGGATGTAGCGCCCGACGCGTACCTGCGACACCTCGTCGTAGCCCAGCCGGTGCAGCCCGTCACGCACCGCGAGGCCCTGTGGGTCGTTCACCCCTGGCTTCAGCGCGACGTAGACATCGGCCCGCCATCCCTGCGTGCTGCTCATCTCGCTCGCTTACTCCTCGCCCGGCAGCCGGAGTTCCTGTCCGGTCAGCCGTTCGTAGGCCTCAACATAGCGTCGCCTGGTGGCCTCCACCACGTCGTCCGGCAAGGCCGGGCCTGGCGGCTCGCGGTTCCAGCCGCATGCCGCCAGCCAGTCACGGACGAACTGCTTGTCGAACGAGGGATGTGCCCGGCCCGGTGCGTAGCGCTCGGCGTCCCAGAAGCGCGAGCTATCGGGCGTCAGCAACTCGTCGATCACCGCCAGCTCACCGTCGATCCAGCCGAATTCGAGCTTCGTGTCGGCTATGATGACCCCGCGTTCGAGCGCGTACCGTTCGGCGGCCTGGTAGATAGCGAGCGTCTGGTCTCGCAGCTCAGCGGCCAGCTCCTTGCCTACGAGGTCGACTAACTCGACGAAGCTGATGTTCCGGTCATGACCGCTCTGGGCTTTGACTGCCGGTGTGAAGATCGGCTCGGGTAAACGATCGCTCTCCACCAGGCCCTGGGGCAACCGCTCACCTGCAACCGTGCCACTCTCACGGTACTCGGCCCAAGCTGAGCCACTGAGGTACCCGCGGGCCACGCACTCGACGTCGATCCGCTCGGCGCGCCGGACGATCATCGAGCGTCCCTCCAGCTCCGCACGGTGCCGCTGCACAGCCGCAGGTAGCCCACTCAGGTCGGTGGTGACGTAGTGCGAGCGGATGCGCTGGCCGAACCACTCGAACCAGAAGCGCGAGAGCTGGGTCAGGACGATCCCTTTGTCGGGGATGCCGGTCGGGAGCACCACGTCGAACGCCGAGAGGCGATCCGTCGCCACCATCAGAAGCCGATCCCCCAACTCGAAGGTCTCCCGAACCTTGCCACGCCTGTACAGCGGGAGCTCCGGGATCTCGATCTCCAAAAGGGCTTGCCTGCTCATGCGCTCGCGGCCTCCGGCACGCTAACCGGCAATCCCACACGGCGGTACGTCTCGTCGACATGCCGCAGGTGAGCCTCTAGATCGAAAATACTGTCGATCTGCTGCGGAGAGAGATGCGCCCGCACACGGTCGTCGGCCAGCAGCAGTTCCCGGAGATGGGTGCCGGTCTCCCAGGCCTGCCTCGCCAACCGCTGGATGATGCGATACGCCTCCTGTCGATCGAGCCCGGCTTCGACCAGCCGCAGCATGGCCTGCTGCGAGAAGACGGCGCCCGCCGTGGCGTCCAGGTTCCGTCGCATCCGCTCGGGATAGACGACCCAACCCTCGACGATGTCCGTCATCTGGGCCAGCAGGTAGTCCAGCAGGATGCAGGCATCCGGCAGCACGACGCGTTCGACCGAGCTATGACTGATGTCCCGCTCGTGCCAGAGGACGATGTCCTCCAGCGCCGGCCCCACGTAGCTCCTGAGAAGCCGGGCCAGGCCGCTCACCCGCTCGCTCTCGTGCGGGTTGCGCTTGTGCGGCATCGCCGAAGAGCCCATGTTGCTCGGGTCGAATGGCTCCTCGAGTTCACGCACCTCAGTCCGCTGCAAATGCCGGATCTCGGTCGCGAAACGGTCGAGCGTCGAGCCGAGGATCGCCAGCGTCGCCAGGAAGAACGCGTGACGGTCGCGCGAGACGACCTGCGTCGAAGCCGGATCGGGGCGCAACCCTAGCCGTCGGCAGACCTCCTCCTCGAGATCGGGAGGTACCGTGGCATGCGTGCCGACCGCGCCCGAAATCTTGCCGACCCGAACCTCCTCGCGGGCCGTTACCAGTCGCTCGCGTGCTCGCTTGAGTTCGGCGTACCATCCAGCGAGCTTGAACCCGAACGTGATCGGCTCGGCATGTACCCCGTGAGTGCGGCCGATCATGATCGTGTGCCGGTGCCGCACCGCCTGCCGGCCGACGGCCTCGATCAGCCGGTCGAGGCCCGCCAGCAGCAGGTCGGCCGCCTCGACCATCTGGAGCGCCAGCGCGGTGTCGATCACGTCCGAACTCGTCAGACCCAGGTGGATGAACCGAGCGGCCTCGCCGACCGACTCCCCGGTCGCCCGGAGGAAGGCGATCACGTCGTGGTCGACTTCCTTTTCGATTTCTCGCATGCGCTCGAGGTCACAGCTCGCCCGGCGGATCCGTTCCATCGCCTCCGATGGGATCACGCCACGGGCCGCCCACGCTTCGGCCACCTCAATCTCTACCCGCAGCCAGAGCCGGATCTTGTTTTCCTCGCTCCAGATGCGGGCCATCTCGGGCCGGGTGTAGCGAGGAATCACCGCTCTGCCCCTCCGATTGCGCGTTCGGTGGATCGCTCAACACGCGTAAGCTGGTCTGTATCACTTGCTCCGGCCGATCCAGCACGTGAGACGCGCGAAGGTTCGGCCGCTCGCAGAGCATGAGGAGGCAACAATGTACGGCACCACCTGAAGGGTGTTCGTTCTCGAATCTGCTCGCCGCTCGTACCCACTCCCATTTCTCCGAAGTCATTATACGAGATCGCGAGATGTCGCATAGGAACGCGGGTAGGCTCACCTCCAGCGGGGTGTTGCCGGGCGCGCATCTGGGATGTCGGCCGTCCACATGCTGGTTCTTACTCTGGCACCGAGTTGTCAGTGCGCGATCCGGCGCGGTATAGTGTCGCTGGCCTGTGCAGCGGCGCAGGAGGAGGGGATTTCGAGCGGAGTCGAGTAGCGCCTGGACTCGCCGGAGGAGGCGGCGAGTCGACGAGGAGGAGGCCGGTCGAAAGATTCGGCGGATGGCCTCCCGGCTGGCACGGTCGTCACGGCCAGAGCAAAGGCGTCGAGCGATCGGCGAGACAAAGGCTGGCCGGCGTGCGCGTCCGATCCTCCGGATCGGAGGGTCGAGCACAGCCCCGATCTCCAGCACAGCACAGGCCTCGATCAGGCGTGAGTCACCAGTGGAGGCGGCTAGCGTGGTCGCGTGGGCCGGGCTGCCGCTCAAGGGGGACACTGTGCGATGTGCGGCATCTTCGGATACGTCACAGTGCGTGACGAGTGTGCCCGAATTGTCGTGGACTCGCTACGCAAACTCGAGTACCGAGGATACGACTCCTGGGGAGTCGGCATCGGGCTGAACGGCCACATCCGCGTCGTCAAGCGCGCCGGCCGGATTCCGCCGATCTCGCCCGATCTTCCCGCGAGCTCGATCGCGTTTGGCCACACGCGATGGGCGACACACGGGGGCGTGACCGATGCCAACGCGCATCCTCACCTCGACTGCACCGGTCGGCTGGCGGTGATCCACAACGGTATCATCGAGAACTTTCGCAAGCTTCGCGCGGAGCTGGAGAGCAACGGTCATCGGTTCGCGAGCGATACCGATAGCGAGGTCTTCGCCCACCTCGTCGAACAGGTGCTGCACGCGGGCGACGACGCGGATCCGGACGCTGTGGTGGAGGCGGTGCGGTCAGCCTTCGCGCGTGTCGAAGGTCTCAACGCCTTCATCTTGCTCCACCACTGCACGCAGCAGTTGATCGCGGTCAAGTCGATCTCGCCACTGGTCATCGGCGCTGGCAAGGGCGGTACCTACGTCGCCTCCGATGCTGTGGCCCTGGTCGGGCTGGCCGATCGAGTGCATTACCTCGGAGACGATGAGGTCGCTGCTATCCGCGCTGACGGTCTACACCTGTACGACCGTGCTGACGGGTCGGAGCGGGTGCCCCGCTGGGAGCGGCTGACACTCCAACCCACCGACACGTCGCTGGAAGGTTTCCCACACTACCTTATTAAGGAGATCCACGAGCAGCCGCGCGTGTTGGAGCGGATCCTCCGTGAGCACCCCCCACGGGCCCGCGAGCTGGCGAACCTGATCACCCGCTCGTACGGTACCTTCCTCGTCGGCTGCGGAACCGCGGGCTACGCGGCCCTCGCTGGCTCGTATCTCTTCTCCCGGATCGCTCGCCGGCACGTCAATTCGGTCGTCGCGTCAGAGTTCAAGTACCAGGAGCATTTCCTGACCGATCGGAGCCTCGTGATCGCCCTCTCACAGAGTGGCGAGACCGTCGATGTCATCGAGGCAGCGCTGGCTGCAAAGCGACGCGGGGCACGTGTCGCCGCGCTGGTGAACGTGACCGGTTCCACGCTCGACCGGCTGGCGGACTTCACCATCCCGTTGCTGGCAGGCCCGGAGCTGAGCGTGCTCTCGACAAAGGCCTACACCGCGAAGCTCGCGCTGCTGCTTCTCACCGCCCACGTCATCAACGGCAGCGAACATGTCGGCCTCGACCTGCTCTGGCGCGCGATCGACGGCATGGTGCGGGCGCTCACTCCAGACTCCCAGGATCGCGTCAAAGCCATCGCCGACCGCATCGCTGACCACCAGCACTGCTTCGTGATTGGCCGGGGTCTCTCGTATCCAACGGCGCTCGAGGCGGCACTGAAGATCAAGGAGGTCAGCTACCTGCACGCCGAGGGCTTCGCCGGTGGCGAGCTGAAGCACGGGGTCATCGCGCTCGTCGAACCAGGGGTACCGTGCATCGTCTTTTCCCCGCTCGACGAGACCCGAGCTGACATCCTCTCCGGCGCCATGGAGCTGCGTAGCCGCGGCGGCTGGATCATCGGTGTTTCCCCCGAACACGAGGCGGTTTTCGACGCGCACCTGCCGGTGGCCGAGGCCGGTGACGCCTCTCCGTTGGTCAATGTCGTCCCGGCTCAGCTCTTAGGCTACTACCTCGCAGTGCGCAAGGGGCTCGATCCGGACAAGCCCCGTAACCTGGCGAAGAGCGTGACGGTGAAGTAAGGTGGACGAGCTGATCCTGATCGACACCCACTGCCACCTCGACCTCGAGGCGTTCGACGCCGACCGGAGCGCGGCCCTCGACCGGGCGCGCTCGACCGGTGTTCGCGCCTTCGTCGTGATCGGCTTCGCCCCGGAACGCTGGCGGACGGCTCTCGCGCTCGCCGAGTCGACCCCCGACGTCTTCGCCACCGTCGGACTGCATCCGACCGAAGCGGCCCGCTATGACGAGGCGCTCGAGCGCGCGCTGACCGGCGCCGCTTCTCACACGAGGGTGCGCGCGATCGGCGAGATCGGCCTCGACTACTACTGGGACGCTGCCCCGCGCCCGCTCCAGCGTGAGGTCTTCTTGCGGCAGATCCGGCTGGCCAAAGCGTTGGATCTGCCGTTCGTCGTCCACCAGCGTGACGCCGCCGAGGACGTGCTCGCCGTGCTCAGCGACGCCGGGCCACCCCACCAGGGCGTGATGCATTGCTTCACCGGCGATATCGACTACGCCCGCGCCTGCCTGGAGCTCGGCATGTACCTCGGCGTCGGCGGGATCATTACCTACCCCAGGGCAAACGCCCTGCGTGAGGCGCTGCGCTGGGCACCCGTCGATCGGCTGGTACTCGAGACAGATTCACCCTATCTAGCGCCGGTGCCATATCGCGGCAAGCGGAACGAGCCAGCGTACCTTCTCGCCATCGCCGCAAAACTTGCCGAGATCCGAGGCGTGCCGATCCGCGAGATCGCCCGGATCACCACCGAGAATGCGGTGCGGCTGTTCGGTTTGAGCCCGGATCGTCTCGGTGCTGGGAATGTCGAAGCACGAGTTCGATCGCACGAATTGAGAGGGCCATGACGACCCGACGCGTCGTGCTCGCGAGCGCCAACCCCGGAAAACTGCGCGAGCTGCAGGCGTTAATGCCACCGGACGTAGAAGTGGTCTCGGCGGACGAGGTGGGAGTGACCCTGCCACCTGAGACAGGCTCCACGTTTGCCGAGAACGCGTTACTCAAAGCGCGTGCCGCTGCCCAGCAGACAGGACTGGTCGCCATCGCGGACGACTCTGGCCTCGAGGTCGATGCCCTGGCTGGCGAACCAGGCGTACGTTCAGCCCGCTACGCGGGCCCAGAGGCGAGCGACGACGACAACATCGCTCTGCTGTTGAGGCGGCTCGCGGGCGTCCCGCCGGAGCGTCGCACGGCCCGCTTCCGCTCGGTCGTGGCCGTGGTGACGCCGGATGGGACTGAGTTCGTCGGCGAGGGTACCCTCGAGGGCCGGATTTCGAGCGAGCCGCGCGGCAGCGGCGGCTTCGGCTACGACCCGGTCTTTCAGCCCCTCGGCGAAACCCGTACACTTGCCGAAATGACACTCGAGGAGAAGAACCGCGTGAGCCACCGTGCGCAGGCGTTACGCCAGGCAGTGGAGGCCCTGTGTCAGTGGTTCCAGCGCACGGAGAGCGAAGCTGGGTCTCCGGGCAGTATGGTAGACAATTTGGTCGACAAGAGAGGCGACAGACGTGGCTGAGACTGGCGCTGCACCATCCATGGGCCCGGCGACCGGTACTAATCGCCCAGGCATACCTTTCTCCGCGCCGGTACCGGTCGTCGCGGTGGCCGGTACGCGAGGCATGTCGACGACCGCATGGTTGCTGCACGATATCCTGAGCGACATGGGCTGGCCACTCGGGCTGTGGTGCTCGAGCGGCGTCTTCGTTAACGGTCGGCGACAGCTCGGCGAGCTGCAACCGTGGACTGAGGTGCTCCACGCGGTGCAGCGTGGAGAGTTGCCACTGGCGATCCAGGAACTGGAAGCACCGGTAGTCGCGAGCGTCGGGCTGCCGCCTCGGGCGTACAGCCTGGCTGCCATCACGACGATCTGCGGTAACAACGAGGCCTGCCTCATCAGTCCTGAAGCCCAGCATGCCGCCAGAGCGCAGCGGATTGTGGCTCGAGCCGTGCATCCGTCCGGCCAGCTCGTTCTGAACGCCGACGACCTGGACGTTCTCGAGGTAGCGGGTGAGACAGCAGCGGAAATCGTTCTCTTCGCGCTCCACCCCGAGAACCCTGCGTTGCGTCGGCACCTCGAATCGGGTGGGCGTGGCGTGTGGGTCGAGGACGGGATCGTCGTCGGCGGCACCGGTCGGGAACGAGCACCCATCTTGCGCGTGCAGGACACCGCGTTCACGCTCGCGGGTGCCCTCACCTTCCAGGTGCAGAACTTGCTCTGTGCCACCGCCCTCGCGCTCTGTGTCGGGGTACCGCCCAGCACCGTGCAACGCGCGGCACGGCGCTTCCTACCTGATCCGCACGTCCTCCCTGGCTCGTGCAACCTGATCGAGTTCCGGGGTGTGACCATCGTTCTCGACAGTTCGTGCCATCCGTGGACACTGCGCCAGCTCATCCGCGGCATTCGCCAGCAGCCTCACCGCCGGACGGTGGTCGTCAGTCATGCCTTCGAGGATCTCGGCACCCAGCAGACCATCGAAGTTGGGAAGCTGCTCGGGCGGCTTGGAGGAGTCGTCATCCTTCACGGCCGCATAGCCGATGGACACCTGGATCTGTTGAAGACCGGCATGGTTCGGAATCTGAGGCCTCCCTTGATCGTCACCCAGCCCGACGAGCCGGCTGCGATCATGCATGCGCTCCAACTGCTGCGGGAGGGCGACCTCTGCTTAGTGGTCACGCGCACCGTCGAACAGGCGTTACAAACGTTGGGACGCAATCCGATTTGAAGGACGCCACCTGAGGACAGCACGTGGCCGATCTCACCGGGGCCAAGACGGCGCGCGCTGTCTCTGGACGGCAGGGCGTACGAGGCCACGGGCATACCGCGAGCCTTGACAGGACGGCCGAAGATATGGCATCCTAGGCATCGTGACAATGGAGGCGTGGTGTAGAGGCCTAACACGCGGCCCTGTCAAGGCCGAGATCGCGGGTTCGAATCCCGTCGCTTCCGCCTAATAGCGATGACTACCGGCGCCCCTCTGGGGTGCCGTTTTTCTTTGTCCACGCACGCTGCTCCACCCGATCCGGTATGAGAACCACTGTCTTCCCATGCCCTTCCTACACTGGTCTCGTCAGTGGACTGACAACGCGCGTCAGTTGCTGAAGGCAGGACTCGCGATCACCCCGTCAACGAGAGGAGTGCACTATGCCAAGAGGCCCGAAGCCAGGTGAATGGCCGCTCCCCTGGTTCGTCTCACCCTTCGATCTGCTCGTCCAGCGTGCCCTGATGGACGACCCCCCGCGCAGGCACACCGGTTCCGGCGTGCCAGTCGATGAGGGGGTATCGCCGGCCGGGCAGCCGCAGCCCCAGGAAGACGAACCGCGCCCCATCTCAATCGAGGAGATCATAGCGGGTGCGGTTCCGGTGATTACGCCGGAGACCCTTCGCGAGGAGCAGATCGTCCAGGGGTTTCACCGCGCCCAGATCCACAACTTCTGGCTTGCCCTCGGGGCGGTCTCCCTCCAGCAGCAGGCGGCCTCGGTACCGGTACCGACCGAGGTCGTAAGCCGGGCAGCGCGGCTCGCACGGTTGCCCGACCACGTGCTCGCGTCCATCGAAACGCAGCCGCCGACGACGCTCCTGGGCTGGTTCGAGCGGGTAGGACGTCTCCTGGCTCGAGTGGAGCCAGCCGCCGCCCTCGTGGAGATGGATCTCGCGATGTTCCTGCCGGCCCTGATCGGCGCCGCGCTCCACGCCGGGCTGGCCGATTCGCTGGTCGTGCCGGCCACGCTCGCCCTCGAGGTCGCGGAATGGCTCTCGCTTCCCCAGGAAACCGCGGACTGGCTGCGTGGCCAATTACCGACCACGGTTCGCGGCTGGGTCGACCGCCTGCGCGCCCACTACGGTTTGCCGGACTCGCGGTGAGCCGTACTGTCAAGTAATCCTCACCCGAGGTATCGAGCTGCGGGGGTAGAAACGGGTAAGGGCACCCGCCGGAAGAGCCGTCGAGGTGGCGCACGACGGCGCTTCCACCGGCGCACACCTGGCGCTTGCCCCGTCTACTCCGACCTGTACACAATACGGTCACCGGCACTTCGAGCGTCGCCGAGAATCTCTTCTCGATGAGCTCTACCTCTGGAGGCCGACTATGGCGAAGATGTACCCAGAGCGCCCCGCCTATTGCCGCTTCGAAAGCGACGCCGAGCGCACCCTCTACCATGAGTTGGAGCACCAGCTTCCCGACGACCTCGTGGTGATGCACAGCGTCCCGATCCTGCTGCGCTCCGGCGAGCGCACGGAACTCAACTGCGAGATCGACTTCGTCGTCATCGACCCTGACCGTGGAGTCCTCGTCCTCGAGGTCAAGGGAGGCGGGGTCTCGCGCCACTCACGCACCGGCCAGTGGCACTCCATCGACGCCGACGGGAACAAGCACGAGATCGACGATCCGTTCGACCAAGCGAAGCGCAACCGGTACGCCCTCGTGGAAAAGCTCAAGGAAGCGCCGCGCACCAGAGCATTCAAATACCACATCCGGCATGCGGTCGCCTTTCCCGATATCACCGTCGGCAACCGGTACCTGGGGCCGGCCTCCGATCCCGATATCGTGATCGACGGCCCAGCGCTCCAGAACCTGCCCAGAGCTGTCGAGCGCGCCCTCGGCACGCCTGCAGAAGACGCTCGCATCGGGCCGCTCGCTCTCGATGCCTTGGTTCAAGCCCTCAGCCCTGGGATCGACGTCCGCCGTCCCAGTCTCGGCTCCGCCCTGCGCCAGACCGAGAGCTTGATTGTCCAGTTGACTGAGACGCAGTACCGCATCCTGAGACTGCTGGATCGCCAGCGCCGGGCCAAGATCGCCGGATGCGCCGGCTCGGGTAAGACGATGCTCGCACTCGAGAAGACTCGCCGACTCACCGAGCAGGGCTTGAGCGTGCTGCTGACCTGCTTCAACGTCAGCCTGGCAAACTGGATGCAGTATAACTTCTCACCCAGGGAAATCTACGGGTGGCCGTCCGACTCGACCGACTACCACCTTGTCGTGCTCCACTACCACGAGCTGGCCCGGCAGCTCTGTACCCGGGCAGGCCTATCCTTTCCCGAACCATTCGAGTTGGAGTCACAGGCAGCGGTAACGCGCTTCTACCGTGAGGAGGCGCCCGACCTGATGCTGGAGGCGCTCGATCGCGTTCCCGATCGTTTCGACGCGGTTATCGTCGACGAAGCGCAGGATTTCGCCGACGAGTGGTGGGTAACCCTGCTCGCGCTGCTTGCCGACCCCGACCAGGGCATTCTCTACGCCTTCTACGATAACAACCAGCTCATCTACCAGCAGGATGTCAGTATCCCGATCGAGGGCGAGCCGTACGTCCTCTGCGAGAATATCCGCAACACGCAGCAAATCTTCAAGGTATTCAGCAAGTACTACCAGGGATCGGAGCCACCTGTCTGCCTCGGGCCAGACGGGCCGGAAGTCGAGCACCGTCCACTCGGCGACACCGACCTTTCCACCGCCCTCCGCCTGACATTCGAGTACCTCTTCGAGGAAGAGCATATCCCGCTCACCGATGTCGTGGTCTTGACACCTGTGCGTAAGGAGAGCCGGCTCAGCATGCTGGGGAGGATAGGCAAGTGGCGGCTCTCGTGGGATCGGAGCGGCAGCCAACCGGATCGCGTCCAGGTCTCGACGATCCACTCGTTCAAAGGGCTGGAGAAGCCTGTCGTCATCCTCACCGAACTCGACAGAGCCTATCCCGGAAATGTCGCCCAACTCCTCTACGTCGGCCTGTCACGAGCCCGCTCGCATCTGATCGTGCTCGGCGACTTGCCTGCTTTGTAGAGAGTAATAGGGCAGCAAAGCGCTGCACCTTTTCGAGTGGGTGCGTCCTGGTTGGTACCGGTATGTCGGTAAGATGAAGCTCGATGGGTTTGACATCCAGGAGAACGTGGTGGATGGTGAAGGGCGTGCTCGACGAGCGATCATCTTTCGCCTGGTTCCAGCCTGAGCACGGGAGGGAATGACTGCGATAGACCAGAGCGATGGAGCGAGGTCACCCCTCTTCTCGTCGCTGTGAAGGAGGTGGCAGCGTGAAGATCACTGCCGTCAAGGGATTTCCGGTGCGCTGCGGGCACCGCAACGTCTTCATCGTCAAGATCGAGACCGACGCTGGCATCGCTGGTCTCGGTGAGGGCGGCATGTCCGGGCGCGAGCTCGCCATGCAGGGCGCGCTCGAGCACTACGCCCGCGTGCTGGTCGGCATGGATCCCCGCCGCATCGAGCACATCTGGCAGCGGCTGTACCGTAGCCAGTACTTCGAGGGCGGCAAGATCTTCGGCGCGGTCATCTCCGCCATCGACATCGCCCTCTGGGACATCCTCGGCCAGGCGCTCGGCGTGCCGGTCTACCAGCTCCTCGGTGGCGCCTGCCGCGACCGCATCCAGTGCTTCGCCACGCCCGGCGCGCTCACCGGCCCGGAATGTGTCGAACGAGCCACCACAGCCGTCGCCCAGGGCTGGCGCTCGCTCCGGTTCACTACTGGCATGGCCGAGCCTGGCTGGAGCGGCGGGCACGGCTCGGTCTACGAGCCGCTGGAGTCGATCGAGCTGGCGGCCCACTGGATCCGGGAAGTGCGCAAGGCTGTCGGGCCAGGGATCGCGCTCAGCATCGACTTCCACCACCGGCTCACGGTGGCCGAAGCCGCCCTCTTCTGCCAGAAGGTCGAAGACGTGGGCCTGCTGTTCCTCGAAGAGCCGATCCGCGCGCAGAACCCGAAGGCCTACCGGCAGCTCCGTGAGATGACTCGCCTTCCCTTCGCCATCGGCGAAGAGTTTTCGAGCAAGTGGGAGTTCCTGCCCTTCATCGAGGACGGGCTGCTGAACTACGCCCGCATCGATGTCTGCAATGTGGGCGGCTTGACTGAAGCGAAGAAGATCGCTGGCTGGTGCGAGGCTCACTACATCGACGTGATGCCCCACAACCCGCTGGGGCCGGTCTCGACCGCTGCCTGCCTGCACCTGTGCGCGTCGATCAGCAACTTCGCCCAGCTTGAGTACCTGAGCCAGGTGGCCGAGCAGTACCCGCGCGACCTATTTCCGTCTTTTCCGACTATCTCCGGCGACAGCTTCCCGCTGCCGGACGCCCCCGGGCTCGGCGTGAGCTTCGACGAAGAAGCAGCCACTCGCTATGCCTTCGAGTTCTGGGAGGCTCCGCACTGGTACCGCCGCGACGGATCCGTCACCAACTGGTGACCTGCTTGCGCCACGGCCGTGACGCTAGGTCGGCATGGAGTGGTACCGAATCGGCGACCGTGGGAGCGCGCTGGTTTCCGCCCAGATCACGGCCGCACGACGGTCCCGTCCAGGCGCCGAACGGGTGCCCAGCCGCCGTTCAGCGGGTGTTCCGGGAACGGGTACTTGGCCGCCAGCCTCTCGTCGATGTCGATCCCCAGCCCGGGCCTGTCGTTGGCCCAGAGCATCCCGTCGCGGATCTCCGGGCATCCGGGGAAGACCTCGCGCGTCCGCTCGCCAAAGACATGCTGCTCCTGGATGCCGAAGTTGTAGCAGGCCAGATCCAGATGCAGGTTGGCTGCGTGACCGACCGGCGAGACATCACCCGGACCATGCCAGGCAGTGCGCACGCCGAAGAACTCGCAAAGCGCAGCCAGCTTGCGCGCCATGCTCAGCCCGCCGATGTCCGAGATATGCACGCGGATGAAGTCGATCAACCGATCCCGGATCAAGGGCACGTACTCGGCCGGGTTGACGAACAGCTCACCCATCGCGATCGGTGTCGATGTCTGCTGCCTCAGAATACGGAAATACTCGATGTCCTCTGGGGCGAAGGGGTCCTCGAGGAAGAAGAGCCGGTACGGCTCGAGCTCCTTCGCGAGCTGGATCGCCTGGATCGGTGGGACTCGCTCGTGCACGTCGTGCAGCAGCTCCACCTCCTCGCCCAGCCGGCTCCGCAGGTACTCGAAGAGCCGAGGCACCAGCCGGCAGTAGGCACTCGGTTCCCAGACCTCGCGCTCCCTGCCCTCGCCGCGCACGCCGTAGGTCGCCTGGCCGGGAACGGCCACCTGGCACCGGATGTACCGGTATCCCTGCTCCAGGTAGCGACGAGCCTCTTCCTCGACTTCCTGGAAATCTCTCCCGCTCGCATGGGCATACAGTGCCGCCGCCGTTCGGCACCGGCCGCCGAAGAGCTGGTAGAGCGGCATGTTGGCGAGCTTCCCCTTGATGTCCCACAGCGCCATGTCGATGCCGGAGAGCGCGTTGTTGAGCACTGGCCCGCTGCGCCAGTAGGAGCTGACGTACGCCCCTTGCCAGATGTCCTCGATGTCGTTGGGGTCACGGCCGACGACGAACGGTTTGAGATACTGCTCGATCGCGGCGACGACGGCCAGCGGCCGCTGGGTGAAGGTCGCGCACCCGAGCCCATAGAGCCCCGGCTCGCTGGTCTCGACCTTGACGACCACCAGGCGGATGCCGTCGGGGGCAGTGCAGATCGCCCTCACATCGGTGATCCTGATGCGCGGCATTCCTCGAGTCAGCTCCCACGGCGGCGCTGTCGGGGATACCGGCGCTCGACTCGGCATCGCCTCCATCAGACTCCTCCCCTCTTGAGCACGGCCGGGCCTAGGGGGCCCACACGTCGTAGAGCGACAGTTATACAGGTAGCGCTCCTGGTAACCAGTACACCGCTAGCCCGCCGCCGTCACCACGGCCATCCCGACCGCACGCGGCTGTCGATCACCGACCGGTCAGCTCGTCTCACCGTCCAGCGTGGACTCCGTCGCTGCCGCCTGCTGGCGATGGCCGTCCGCGAAGATCGTCACCAACTCCTCCGCCTGGAGGGCCGGCGCCTCCCGGTACAGGTAGCACGCCGTCACCCGGCGGCCACCGGTCTGGAACAAGGGCGGCGCCTCCTGGACGCAGATCGGCATCGCGAAGGGACAGCGTTGGTGGAACTTGCAGTAGGACGCGCTGATCGGCGCCAACTCCGCCGCCGGACGGCCCAGCACGCGCTCTCCCTGCCACGCCCGGTCTGGGTTCGGGAGCGGGATCGACCCGACCAACAGGCGGGTGTAGGGATGCTGCGGATCGCGCACCACCTGCTCGACGTCGCCAGCTTCGACCACCGAGCCACGGTAGAGGACGATGATGTCCTGGCTTACCTGGAAGGCCGTGGTGAGGTCATGGGTGATGTAGATCAGCGAGATCCCGAACTCCTCGTTGAGCTTGAGGAGACTCCCTAAGATCGTCGCGCGCAGGGAGGCATCGACCATCGAAACCGGCTCGTCGGCGATAATCAGGCGGGGCCGGAGCAACAACGCGCGGGCGACCATGATGCGCTGGCGCTGGCCCCCGCTGAGCTGATGCGGGTAGCGACCCAATGTCTCCTCAGGACGCAGCCCGACAGCGTGTAACGCTTCTTCGACCATCGCCCGGCGCTCGCGCCGGCTATGGGCGAGCCCGAAATTCCTGATGGGCAGCTCCAGGACGTGGTCGACCTTGTAGAAGGGGTTGTACACCTCGAACGGATCCTGGAAGACCGCTTGCACGTCGCGGAGAAACGCGCGTCGATCCTCGCCGGAGAGTTTTTGCAGGGCTTTGCCACGGTAGAGGATCTCTCCCTTGGTCGGAGTCACGAGCCCGAGGAGGAGACGCGCCAGCGTGGTCTTGCCACTACCACTCTCTCCCACGATAGCCGTGATGCGCGGCGCCTCTCCGCTCACCCGAAAGGAAAAGTTCTCAAGAGCCACCGTCTGCGTCTTGCGGAGCAGGCCTCCGCCGAAGACTTTGGTGACGTGCCGGGCTTCAAGCAGCGCACTCATACTCTCACCCTAGTGCAAGTGACACGCTACCCAGTGTCCAGGCTGGATCTCCTGTAGTTTCGGCTCCTCGGTTCGGCATCGTTCCATTGCGAATGGGCAACGTGGATGGAATGGGCACCCGGGTGGAGGATTCAATAACGAGGGCGGGAGGCCGGGGATGCCACGCAGGTCACCCTTCCCATCGAGCGACGGCAAGCTAGCGATCAGGAGCTGAGTATACGGATGCAATGGCTCCCGAAACAGCTCTCGAGTGGGAGCGATCTCGACGAGCTTGCCCGCGTACATCACCCCGATGCGGTCGACCGTTTGAGCCATTAAGCCCATGTCATGCCCGATCAGCAGCACTGAGGCGCCGAGTTCTTCTTGAACCCGGCGCAGGGTATCGATGACCTGCCACTGCACGACGACATCGAGCGCGCTCGTCGGTTCGTCGGCGACGATCACCTGTGGCTCCAGACTGATCGCAATGGCGATGCAGACCCGCTGTTTCATTCCGCCGCTCAGCTCGTGGGGAAACATGTCGCCCACTTCGGGCCGCAGGCCGACCCGCTGGAGCAGCTCTGCCACGTACCGGTCGAACTCGCCACGCGACATCTGCACGCCGTGGTCGCGCAGAGCCAAGTAGATCTGCTCCCGGATCCGCTTCACCGGGTTGAGCGAGTTCATCGCGCCCTGTGCGACCAGCGACATCCGTGCCAGGCGCAGGCGACGCATCTCTTCCTCATCGAGGGTCAGCAGGTTCAGTCCGTCGAGGTAGACCGCACCCCCCTCGATGCGGCCAGGCGGTCGAATCAGTCGGAGTAACGCCAGCGCGATCGTCGATTTGCCACTACCGGACTCGCCAACCAGCCCGAAGCGCTCGCCGGGCTTGAGAGAAAACGTCACGCCGTTCACCGCCTTCACAGGGCCGGCCTCGGTGTGATAGTAGACTCGCAAGTCCTCGACCCGGAGCACATCGGTCATTCGCTGGCTCTCCTCCCTCGTGGTCGACGCCTCGGCATCGAAATGCGTGCTTGACAGCTCGGATAGCTCAAGGCTACACTGGAAGCGCGAGGTCACAAGATCATCATACAACACAATACTGGCCACAGTCGGAGGTGAGCGGCATACCTAGGTCAATCGGCCTATCAGGCGAGCCCTCGGGTCAGACCCAAGGGCGGTACGGTGAGGAGGAGGCAGTGATTGACAGGTTCTCTGCCAAGCTGTCGCGGCGCGACCTCTTGCGGGCAAGCCTCATCATGGCCGGGGCTTCGGCGCTTTTGGCCGCGTGCCGCCGTGAGGCGGCTACTCCCTCACCAGGCGTAGCGACTCCCGCCCCGGGCGCAGCAACGCCCGGTGCCGTCGCGACGCCCACCGTGGCCGCCAGCCCCGCACCGGCCGGTCGGTTGAAGGAAGTGCCACGCAACCGCACACTGATCCTTCGCTGGGGCGGGCAGGAAGGGCGCCACGTCGACTGGGAGCTCTGGAACGGCTACGCCATCGGCGCCAACCACCAGAACGGTCTGGGCATCCTGTACGAGCCGCTGGCCTACTACTCCGCCTTCGCCGACAAGTGGTACCCCTGGCTGGCGGAGAGCTGGGAGTACAACCAGGACTATACCGAGCTCACCATCAAGACCCGCTCGGGCATCACCTGGAGCGACGGCACGCCGTTCTCGGCGCAGGACGTCGCCTTCACCCTCAACTCGCTGCGCGATTTGGGTTCCAAGGTCCGCTGGGGAGTCGACGTGCAGCAGTTCGTCGAGGAGGCAACCGCCGAGAGCGACACGCTGGTGCGTGTGAAATTCAAAGTTCCGGCGCCGCGTTTCTTCTACTTCATGACCTACAAGTACGACATCGGCGTCTACATCGTTCCCAAGCACATCTTCGAGGGTCAGGACTGGACGACCTTCACTGCCTACGACCTGGACAAGGGCTGGCCGGTCACGACCGGGCCCTGGAAGGTCGTCTTCTCCTCGCCCGAGCAGAAAGTGATCGATCTCCGTGAGGACGAATGGTGGGCCGTCAAGCAGGGACTCGTCC
>JADBJL010000058.1 GCA_014874455.1 Thermomicrobiaceae bacterium
GCCAGTGTTGCGCCGCTCGGCCAGCACCGCCGTCGCCTCGAGCGCGTCGTCCGTGAAGACGAGTTCGACGTTGTCCAAGGCGAAGATCTTCTGGTACTGCTTGACCACCGCGTTCTTCGGCTCGATCAGGATCCGGATGAGGTCTTCGTGCGTGAGCGGATCGAGCGCTGCGACGATCGGTAGCCGGCCGATGAACTCCGGGATCAGCCCGAACTTGAGCAGGTCGTCGGGGGTGACGTCGTGGAGCACGTTCTCCTCGCGCTGGCGCTCCCGCTTGGTCTTGCCGAAGCCGATCGTGGAGTCCTTGCCGATCCGGCGCCGGATGATCTCGGCCAGCCCCTCGAAGGCACCGCCACAGATGAAGAGGATGTTGCGGGTGTCGATCTGGATGTATTCCTGGTGGGGGTGCTTGCGCCCGCTGTGGGGCGGCACGTTGGCGATCGTCCCCTCGATGATCTTCAGCAGCGCTTGCTGGACACCTTCGCCTGACACATCGCGGGTGATCGAGGGGTTATCGCTCTTCCGCGCGATCTTGTCGATCTCGTCGATGTAGATGATGCCGGTCTGGGCTCGCTGGACGTCGCCTCCTGCTGCCTGGATCAACCGGAGCAGGATATTCTCGACGTCCTCGCCGACGTAGCCGGCCTCGGTGAGCGCTGTCGCGTCGGCGATCGAGAAGGGGACGTCGAGCAGCTTGGCCAGCGTCTGCGCCAGGAGCGTCTTGCCACTGCCGGTGGGGCCGAGGAGCAGGATATTGCTCTTTTGCAACTCGACCTCATCGTCGTCGCCCATCAAGATGCGCTTGTAATGGTTGTAGACCGCGACCGAGAGGATCTTCTTGGCGCGGTCTTGCCCGATCACGTACTGGCTGAGCTGCTCGTACAGCTTCTTCGGTGTGGGGATGTGCGTCAGCGATGGGGCGGCGCGGCGCGGGGGCGATTCCTCTTCGATGATCTCGCGGCAGAGCTGCACGCACTCATCGCAGATGTACACGCCGTTCGGGCCAGCGATCAGCCTCCGCACCTCCTCCTGGCTCTTGCCACAGAAGGAGCAGCGGTAAAAAATTCGCCCCCCGCGCGTCGTCGACATCCCTGCGTCCCGCCCCTCTGTGCTCCAGCCTACACGCCGACCAGCTTCGGTGACTCGAGGACGTGATCGACAATGCCGTACTCCCTGGCCTCCTGCGCCGACATGAAGTAATCGCGCTCGGTGTCGCGCTTGACGCGCTCGAACGACTGCCCGGTGTGATAGGCAAGCAGCTCGGTGAGCTTCGTCGTCAGCGTGATCGTCTCGCGCGCCTGGATTTCGATGTCGGGCACCGAGCCGCGAAAGCCGGACGTCCCCTGGTGGATCAGCACGCGCGAATGCGGGAGCGCGAAGCGCTTCCCTCTGGCCCCCGCTGCGAGCAGCACGGCGGCCATGCTGGCGGCGATGCCGATGCAGTACGTTGCCACGTCGGGCTCGATCATCTGCATGGTGTCGTAGATGGCCAGCCCGGCATAGACCAGCCCGCCGGGGCTGTTGATGTACAGCTTGATGTCCTGCTCCGGGTTCTCGTGAGCCAGGAACAGGAGCTGGGCAATGATCGCGTTCGCCACCTGGTCGTCGATCGGTGTCCCGAGAAAGACGATGCGATCGCGGAGCAGGCGGGAGTAAATGTCGTAAGCGCGCTCGCCTCGGCTGGTCGTCTCAATCACCATCGGAATTAGGTTCTGTGGTGTGCGGTGCCACTGCATATCGGGTGCCCTCCTGGTCACCTTCGATCGACTCTCGTCTCCAAAACGTTTACTCGGTACCCTGGTGAGCCGTCCTCGACTCCTCTGGATTCTCGCCCTGCCCGTCGCCGCTGTGTGCCTCAACGCTCGCCGCTTCGCTCGGCTCGCCGACAGCGACGGCCGCTGGCTCCTCCGGGGCCACGCCAGCGTCCTCGCTTTCTTCCCCAGCCTCGAGCAGGCGGGCAGCTTCCCCGAGGACAGCACCGCGGCCTTCGGTGGCGATCTCGATAAGCCGCTCGGTCACTCTGCGCTTCTGCAGCTCATCTTCGAGCAGCTCGCGGACGTACGGCGAGCCATAGATCGCGCGCATCTGCTCGGGGTTCTCGCTGCCCGCACTCAGGCGCTCGATCTCCGCCTCGAGATCCGCTTCCGACACCTCGATCCCTTCTGCCCTGGCAAACGCCTCGAGCACGAGGAACTGCCGCAGCCGCTCCTCGGCTTCCGGGCGCAGCTCCAGCTTCAGATCGTCCAACGACTTCTGGCTGAGTCGCAGGTACTCTTCGAGGCTCGAACCCTGCTGGCGGAGATCTTCGCGCAACCGGTCGATTTGGAGTTCAACTTGACGCTCGACCATGGCCGGAGGCACCTCGACCCTCGCCAGCTCGGTCAGCTTTTCGACCGCCTCGTTCACCACCTCGCTCTGGGCAACGAGCGCTTTCTGGCGCAAGAGGTCTTTCCGGACACGCTCACGGAGTTCATCGAGGCTCTGGAAGTCGCCGACCGAGCGAGCGAACTCGTCGTCCAGCTCCGGCACTTCGCGCTCCTTGACCTCGCGAAGTGTCACGGTATAGTGCAGCGTCTTGCCGCGAAGGTCGGGGTTCACCCGCTCGTCGTCCTCAGCGAAGGCGATATCGAACTCGGCGCTCTCTCCCGGATTCAGGTTACGGATTGCCTCCTCGATCTGCGGGAAGAGCGCGCTCTCACCTAACACGAACGGCATGCCGACCAGCGGTGCCTGGAACGGCTCTCCACCGTGGTAGGCCTGGAGGTCGATCGTCACCTGGTCACCGTCACGCGGCGGCCGCGGATGCTCCGGCTCGACCCAGACGCTCTGCGACTTCCGAAGGTCTTCGAGCACCCGGTCGATCTCTTCTCCGGTGACCTCGACTTCCCGCGGCTCGACACGGATCGATCGATAGTCGTTGAGTTCGACCTTCGGGTAGACCTGCACCTCGACCCGAAAGGCCAAGGGCTCGTCCTGATAGACCTCGACGACCGGCTCCGAGACCGGCACCAGTTCTTCCTGCTCCAATGCCTGCCGGTAGAGCTGATCCATCAGCTCGTGGTGAGCCTCGTGCACGATCAACTCGCGCCCCACCCGCCGCTCGACCAGGACACGGGGCGCCCGCCCGGGGCGAAAACCTGGGATCGCAACCTGCTGGTTGATACGCCGGAACGCACGTTCAAACGCCCGCTGAAACTCTTCGGGGTCGGCAGCAATATCCAGGCGTACCGAACTCTGAGGCAACCGTTCGACCGTGACCTTCACCCGTCCTCACCCTGTCTCACTGATCCACACTGCCACGACCTGGATAACGTCGCGGGAACTCGATACCCGGGGATCCCGCGTCCGCCGTGTCACACCTGACCACTATCCACGAATTGTGCCACTCGTTCCGCCAATGACGCTAGGCGAGAGGAATCTTCCCTGCCTCGTTCGGCGATACGTACAGCTCCGAGCGCTCCCGCTGCGCTTGGGAGGATGGCCTCGTGCCGTGCTAATCCTACTCCGTGTCTCGACACGCTACCAAGGTCGAATCCAGCTCATGGTATCGTTAGCCGTGCATTCATCAAGAACGCGAGGTACAGGCTGAGACGGGCATGCCCGAGCAGGCTGCGAATCAGCATCACGACGGGAACGCCATCCAGTTGGAGCACGGCCGCGTCCATCGCCGGCAGATCTTGCGCTGGCTCGCCGACGCCCCGATCACGGACGCCCAGTTGCTCCCCTGGGGATCGAACTACACCTTCGCTGTCATGCTGGAACCTGTCGATGCTGAGCCGCTGATCGCGGTCTACAAGCCGCGCCGCGGTGAGATACCGCTCTGGGACTTCCCGGCTGGCACGCTGTACAAGCGGGAGTACGCTGCCTACCTGTTCAGCCGTGCGTTGGGCTGGCACTTCATCCCGCCCACGGTCATTCGCGACGGCCCGCACGGGATCGGGACGGTGCAGCTCTATATCGAGCCCGATGACACGCCGCTCCGCCGTGGGGCCGAATATGGCTGTCGTGTCCAACAGCTCCGGCAGATTGCTCTGTTCGACCTGATCACGAACAACGCCGACCGCAAGGCGAGCCACTACTTCGTCGGTCGCTACGACCGGCGGGTCTGGGGGATCGACCACGGGCTCACGTTCCACGTCGATGCCAAGCTGCGGACGGTGCTCTGGGATTTCTGCGGTGAGGTCATCGGCCCGGAGCTGCTCGCTCCGCTCCGGCACGCGCTCCGCCACCGCGCGCTCCTGGAGCGCCTGCTCCGGCCCTACCTCGTTCCGGCGGAGCTGGAGCGGCTGTGGCAGCGGATCCGGGCGGTGTGCGACAAGCCGATCTTCCCCCTGCTCAACCCGCGCCGCAACATCCCGTACGGCTGGTAGGCGGGACGACCAGCAGCGCGGGTTACTGATCGACCCATTGGTAGACACGCCTAGCCGAGCAAACTGCTTGACCGCAGTGCGGTCTTCGGCTTATGATACGCATGAGAACGCTGTCTAACCTCGCTTCGTTCCGCAGTCGTTCGGCACGGGTGGCGGTGTATGCGAACGCTCCGCGAGATGAGCCCCGTAGCGAGCGCCACCACGAATCGCGCGCACGGCTGAGCTCGGGGGGCCCGTTCGCCAGTTTTCCGGCCTCGAGCCGCCGGGCCAGCCGGTGCCTCCCACGAGAACGGTTGGGTCCAGGGAAGGAGAGGGAGTGAAGATCAGCGGAAGTTACACCATAAGGGCACCACGACAGGCGGTCTGGGATCGGCTCATCGATCCCCAGGCTATTGCTGGTTGCCTGCCCGGCGTCGAGAAGCTCAACCAGGTCGGTGAGGACGAATACGAGATGTCCATGACGGTGGGCATCGGCCCGGTGCGTGGCACCTACGAGGGTAAGGTTCGCCTGGCCAACATGAACCCGCCGGACGAGTATCAGATGCACGTCGAAGGGAGCGGCCGACCCGGCTTCGTGCGGGGTACCGGCACTGTCCGACTCGCCGATGGCCCTGACAGCACGACGCAGATCACCTACGAGGGCGATGTCGAGGTCGGCGGGCCGGTCGCTGGCGTCGCCCAGCGGATGCTCGGCGGCGTGGCCAAGCGACTTGTCGAGCAGTTCTTCTCCTGCATCGAGAAGCAGATCACTGGCGGCTGAACTCGATCGCGCCAGCAGGGCGTGTCGGATGCGACGCAGAGAAGGGAGGGCACCATGCAGATCACGGTCAAGGTAAATGGGGTCGCCCATACGCACGACGTCGAGCCGCGCATGCTCCTGGTTCACTTTCTCCGAGACGTCCTCAACCTGACTGGGACGCACATCGGCTGCGACACCAGCCAGTGCGGCGCTTGCACCGTGCTGATGAACGGCAAAGCCGTCAAGTCCTGCACTGTCTTCGCGGTTCAGGCCGACGGGGCCGAGATCACGACGATCGAGGGCCTCGCTCGCGACGGGCAGCTCCACCCGGTCCAGGAGGGCTTCTGGGAGATGCACGGGCTCCAGTGCGGGTACTGTACCCCCGGCATGATCATGACCGCCGTGGACTTGCTGCAGCGGATCCCGAACCCCACCGAGGAGCAGATCCGCCACTACCTCGAGGGCAACCTCTGCCGCTGCACCGGGTACCACAACATCGTCCGGGCCGTGCAGTACGCAGCCGAGAAGATGCGCGCTTAAAGCCGCCCGACCGGACGTTGACCGAATCGGAGACGGCAGCCCGTTCGCGACATCGCGAAGGAGGAAGCCATGGCTGTCACCAAGCTGTTCGGCGCCTCAGTCAAGCGACGGGAAGACCCCCGGCTCATCACCGGGCGCGGCAACTTCACCGATCACATCAAGCTCCCGGGCACGCTTTTCATGGCGCTCAAGCGCAGCCCACACGCCCACGCTCGCATCGTCCGCATCGATGCGAGCAAGGCCCGCGCCATGCCAGGCGTGGTGGCGGTCTACACCGGGCAGGATCTGGTCGATAAGCTCGCCCCGGTACCGTGCGCGTGGCTGATCCCCGATAGCGACCTCAAGGTACCGAGCTACCGGGCACTGGCGGTGGACAAGGTACGGTACGTCGGCGACGCCGTGGCGGCCGTCGTGGCCGAGAACCGCTACGTCGCTGAGGACGCCCTCGAGGCCATCGACGTCGAGTACGAGGTGCTGCCAGCGATCGTCGACCAGGAGCGGGCCACGCAGGACGGCGCGCCCCAGCTCTACGACGACGTGCCGAACAACATCGCGTTCCACTGGAAACTGCACGCGGGCGACTTCGACTCCGCCTGGAACCAGGCCGAAGTCAAGCTCTCGCGCCGCCTCATCAACCACCGACTGATCCCGACCGCGATGGAACCGCGCGGCGCGCTGGCGCACTACAACCCGGGCACCGGTGACCTCACAATCTGGTGCACTAGCCAGAACCCACACGTGCACCGCTTGCTGCTCTCGGCCGTCACCGGGATCCCCGAGACGCGCATCCGCGTGATTGCGACCGACGTCGGCGGCGGCTTTGGCAGCAAGATCCCGATGTACTCCGGTGAGATGCTGGCCAGCGCCATCTCCCGCGATCTGGGTCGGCCGATCAAGTGGTTCGAGAGCCGGCGGGAGAATTACGTCGCGACCATCCACGGTCGCGATCACATCCAGTACGTGGATCTCGCAGCCACCCGGGACGGAAAGGTCACCGGCATCCGGGTCAAGTCGTATGCCAACCTCGGGGCCTACCTCTCGACGGCGTCTCCCGGCGTACCGACCTGGCTCTTCGGCCTGATGCTCAGTGGCGCTTACGCCATTCTGGCTGTCCACGTCGACGTCTTCGGTGTGGTGACCAACACCACGCCGACCGATGCCTACCGCGGTGCTGGCCGGCCGGAGGCGACGTACCTGCTGGAGCGGATGATGGACTTGCTGGCGCGCGAGCTGGGCATGGATCCGGCTGAAATCCGCCGCAAGAACTTCATCCCCAAGGAGCAGTTCCCCTACACCACAGCGACCGGGCTGCAGTACGACAGCGGCAACTACGAAGCGACGCTCGACCGTGCGCTGGAGCTGGTCAACTACCAGCAGCTTCGCCGCGAGCAGGAGGAGCTACGGGCGCAGGGCCGCTACCTCGGCATCGGGTTCTCGACCTACGTCGAGGTCTGCGGCCTCGCTCCCTCGGCGGCTGCCGGCGCCATGGGCTTCCAGGGCGGTCTCTGGGAGAGCGCGACCGTCCGCGTCCACCCGAGCGGAAAGGTCTCGGTCTTCACTGGATCGAACCCACACGGCCAGGGCGAAGAGACCACCTTCGCTCAGCTCGTGGCCGACGAACTCGGCGTGCCGATCGACGACATCGAGATCGTCCACGGCGACACCGAGATGATCCCGTTCGGTATGGGCACCTACGGTTCCCGGAGCCTGGCCGTCGGTGGCACGGCCGTGATCATGGCGACGCGCAAGGTCAAGGAGAAGGCGACCAAGATCGCCGCACACCTGCTCGAAGTGGCCCCGGAGGACGTCGCCTTCGAGAACGGGCGCTTCTTCGTGAAGGGCGCGCCTGACCGCGCGAAGACGTTCCAGGAAGTGGCCGGCGCTGCCTACCTCGCCTGGAGCATGCCGGAAGGCGTGACGCCCGGGCTCGAGGAGACGCACTTCCACGACCCGATCAACAACACTTTCCCCTTCGGCTGCCACATCTGCGTCGTCGAGGTCGACGCGGACACCGGCAAGGTGTCCTTCCGCAAGTACGTGGCGGTCGACGATGTGGGCAACGTGGTCAACCCGATGATCGTGGACGGCCAGGTGCACGGCGGCATCGCCCAGGGACTGGCGCAGGCGGTCTACGAGTATGCGGCCTACGACGAAAACGGGCAGCTCTTGACCGCGACCCTGATGGATTACGCCGTCCCCAAGGCGAGCATGCTGCCGCGGTTCGATGTGGATCGCACGGTGACGCCGACACCGGTCAACCCGATGGGAGCCAAGGGTGCCGGCGAGACGGGGACGATCGCCTCGACGCCGGCTGTCGCCAACGCGATCATCGACGCCCTCAGCCCGTTCGGCATCGACCATATCGACATCCCGCTCACGCCCGAGCGGATCTGGCGGGCCGTCCAGGAGCGTCGGGGCTAACCCCGCCGAAAGGCGATCGCCGCGAGGGGTCGCGCCGACCGAGGAGCGCGAACGGTCACCAGGAGTGGAAGGGGAACTGAGCGATGTACCCGAGCACGTTCGAGTACTACCGGCCGTCGTCGGTGAGCGAGGCGATCCAGTTGCTCAGCCAGAATCCGGACGCCAAGCTGCTGGCCGGTGGCCACAGCTTGATCCCGGCGATGAAGCTGCGGCTCTCGTCGCCGACCGCACTGATCGACATCACGAGGATCCCAGGTCTGTCCGGCATCCGCGACGCTGGCGACCGCGTGGTCATCGGAGCGACCACCACCTATGACGAGGTGATGCGCTCCGAGCTGATCCAGCGCACGCTGCCGATTTTGCCGGAGGCGATCGACGTCATCGGCGATCTCCAGGTACGCAACCTCGGCACCATCGGCGGCTCGCTCGCGCACGCCGATCCCGCGGCCGACCTGCCTGCGGTGATGCTGGCGCTCGGCGCCGAGTTCAAGGCCATCGGCCCGAACGGTGAGCGAACCATCCCGGTCGACCAGTTCTTCGTGGATCTCTTCACCACCGCGCTCCAGCCGAACGAGATCCTGACCGAGATCGCGATCCCCAAGCCGGCTGGCCGAACCGGCATGGCCTACGAGAAGTTCGCGAACCCGGCCTCCGGCTACGCCGTCGTGGGCGCTGCCGCCGTCGTGACGCTGGGTAACGACGGGCGAGTATCGGCCGCTCGCGTAGCCGTGACCGGTGCCGGCCCCTATGCCGCCCGGCGTACGGAGACCGAGCAGGCACTGGTCGGTCAGGCGCCGACCACCGAGGTCATCAAGCAGGCCAGCCAGCGCGCCAGCGAGGGCATGACCTTCAACAGCGACGTCTTTGCCTCGGACGAATACCGGGCGCACCTGACTCGGGTCTTCGTGGGCCGGGCGATCGCCAAGGCCGCGCAGCGCGCGCAGGGCTAACCCGTTTCTACGACCGAGTCTCCGCAGACCGGGGCGGTGCATCCCCCCGGTCTGCTGCTGCTAGCCTGGTGCGGTGACCTGCCCGGCCTGTCGCTCGGTGCGCGGGGAGGGGGCATTTGATACAATCTGTGTCAGGTTGTACGGGTGTTCGAGCAGGTTGAGGTGAAGGGTGACGACGACGATCACGATCAACTCGGTGGACGATGTCCAGCAGGCGATGGCCCAGCATCGCTACGTCTGCGAGAAGAGCCTGGCGACGGCGGTCTATCTGGGGCTCAAGCTGCCCAAGCCGCTCCTTCTCGAAGGTGAGGCCGGTGTCGGCAAGACGGAGGTCGCCAAGGTTCTCTCCGCCATGCTCGAGACTGACCTGATCCGGCTGCAGTGCTATGAGGGTCTGGATGTCAGCCACGCGGTCTACGAGTGGAACTATCCGCGACAGATGCTGGCTATCCGGCTGCTGGAAGACCACCAGGTCGGCTGGGACGTGGCCATGCACGAGATCTTCAGCGAGGAGTTCCTGATCGAGCGGCCACTCCTCCAGGCGATCCGGCACCAGGGCAAGCCGCCGGTACTGCTGATCGACGAGATCGACCGGGCCGACGAGGAGTTCGAGGCCTTCCTGCTGGAGCTGCTCTCGGACTTTCAGATCACGATTCCGGAGATCGGCACCATCCGGGCCAAGCACCCGCCGTACGTCATCATCACCTCGAACCGGACGCGCGAGCTGCACGACGCGCTCAAGCGGCGGTGCCTCTACCACTGGATCGACTACCCGTCGCTGGAGAAGGAATTCCAGATCCTGAAGGTGAAGCTCCCAGGAATCTCCGAGCGGCTGGCGCTCCAGGTGGCCCGCTTCATCCAGGCGCTCCGGCGCGAGGATCTCTACAAGCTGCCTGGTGTCGCCGAGACACTGGACTGGGCCGCTGCCCTCCTCGCGCTCAACCAGCAGGAGCTGAGCCTGGAGATCGCCTCAGCGACACTGGGTGCCATCCTGAAGCACCAGGAGGACGTGCAGTTCGTGCGCAAGCGCAAGCTCGAGGAATTGGTCTCGACAGCGGTCGCCGAGGACTAGCGTGTCACGATGACAGCCACGGTCAACTTCGCACAGCGCGCATTGACGTTCGCCCGGCTCCTGCGGCGAGCCGGTGTGAAGACGACGACTGGCCAGGCGATGGACTTCGTGCGTGCCATCGAGCACATCGATATCGGCAGCCGCACGGAGCTCCGCGAGGCGGCGCGTGCCTGCCTGATCACGCACAAGGACGACATCCCGGTCTTCGAGCAGCTCTTCGACGCCTTCTGGCGCGCCAAGCCCGAATACGCGGACGGCTCGCTGCAGTCCGGGCAGCCCGAGGACGCGATCAGGCTGGCGCCCGAGGATGGCGATGAGGGCGAGGACGAGGGCGACGGAGACGGCCGGACGCTCGAGGGCATCCAGGGTCGTCGTCTCGGGCTCGTCGAATCGCTCGAGGAGACCGAGGGGGAAGAATCCGAGGAAGGCGACGGTTCCGAGGTCTTCAGCTACAGCGCCGCCGAGGTGCTGCGGCAGAAAGACTTCGCCGACCTGACCGAGGAAGAGCTGCAGCAGACCCGGCACCTGATGGAGCAGCTCACCTGGCAGATCGGGCAACGCCGCTCCCGCCGCAAGGTCGCTTCGCCGAAGGGCCGCTTCATCGACCCGCGGCGCACGATGCGCCGCTCGCTCCAGACCGGCGGCGTGCCACTCACCATCGCGCGTCGGCAGACCAAGACCAAGCCGCGCCAGCTCGTCGTGATCTGCGACGTGAGCGGTTCGATGGATCGCTACTCGCGCATCCTGCTCCAGTTTATCTACGCCGTCGAAAACGGCATGGCCAAGGTCGAGGCGTTCGTCTTCGGCACGCGCCTGACCCGGATCACCCGGCTGCTGAAGCACCGTTCGATCGACGAGGCGATGGAGCGCGTGGCCCGCGAGGTGCAGGACTGGTCGGGCGGGACTCGGATCGGGCAGTCGTTGCAGACGTTCAACACCCAGTGGGCGCGGCGGGTGCTGCGCAACGGCGCCGTGGTGTTGATCATCAGCGACGGGTGGGATCGCGGCGATCCCGAGCTGCTGGGACGCGAGATGGCCCGCCTGCAACGGAGCAGCTACCGGTTGATCTGGCTTAACCCGCTGCTCGGCTCGCCGCGCTACGAGCCGTTGACTCGCGGCATGCAGGCGGCTCTGCCGTACATCGACGACTTCATGCCGGTGCACAACCTGGCCAGCTTAGAGGCGCTCGCCAAGCACCTGTGCACGATCGATGACTGCCGACCGGTGCGACGTCAGCATCCCGTGCTGCCGGCGCCGGCACCTGGCAACCGAGCAGCTTGACGAGCCGGAGGACACCGATGCGTGACATTTTGCCTGAGATCGAACAGTGGCTAGCTGAGGGCGAGGAGGTCGCCCTGGCGACGGTCGTGCGCACCGCCGGCTCAGCGCCGCGTCCCGTCGGAGCCAAGATGGCCGTGACCAGGAGCGGGCGCATGGCTGGGTCGGTGAGCGGTGGCTGCGTCGAAGGCGCCGTCTTCGAGGTGGCGTTGCAGGTGCTCGAGAGCGGCCGCCCCCGGCTCGTCCAATACGGCATCAGCGATGAGATGGCGTGGGACGTCGGTTTGAGCTGTGGTGGCATCATCGATGTCTTTGTCGAGCCACTGGTGAGGCGAGGATGAGCGAACTCTTTCACGCGCTGCGTGAAGCGATTGTTCGAGAGGAAGCGGTCGCGCAGGCTACGCTGGTACGCGGCGAGCCTTTGGGAGCGAAGCTCCTGATCTACGAAGACGGCCGGACGCTCGGCTCGCTCGGGCACCCTGAGCTCGATCGAGCGGTGACCGCCGACGCCCGCGAGCTGCTCCTCAAGGGGGAGCCCGAGACCCGCTCCTAGCACCTGGAGAGCGGCCAGGAGGCAGACGTCTCCATCGAG
>JADBJL010000094.1 GCA_014874455.1 Thermomicrobiaceae bacterium
CTACCACAGCCACGCGCATGCTGGTGATGACTACCCCGTGCCGCCCCCTGGCCCCTCTCCTGCCAGGCAGGAGAGAGGTGCCCTCGCCGCACCGCAGCCCCCACCCCGCCCTCACCCCGGCTTCGCCACTCCTCTCCCGCACGCCGCGGGAGAGGGGTCGGGGGTGAGGGCTGCTCTGGCGGGAGAGGGGGTAAGGGGATCCAACTCAGAAGCCCCGGGGAACTCCCTGGGGCTTCTGACAACGATCCGCGCACTGGATCTAGCTTATCCCGCCGGGCGCATCGATCGGAGAACCAGCCGCCTGCACCTCGATCGTGCCGTCCCCGTCGGGATCCCAGCCGCCCTGGAAGGCATCGGGAATCGTGTCGAGACCGCTGGAGCCGGGATCGGCCCGCCAGTAGAGCGACCGCGTGAAGGTGCCAGCGCCAGTGGTCTGCCCGTGCTCCTCGTTGTCATCGGCTGTCCCCGAGAAGCTCCAGTCGTCGTTGGAATTGCCGTCTCCCTCGATCCGCAGCGCCACCCGCACGCCCTGCACGTTGCTCGTGCCGAAGGTCGCGGCCACCGTGGCCAGGCCGTCGGCGGTCGTGTCGCCAGCGACGGCGGCGCCGCTGGCGTCGGTCACCGCGAAGTCGAGCGTGCCGACGAAGACAGTCTGGCTGGCCAGGAGCTGGTCGGCGCTGTCGAAGCTGCCCAGCGTGCCCTTGTCCAGGTAGCAGCCGACGACGAACGTGTTCCCGTCAGCGCCGTCGTCCAGCGTCAGCTTGGCGGTGAAGACCCCCTGGGAGTTGGTCTGCCCGGCGACGACACCGCTCTGAGCGGATGCCGAGCTGCCCCAGTGGGCGGTCGCCCCACCGGTGCTCGTGAACCGCAGCAGCACGCGCACGTTGGCCTGGTTCGGCGTCAGGTCGCAGGTGACGGGGTCAACCGGCCAGCTCGCCGCTCCCGCGAGCGCCTGCTCGGGCACGAAGTAGCCGGTCTGGGCGCCCACTGTGACCTGTGGGCCGAGGTCGTCCAGCGTCAGCGTCGCGCTGTACCACGTCTTGCTGGCCGTGGCCGAGGGCTCGCCGGGGTCGCAGGTGCCGCTGCCGTCCACGTCCCAGCAGGCCGTGATCGTGTCCGTCCCCGCCTGGTCGTTGGTGTACGCGAACGTCGCCTGGCCGTTCGTCCCGGTGATGACCGTGTCGCTCTCGACCAGCGTGTTGCCACGGGTCACTCGGAACAGGATGTTCCGGCCCCGCAGGGGAGAAGTTCCGGCGCGCAGCTCGGCAGTGACCGTGTGGTCGAAGTTGACCGCGTTGCTGGCGCTCGCGGGCGTCAGCTCCAGTGTGACGCCGCTGAGCGTCAGCGGGCCGTGCACGCTGCTGGCCAGCGCGTAGACGGCCGAGCCGTCGCCGTTGACCGCGTAGTTGACGTTGTTCGAGATACCCACCAGGAAGCCGCCGCTGCCGCCGCCCTCGTCGTCCACGCCCACCAGCACGGTGCCGGTGAAGTCGCGCGGCACGCCGCTCCAGGCGGCGTCGTAGGGATAGACGATGGCGTGGCCGCCGGCCGGAACCAGCACGCTCAGCGCGGCCGGCGCCTCGGCCGAGCCGGAGGCGGTCGGCGCTTCGGGTGCGCCGCTCGCTCGCAGGAACTGCACGTAGGCCCGCTGGGCCTGGCCGCCCGGGTTGAACAGGTTGATCCCGCTGACGTCGCCCAGCCCGCTCGCGTCGCCCACCTGGAACAGCGGCAGCGCCAGCGTCTGGGTGTACCAGTAGCGGCCGCTCACGTGGCCGAAGGTGCGTGCCTCGGTGGTCGAGCGGTCGTAGACCTCCTTGCTCACCTGCTGCGGCCGGCCCTGGGCCAGGTAGCTCATCGCCTGTCCCTGGCCCGGCCCCGCGCGGTACTTCACCTCGTCGATCGCCACCGCCAGCGGCCGGCTGCCGCTGATCACCACCGCGTTCACCCGGCTGCGGTCGAGGCTGGGCACCGCGCTGATATCGGGCCGGTAGATGAAGGCGCTGGCGCCCGGCTCGAGCGTGATCTGCGAGACCTCCGGCGGCACGCTCTGGATCGAGCCGTCGGCGGCGTAGTAGGCCAGGGTGACCGGGTTCGCGTTGACCGGGTCGAGGTTGACCAGGTTGACCCCGGTGTTCCAGCCGTTGTACTCGCGGAAGATCAGCGGGCCATACAGTATCGTCGGTGCGCCGTCGCGCGGGGCGGCCTCGGTGGTAAGCGCCATCTTCCAGGAGGGCTTGTAGCGCTCGGCCACCGCCACCACCGCGGCCGACGCGTCGATCCAGGCCGAGCCGACCCACTCGGGCGGCGCGACGCTGCTGAGGTCGAGCGTCCAGCTCTGGCCCCGGTTGAGCGTCTGGCTCAGGGTGTAGACCGGCTGGCCGGCGGTCAGCCCCTGGTTGCGGCGCAGGGTGAGCGTGACACTGAGGTCGTCGCGCCGGGAGACGTTGACGACTCTGATGACCGTGCGCCACTCGTTGTTGGTCTGGATCACCGGGATGACCCAGCGGGTACCGTCGGCGGCCTGAGCCAGCGTCTCCTCGCGGACGGCCGTCTGGCCGCTCACCGACTCCTGGGCCGGGCCGGTGCGCGCGTCCATGCCGATCGCGGCCGGCCGCGCGTGCTTCTCGACTGCCGCAATCGCCGGGTAGAGGCAGTCGGAGCCGTCGAAGTCGGTGCCGCAGAGGCCGAGCTGGCCGAGGATGTCCTGGCTCTCGTCGACGAAGTGGCCCTCGATGATCAGCCCGTTTCCGGTCGTTCCGCCCTCGAAGAGGCCGAGCGCCTGCAGCTCGCTGGCGGTGAAGGTGCGCGCGCCCCGCGGGCCGAGAGCGATACCGGAGCCGAGCCGGCGGCCGTCGGGTCGGATGAGCCGTATCTCGATCGGCAGCGGCTCCAGGTTTTGCACGGTGACGGTACTGTAGAAGGGGCCGAAGTTGCCCGGCAGCACCTCGCCGTTGTAGACCCAGGGCAGGTAGACGCGCCCCTGAGCGGCCTCGACGTAGGGCGTGGCCGCGCCGGCCGCGAGCGGCAGGCCTGCGAGCGTGCCCAGCGCGAGCGCGAGCGCCAGCAGCAGCCTCACCCCAGCCCGTTGTGGACTCATGGACGTCCCCCTTCGCTGTGTGGAACCTGATCTACTCTGGCTCGCCCACCCCGAGAGTATAGCAGCGCACGGACGGCGTGTGAACGTACACCTCCGGCGGTGGTGGGGCCACTCTGCTACCTGAAAGACGCGCAGGCTGCCAGAGATGTTCCAGGAGCCCTCACCCCGCCCTTCGGCACCCCTCTCCCGCGCCGCGCGGGAGAGGGGATAGGGGGTGAGGGTTGCTCCCGCGAGAGAGGAGGAGGAGGAGGAGGATGAGGGCACGCGGAGAAGCCCCGGGAAGATCCCCCGGGGCTCCTCATGTGCGTGGGCGCGGGGCAGGTGTGCCTAGACTGCTATGAGGTGATCGAGAACGTGCGGGTCGGCCCGATCTGCGGCTCGCCCGGGTCGCGCACGCCGTTGTTGTCCACGTCGTGGTAGGCTCGGACGGTGAACGACGTGCCTGCACTGCCGCTGCACGCGTAGATCGGTGTACTGAAGGTGTTCGTGGCGCCGCCGCTGGTGGTGTCCGCAATCTCGTCCTCGTCAGCCGGACACGCCGCGAACGAGCCGTTCGCCGTGCCGTCGGTGATTACTAGCACCACTGGCACCCCAGCCGTCGTGCCGCTCACGGTAACGGTCGCCGTGGTGTCCGTCGTGGTGTCGCCGACGTTCCCGGCCCCCGTGCTCGTCGGGGTCAATGTGAGGGTGCCGGTCACTGTCCACGTGACGCTCACGATATCGTTGGGCTCACCAGCTTCCCGACTCGAGTTATTGTTGAGATCGGCCCACACCTCTACCTGATCCACGCCGGGGGTATCGCCCGTATACTGGCACGTTCTCGTCCCGTTGCTGCCGGTCGTCCCGCAGTCGAGCGTCTGCGGATTCACGCCGGTCACGCGCGCACGGACGCGCACGTTCGCCACCGGGTTACCGAACTGGTCGGTGACTGTTGCCGTGATGGTGTGCTGAGTGCCGATCACCACGGTAGCCGACTCCGGCTCGGCATCGAGTGCCGATGGCGTGCTGACGACCCATTCCTTGGTCGCGGTGTCGCGGGGCTCGTCCGCATCCCGCACGCCGTCGTTGTCGAAGTCGATCCAGGCCTCGATGGTGTTGGTCGCTGCCAGGGTGTTGGTAAAGGTGAAGGTGGCCTCACCGGCGTTGTCGGTCACGTCGCTGCCGCTGGTAGGGCTGGGATTGCCACCACCGGTGACGCGGAAGCGCACCCGCTGGCCGGAGACCGGCGTGCCGTTCCGCTCCACCACCGCGGTCACCGTGTGGTTCGTGCCCACCGGGTTGGTGGCGCTCGCTGGCGTCAGGTCGATGCTCAGCTCGCCTGTCCAGGTCTTGGTGGCGGTATCCATCGGCTCGTCGGCGTCGCGCGTGCCGTCGTTGTCGAGGTCGACCCACGCTTCGATCGTGTTCGTGGCGGCGAGGGTGTTCGAGAAGCTGAACCGAGCCTGGCCGGCGTTGTTGGTGACATCGCTGCCGCTGGTGGGGCTGGGGTTTCCGCCGCCGGTCACCCGGAAGCGCACGCGCTCACCGGCCGCCGGGCTCCCGTTGCGCAGCACGGTCGCGGTCACGGTATGCAAGGTGCCCACCGCGTTGGTATCGCTGGCCGGGGTCAGGTCGATGGTGAGCGTGGGGGTGGGAGTCGGCGCCGGTGGCGCCCCACCCAGTGCCAGCAGCTCGGCGCCGACGCGGCCTTCGAGCACGTCGAAGCGCGCGGGGATCACGCCGGGGTGCCACTCGAAGCGCGCCCGCTCGAACCACTGGACGGTGCGCCCGAGTACCGGGTCGACAAACTCCTCGGTGAGCGGGAAGCCGAACTCGAGCAAGCCACCGTAGGTCTCCCAGTAGGCGCGGAAGCCGGCGCACAGGTTGTGCTGGGTCTCCGGGAAGTAGCGGCAGCCGGGCTTGGGCTGCGCCGGGGCCAGCGCCCAGGCGGGCGGCTGGGCGAACTGGGCTTGCGGCGGGTCGGCCTGCCCCTGCTGGGGGCCGAGCACCGCGCCGGCCAGCCCCGGCCGGGCGATGAAGAGGGCGGTACTGGCCAGCAGCAGCGCCGAGACGAGCAGCGATGCAGCCGCGAAGAGGAACGGCCACCGCCTCGCTCGCCGGAAGAACCTCTCGGGATGGCGCGCTGCGCTCTCATGCCGCTCCATGGTCACGTCCTCGCTTCCCTCGTCGTTTCGGCGTGATACCTGTCCGTTCTCCAGGCGCCTTTCCTGGGGGCCCGCGTTGCTGGCCGATCACCTGACCAGCTCCTCTCTCGTTCTCCACCTACTGCTTGGACAGCGTAGCGAATCATTTGTGGTCGTGCAACCGGCCAGGTACCGGGCGCGCTGGCTCGGTTCACGGCGAAGTCCTGTGTCGCGTTCAGGAGAGCGCGACAAGCCTGAAGCGACCTCCCACCATGAGATACTCCCGAGCCAGCGAAAAGGTTCCGTCGAGCAACGCCTGAGGTCAGCGGCGAGGTGCAAAAGGGGAGGAGCCGGTCGGCTTAGCCTCCAGACAGGCCCCGAAGCGGTGCCAGGCCAGACACAGGGCCAGCGCTGCTCCCGCTCGCGCTCACTGCTCGCGAGTGTCCTCCGCCAGCGCGCGGCGCAGTTCAGCCCAATCGGACTGAGCCGAGGCGAGGTCGTCGGCGCTCGCCAGCTCGCCGTACCGTACCACCAGATAGCGGCCGGTGAGGTCGCCTAGCGGGGCGGCCGTCGCCGGCCACGTCTCGATGGCCCTGGGCAGGTACTCGAGCGGGGTCTCGTCCGCCCGGCGCGGGAGACCGCGCATCGCCAGCAGCGCCAGCGCGAACCGGTACGCCTCGCGCACCGACCGTGGCGCGCGGCCGAGCTGGGCTACATCCAGCCGGCGGGCACGCCGGCGGCCCGGGCGCAGGCGGCGCAGGGCGTCGCTGAGCTGCTGGAGCACGAGCTGGCCCGACCAGGTGCTCTCGTGCACCTCCTCCGCCGCCTGCTGCGCCTCCCGCAGGCGGTAGCGGCGCAGCGCGCGCAGCGCGAGCCAGACGACCACGGCCGCGATGGCGAGGCCGAGAGCCACCTCCAGCAGGAGAAGCACCGAGTGCGGCAAGACCAGCCGGGCGCGTTCCGCCGTCTCCTGGAACTGTGGCAGCGCGGGCGGAGCGATCGGTTGTGGTTGCTCTCCCCCGCGGGCGCGCTGTACGAGCCAGATGATCGGTGTCACCAGAAGGAAGACGACGTAGGCGACCGCCGCCAGGATCCAGAACAAGACGGTGCTGAGGCCATCGAGCGCGAAACGGAGTGGTGTCGCCAGCCAGCGCCACACGTGCGGGCCGGCGAAGGCACTGAGCACGGAGGCCAGGGCGAGGATCGCCACTGCCAGCACGAGTGCCGACCCGAGCCAGCCTGAACCGAGGCGTCCCCGGCTTGCCGCCGGTGACGCCGATGCCTGTACCTCGGCGGCCAGGACTGCCGCGGCGCAGAGCAGGCGAGCGACGAGGAGGACGGGGACGGCCCGGGCGAGCGTCTCGCCGGCCGCGTTCGCCATCGCCGGGCTGAGCCACACGAAGAGCCCCGCTCCACCCACCAGGGCAAGGTCGCGGACAAAGCTGAACCGGACGAAATCCGGGGTGAACGGTCGAGGGTCGGCCCCCAGCGAGAGCCCGCGCCACCAGGCTGCCAGCCCGAGCGCGAAGAGGGCCACGGTGGCGCCGTCGAGCGTAAGCAGCCGGTCGATCACGACGAGCGGCGCGCGTAACCAGGTCTCGGTTCGCACCGCGAACCAGACCAGCATGGCGCCGAGCCAAGCGAGCGCGCTCAGCGCCCGCGCTGCCCCGAGATCCCAGCCGGACGCCAGGAAGTAGCGCGTCGACCAGAAGGCGAGCAGCCCGACCAGCGCCAGCACGGCGGGAGACGGCACCCGAGCCTCCGGGTGGCCGGCCATCGCCGCCGCCATCCGCAGCCAGGGGGCGATGGCGGCCGCCTCCGCCACGGCGACGAGCGCGGAGACCAGCGGCTCAAGCGGTACCTCGCGCCACCGTGCCATCGACGCCTCCATCGATCGTGTACACCGTGAGGCTCGGGAGCGCCGGTAATCCGGGGTCGACCCCGACCCCGAAGAGGGTGATGGCGTGGCCTTCCCGGCGCATGGCCAGCAGCGTCCGGCGCAGCGCCTCGGTCACGACGCTCGTGATGACGACGACCGTCGCTCCCCACGGCAGGAGCCGGGCCTCGGCCGCCACCAGTAGCTCGATGCGATACCCCGTATAGGGAACGAGGAGCGCGAGCGCTTCGAGGATCCGCTGGAGCTGGCGCGGGTGCCGGCTAGGCAGGAGCCGGATGAAGCGCTCGCCGCCGGCCCGTGGGGCATTGACATAAAGCCCGACCTGGTAGCGTTCCTCCAGCCCCCAGGCCGCGAGTGAGGCGCAGAGGGAGATGGCCCGCTCCAGCTTCTCGGGGTCGAGTCCCTCCCAGAAGTGCTCGAAGGTATTGATGTCGAGGAAGAGAGCCAGGGTCGGTGTCGCCGCCTGCTCGAACTGCTTGGACTGCACCTCGCCGGTACGCGCCGTGGCCCGCCAGTGGATGCGGCGGGGCACGTCTCCCGGGACATAGGGCCGGACGCCACGGTACCGCGTCGGGTCGTCCAACAGCGGCTGCACGGGCCGCCACTCCCCCAGCGGCTGCTTGGCCGGCAGCCCGAAGGCCGGCAACGGCTCGATTGCCGGGTAGACGATCAGCTCGTCGGCCTCGGTGTCCTCGCGCGCCGCCAGCGCCAGGCCGAACGGATCGCTCGTGCGCAGCCGAACCCGGCTGAAGCGGTAGTAGCCCCGCCGGGTCGCCACCAGCCGGTAACGGCGCCGTACCCGCTCGTAGGGGCGCAGGGAGAAGAGCGTGTGGAAGACTGCGGTCTTCGGCTTCGGCGAGGGGTCGAGCTGGAGACCGGGGAAGGCGAGGTCGGCTGGAAACTCGTCCTCGACCTCCAGCCAGGGCAACGGCAAGAGCTTGTTGTTCTCGACGCTCAGCTCCAGCCACAGCTCCTCGCCCGGGAACGCGCGCGACTGGGAAAACCGGCGGCGGTACGTCACGGCGACCAGCCCGTAGCGCTGCCAGACGAGCCCCACGGCCAGTGTCAGCGCTACCGCGAAGCCGGCCACCGCCAGCACCGGCTGGCGCAGGGCCACCGCCGCCAGGCCGACCAGGACCGCGGCGACCAGGATCGCCCGCAGGTGCTCCTGGCGCTGGGCAGCGAAGAGCGCGCGCGCGTCGTCCATGGCTCAGGCCCGCAGCTCGAGGTCTTCTTCGACCGGCACCGGCACCTCGGCGAGGATCGCCGCCAGGATCTCCTCGCGCGTGCGCCCGTGCAGCTCGGCGCGCGAGGTCAGCATCAGCCGGTGGCCGAGCGCTGGCACCACCAGCGCGCGCACGTCGTCGGGGATCACGAAGGGCCGGCCGTGCAGAACTGCCAGCGCCTGCGCCGCCCGTGCCAGGGCCAGTGTCCCGCGCGGGCTGACGCCCAGCTCGATCTCCGGGTGCTCGCGCGTCCGCCGGACGATCTCCAGCAGGTAGTCTTCGACCGCCTGTCCCAGATACACGCGGCGCACCTGCTCGATGGCCGCCGCAAGCTCGCCCGGCTCAGTCACCGGCTCGACGTCGACGATCGGGTCGCGACGCAGGAACCGGCGCACCATGTCGCGCTCGTCCTCGTGCTCGGGGTACCCCACCTGCAACCGCAGCAGGAAGCGGTCGAGCTGGGCCTCCGGGAGCGGGAAGGTACCCTCGAGCTCCACCGGGTTCTGGGTCGCGACCACCAGGAAGGGGCGCGGCAGCGGATACGTCTGCCGTTCCACCGTCACCTGCCGCTCCTCCATCGCCTCCAGCAGTGCCGACTGCGTACGCGGCGTTCCCCGGTTGACCTCGTCGGCCAGGATCACGTTGGCGAAGATCGGCCCCGGATGGTAGACGAACGACCCGGACTGCGGCTGGTAGACCAGCGACCCCAGGACATCGGTCGGCAGCAGATCCGGCGTGAACTGGATGCGCTGGAACGTCCCGCCGAGCGCCAGGCAGAGCGACCGTGCGAGCCTGGTCTTACCGATCCCCGGCACGTCCTCGATCAACACGTGCCCCTCGGCCAGCAGCGCGACCAGCAGCCGCTCGATGACGTCGCGCTTGCCGACGATGACCCGCTCCACCATCTCGCGGATGCGTCGAGCGAGCGCCTGGATACCCTCGGCCTCGTCGGTGCCGAGCCGCCCATCGTGGGCACGAAGCTCATCCACTCTGTTCCTCCCTTCGCAACGCGGCGAGCAGTTGGCTCGCCAGCTCCCGGACGCCGGCTGCCGGATCCTCGGCAGCCACCCGGGCCAGCACGGCGCGCGCCGTCTCCGGGTCGAGCCGGGCCAGCGCGCGGAGTGCAGCGAGGCGGACACCGGCGTATCCGTGGTCGATGGCCCATCTGAGGGCCGGTACCGCCGCTGGATCCCCGATCTGGCCCAGCGCCTCGACCGCTGCGACGCAGACCGCCACGTCGCGTGGGCGACGCCGCACCAGTTCGCCGAGCGGCCCCACCGCCCGCGCGACCCGGCGCTGGCCGAGCACCCAGGCACAGATCTCGGCTACGTCTGGCCGCTCGTCGGCGAGCCCGGCGATGAGCTGGTCGTCGTAGCTCGATCCGGCCACCTCGCCAGGTGTCGAGCGATCAGTCGCGGGCATCACTGTGGCTCCTCGCTGCCTGGCTCCTATCCTACTCGTCGCATCGGCCCCCGGGCGAACCGGGGAGCGGATCGTGCAGCCCGACGCCCGGCGTCTCTCCGGCGAAGCGGGCCACCACCTGTTGCCAGCTCCGCCGCTGAGCCGGCGTGAGCTCGCCGGTAAAGCGGTAGTCGGCACTGGCGATGAAGGCTTCCAGGTCGTCAGCGAGCCGCTCCAGATCCCCGAGTGCGGCCCGCAGCGCCGCGCTCGACCCAGTGGTGACGATGGCGCGGCGCAGGTGCCCCAGGCAGAGGGGAGCGACACCTGACTCCGGCCGTGCCGACGGCGTACGACTGCCGAGCCGGCCGTTCGGATGCAGGCTCTCCCAGCCTAGCGCCTCACCGACCCGATCCGGCGCGTCGAGCCAGGCGACCCAGGCGTGCAGCCGCGACTGCCGCCAGCAGCCGCCGTCGAAGAGGGAGCGGCGTGCCCGCGCGCAGGCGGGGCACGAGACCCGCTGCGGGGGAAGCTCGTGCGGCTTCCGCCCAACGAGCAGGGCGAGCCGCTCCTCGGCCGTGCCCTCGCGGAGCGCTCGTTCCGTCCGCGCAAGGACGCGTCGTTCGAGCGCCGCTCGCCGCTCGGCGGCGGTGCTCTCGAGGAGAGCGGCGGCATGCGGCCGGCAGAGCGCGGCCGGGCCTTCTCCCAGCAGATCCGGGTCACGCTCGCCGAGCCAGGCCAGGGCCCAGAGCAGCGTCTCTTCCGCCGCCCGGTTCCACTCGCAGGCCGGACAACGCGCCTCCGGGCGCAGCCACCGCTGGGCGGCCTCGACGCCCGCGACCGCGCGTGCCAGGAAGTCGCGCAGCAGCCGGTCGAGGACGATCGCCACGCCGTAGTGGCTGTGTACCAGGCGCCCGGCAGGGATCAACGCCCAGGTATGCTCGAAGCAGAAGCCGCGCGAGGCGAGCAACCGCCGGTGCGTCAGCGGGTCGGTGACCTGCTCCCAGAGCAGCGCCTCGAGCCCGCGCAGCTCCTTGCGGGCCAGCAGGCGACAGACCGGGCAGCCGGCCAGCTCGATCTCCTCTTCGATGGTGCGCAGGAGGTAGCGATCGGGAACCGGCTCCCGCGCGCCCAGGAGCCGGCGGACGCGGGCCAGCAGCTCAGGGCCTCGGGTGGGCGGACGGAGCTGGTTATCGAAGTCGAATGGCAGACCCAGTGACCCGAACACAAAAGCCTCCACGCACCGACCGGAGGTCACGCGTAGAGGCTATCAGCCACGATGGCGGTTCGGCGGCCGACTCGCCGCCAGGCGAGCCTCATCGCCTCGCTGCAGACGAGTATACCACAGCGACGCCTGCTCCCCGCGAAGGAGATCAAGCTCGGGCAGGGCTGGACGGCTTCGGCCTCCGCCAGCGCGATCGGATCGGCCGCACGGCGGGTAAGATGGTGCGGGCCGCGGCGACTGGCGCACGGGGCCAGCGCACCGGCCAGGCTCTGGGTAAGGAGGGCGAGATGGGCGCCAAGAACGAGACTCTGGCAGACGTCATCGTCGTCGGCGGCGGGGTGATCGGCACCGCTATCGCCTACGCGCTGGCGCGGCAGGGGATAGCCTGCCTGTTGTTGGAGGGCGGTACGCTCGGTCGAGGAGCTTCGGAGGCTTCAGCGGGGATCGTCAGCCCGCCTTCGAGCAGCGCCATCCCCGCCGAGCGGCTGGAGCTGGCCCGGCGCAGCTTCCAGGCCTACCCCTGGCTGGTCGCGGCCGTGCAGGAGGACAGTGGACTGGACGCTGACTACCGGCAATGGGGTGAGCTCCTGGTGGCCGAGACAGAAGACGAGGTCGCCTCGCTGCGCGAGCTGGCTGCCTGGCAGGCAAGCGCAGGCTTCGAGAGCGAGTGGGTCGACGGGAAGGCCGCCCGGGAGATCGAGCCGCTGCTGCCTGAGGGGATCCTCGGCGCGCTACTGGCCGACGAGGGCGGAAGCCTGGTCGTCCAGCGGCTGGTGCGGGCGCTCGCGCTCGCCGCGGTCAAGCGCGGCGCGCGGGTCGTCGAGCGCGCGCCGGTGACGGGATTCGAGGTCGAGGGCGAGCGGGCCAGCGCCGTCCGGACGCCGCAGGGACGGTACGCAGCCGGACAGGTCGTGCTAGCGGCCGGCGCCTGGACGGGGCAGCTTGCCGGGCAGCTCGGGCGGCCGCTCCCGACATTCCCGGTCAAGGGGCAGATGACGCTCGTCGCCGGTGGGATGACCATGCTCCGCCACATCCTCGGCCGCGCCGACGGGGCGGGTTACCTCGTGCCACGTACCGACGGGCTTGTCTGGGCCGGCTCGACCAAGGAGCGCGGTGAATGGGATACGCGGGTGACGCCGGCCGGCATCGCCCGTTGCTTGTGGCTGGTCGAGCGGCTGGCCCCGGAGCTGCTGGAAGGCGAGCTCCTGAGCACCGGCGCTGGGCTTCGGCCGGGTACGCCGGACGACGAGCCCGTCATCGGCCCGTTGCCTGGTTACCGTAACGTCTGGATCGCGGCTGGCCACTACCGCACCGGCGTGCAGCTCGCGCCGGCCACCGCCGACCTGGTGGTGCAGGGGATCCTGAGCGGCGCGCCGGATCCGCTGCTCGCGCCCTTCAGCCCCCACCGCTTCGACCAGGCGCCGTAGCCACGATCTACCCTGGCCCGATCCGCTTCGCCAGCCAGATGTCCGGCTTGCCCGGGCCGTTCGCGTCCGGGAGCACGCCGATCACGACGAAGCCGAGCCTGCGGTAGAAGTTGACCGGGTGGTTGCCGTGCACGGTCAGCCGCCGGGCGTGCTCCAGCACGTCGGGGAAGAGCTCGACGTTCGCCACGCTCGTCTCGCCCGTCTCGTCGTCGCTGCCGACGAAGAGCGTGAGGCAGCCCCGCTGGCGGAGCAGCCGCTCCAGGTCGCGCACCAGCGCCGTGCCGATCCCCTGCCGCTGGCGATCGGGGCGCACGGCCAGCGGGTGCAGCTCCCAGGCGTGAGAGTAGCGCCGGATCGCGCCGATCCACCCCAGCACTTCGCCGCGCTCGTCCACCGCGACCCGGCTCAAGCGGCCGGGCCCGAACGACTCCCAGACCTCGGCCCGGGCCGACTCGAAGGTGGGCCAGCCCTGCGGCAGGGTCTCGTGGAGGATCCGGGCCGCGTGGGCGATCCAGCTCAGGCGTCTGGGTGTGAGATCGATGATCTCCATGTTGCCCCCACCCCCGAGCCGTCGCCCGGCGCGGCTCACCTGGCGCTGGCGGTCGCGACCGGCGCCGCTGTGGGCCAGCGTAGGTGCGGGATCACCCGCTCGCCGTACGCCTTGATGAACTCCTCCTGGTTCCGGCCTACGTTGTGGACGTAGACCTCGGTGAAGCCGAGGTCGATGAAGTGCTGGATGTGCTCGCGATGCGCTTCGAGGTCGGCCGAGATCAGCACGCGGCCGCGGAAGTGCTCCGGGCGCACGAGCCTGGCCATGGCCGCGAAGTCTTCCGGGTTGCGGATATCGCCCTTGGGGAACGCCATCCCGCCGTTAGGCCACTCGCGCAGCGCCGCCTCGGTAGCCGCCTCGTCGGTCTCGGCCCAGGAGACGTGGAGCTGGATCATCCGCGGCATCTTCGCTGGATCCTTGCCGGCCTCGCGCGCGCCTTGCTCGAAGCGCCCCATCAGCGTGCGCAGCTTCTCGTCGGGCGCGCCGGGAGTGAGGATGCCGTCGCAGAGTTCACCGGTGCGCCTGGCCATGATCGGCCCGGCGGTGCCGACGATGATCGGCGGCGGGGTCTCGGGCATGGTGTAGAGCTTGGCGCTCTCGAGCCGGAAGTACCTGCCCTCGTGCTTGACCACCTTGCCGGTGAAGAGCTTCTGGATCACCTCGATCGCCTCGACCAGCATCCGCACCCGCTCGGCCGGCTCTGGCCAGTAGCCGCCGACGATGTGCTCGTTGAGCGCCTCGCCGGCCCCCAGCCCCAGCCAGAAGCGGCCGGGGAACATCGCCTCGAGCGTCGCTGCCGCCTGGGCCACGATCGCCGGGTGGTAGCGGAAGCCGATCGGCGGGGTGACGCCGGTGCCGAAGCGCAGCCGCGTGGTCGCTCCCAGCGCCCCTAGCCAGGCCCACACGAACGCGCTCTGCCCCTGCTCCGGCGTCCAGGGGTGGAAGTGATCGGCCGCCAGCACCGAGTCGAACCCGTAGTGCTCGGCGAGCTGGCACCAGCGCAGCATGTCGGTGGGGTGGAACTGCTCGAAGCTGGCCGAGTATCCCAGTCGGCTCATCGACTCCTCCGTCCCTCCGCACACGATCTGGCCGGCATCATAGCCCGAGTATGCCAGCCCGGCGCAAGCCGGGGCTCACCAGAACGGCCGGGGCAGCGACCGGATCGCCGGTCAGCCGTCGCTTCGCGGGCAATGCGACGCCTCCGCAGTCGACAGTGCCTGCGACTCCAAGTGCTCGTCCCTGAGTGGGAAGCGGATAACCGCGACCAGCGGGACAAGGCCAAGCAGGCCGAACGCCAGCCGCAGGTCGATGTCTGCCAGGTAGCCGGCCACCAGCTTCATCGCCAGCGCGTAGCCGCCCTCCAGCATTGAGATCACCGAAATCGTGGTCGCCCGGTTATACGATGCGATGTGCCGGTTCTGCACGGCCGTGGCCAGCGGGTAGCGAGCCTGCATGGCGCTGAAGGTCAGGACGCAGAGCAGCGGCGCCAGGTACGGCCCGGCAAGGCCGGCCATCGCCAGGTATCCGGCGACCGGCAGCAGGTTCGCCGCCAGGAACGCCCGGGCCATTCCCAGCTTCCGCTCCAACGAGAAGGCTGCTCGCGCCACCAGCGCGCCCAGGGCTGCCGCCATCGCTGAGGAGAGGCCAAAGAGTACCGCCGGCGTCCCGGCGAGCTGGTAGTACGGTTGGAACAGGAACAGGAGTGCGTAGGGCAGCGGGTCGGAGAGGACGGAGCGGGCGACGACGCGCCGCAGCGCCGGATGCTCACGGATCAAACGGATGCCGTCTCGCGCCAGGCGCAGGCTACCTCGCTGCCGGGCCAGCTCGGCCTCGGCCTGCCGGTTGGGCACCGTGAGTACCAATACGGTGCCCAGGAGCATCGCGCCCGCGCTCAGCTCGAGCGCCAGCACGAACGACGGCTCGCTCATCTCGCGTATCACCAGCGCCGCGAGCACGGCCGCGGTCGTGCGCCCGGCCAGCGACGCGGCCCAGAACGCGCCGTGTGCCTGGCTCATGCGATGCTCCTCGCCACGCGCCTTGAGCGTCTCGTAGATCCAGGCCTCGCTCGCTCCCGAGCGAAAGCTGATCGCCATTCCCAGCACCGCATAGCCGGCCAGGAACTGCCAGTACTCGCGCGCAAGCACCAGGAGACCGACCCAGACGGCTTGGAAGAAGAACCCCAGCGTGACCGATCGCTTCAGCCCGATGCGGTCAGCGACGACGCCGGTCGGCACTTCGAGCAGGATGGTGGCGAGCCCCATGAAGGCTTCCAGCGAGAGCACCTGGAAGAGCGAGAGGCCGCGACCGGTGTAGTAGAGCACCAGGATGGGCGAATAGATGGTGAGCGAGAGGAAGAAGGTGGCCAGGTCGAACCGGCCGAGCGGATCTCGCAGCACCGCTAGGGGTACCCCGAGTAGGCGGTTGGGGGGTAGGCTGCCGATGACTCCAGCCACGCTGCCGAGACGCACAGGGGTTCCCTCTCATCGCCACGATCTCACGCCGATCGCCCCGTTACTAGCGACCCGGGGCGGCCCCAAACCGCGCGAGCTCGATAGGTAGCTGGCGCAGGTGCGACAATGGAGGATCGTTGGGCAACCTGGCCGTGTCCCTGTCCGTTCGGACAGGCGGCCGCGCACTCAGCAGAGATGGATAATGAAAGGCCCGAGCCTGGAGGGGCAGCCATGCGGGAGCGAGACGAGCAGGAAGTGGCGAGCGACCTGACCCGCTGCGCGCACGCCGGTGAGGGCCGGCTCCCCTCGGCGACCGAGCCGCTCGCGCCCCCGGTCTGGCAGACGGCGGCCTACGCCTATCCCGACCTGGAGACCCTCGACGCAATCTACGAGGGCCGGGAGCGCGGCTTCATCTACGGCCGGTACGGGCTGCCCAACCACGCCCAGCTTGAGCAGGCGCTGGCGGATCTCGAAGGGACTGAGGCAGCCCTCGTCACCGCGAGCGGGATGAGCGCGATCAGTGCCCTGCTCTTCGCTCTCCTCTCGCCCGGCGATCGGGTTATCGCCAGCGAGCTGGTCTACCGTGGCACCCGGAACCTGCTCGACCTCGACCTCGCCCGCTTCGGGGTCGTCGTCGACTACGTCGACGCCACCGACCTCGCCGCTGTCGAGGCAGCTCTCCGGCGGCCGGGACAGCCGGCTCGGATGCTCTACGTCGATGTCCTGACCAACCCGACGCTCCTGGTTCACGACGTGCCCGCGCTGGCCGAGCTGGCACACCGGCACGGCACGCTGCTGGTGGTCGATAGCACCTTCGTCACCCCCTACCACTGCCGGCCGGCTCAGCTCGGGGCCGATCTAGTAGTTCACTCCACGACCAAGTTCATCGCCGGGCACCACGATGTCTCCGGTGGCGCTGTCCTGGGCCGATCTGAGCTGGTGGAGCCGGTGCGCCAGCAGGCGATCCGGATAGGCGGGATCGGCGGGCCGTTCGACGCCTGGCTGATCTTGCGCGGCCTGCGTACCCTGCCGCTGCGGATGAGCCAGAGCAGCCGGAACGCCCTGGCGCTCGCCGCTTGGCTGGCGGAGCACCCGGCGGTCGAGCGCGTCAGCTACCCGGGCCTGCCCGGCCACCGGCAGCACGACCTGGCGCGGCGGCTGCTGGCGAACGGCTATGGGAGCATGCTGGCGTTCGAGGTACCGGGTGGCCGCACCGCGGTCGCCCGGCTGGTGCGCGCGCTGCGCCTGATCCGCTTCGCCGAGACGCTGGGCGGGGTGACGACCACCATCGTGCACCCGGCCTCGACCTCGCACCGGTCGGTCGATCCGGCCACCCGCGCCGCTCTCGGGATCGGCGACGGCCTGCTGCGGCTCTCGGCCGGGATCGAGGCGACAGAGGACGTGGTGCACGACCTGGAACGCGGGCTGGCGAGCCTAGCCTGACCAGCGGCGATCCGGCCAGACCGGAGCCGGGTGCAGCTATTCCAGAGACGCCACGACCCCCGCCGGGTAGTCGCCCGCGGGGGTCGGCGTATCGAGTGTGCTGGTGATGAGCGTTACCGGATGTCGAGCAGGCGGAACCGCCGGATCCGCTGGACGAGCGGCTGCTCGGTCCGCTCGGCCTTCACCTCCTGGGCCGGCGGTGCGGCCTCGACGACCGAGGTCTCGATCCGGCGCGGCACCGGCACTGCCCGGATCACCGGCCGCCCATCCTGGTTGGTGATGGTGTAGCGGATGAAGGTCTGCATCGGCCCACCTCCTTTCTTGCCAGGGTCGCGCTACTGACAAGTCGCCCCCGGACTGACCGGGGGCGCGGAGGTGCGAGCCTATGCCGTCACGCCAGAAGCACCCAAGCCGGTCAGCCCGTGGAGCAGGTACTGCGTTCTGGGACTCCTCCGGTATCCAACGACGCACCCTCCACGATGAGCCTGACCCATGCCCTCCTCTGGAGGGCACATGCGCTGTGTCCCTTTCGAGACACAGCAATGCGGCGGAAGAGATCGCGCCGCACCTTCGGCCTGAGCGCTCCCGCGCTCAGCACTTGTAGGATACCCTATCCAGCTCGGCCTGTCAATGCTTGTACGAACGTCACATCCTCCGAGAAGCCGCTAGTCCCCCTTCGCCACCTGTTGCCGGGCGGTGGCTGGGCACGTTTCGTGTTTCCAGCGCGTCTCCTCGACAAAGAGCGCAAGAGTGCCAGCGGCGGCCAGGCCCAGGCCGGCAACCGCGCCAGCGGTGAACACCAGACCCAGCGCGTCGGCGACTGCCCCGATCACCAGCGGTGCGATCGCCTGCCCGCTGTCCCCGATCAGTCGCCAGAGGCCCAGGAACTCACCGGTGCGGCTGCGCGGCGCGAGATCGGCTCCCAGCGTCATCATCGTGCCCGAGCCGATTCCGTTGCCGAGGCCGAGCACCAGCGCCGCTCCCAGGAGTGTCCAGTAGCTCGCGGTCAGCGGGATCAGCGCCATGCCCAATCCCAGCATGAGGAAGGACGGCACTGCAGCAGCCTTGCGCCCATACCGATCCATGACCATGCCGGCGGGCACGAAGAGCGACATGTCGACCAGCGACATCAAGCTGAGGATAAAGCCGACCTGCGCCCGATCGAGCCCGATCACCTCGCTCCCATAGAGCGGGATTACCAGTTGTCGGGCGGCCCGGATCATTTGGGCGAAGATCTGCGCTGAGCCAGCAGCCACCAGCTCTCGACGGCGGTCACGCACGATCTCGCCCAGCACGCTGACGTCGAGTCGGTGACTGAGGGGCGGGTTCCAGCCCGTCGGCGCTTCGACGGCGATGGCAGCGACGATCAGCGCCGCCACAGCCATCATCCCGGCCACCAGGATCGGCACGTCCAGCCCGTAGAGTTGGCCCAGGAGCCCGCCCACTGCCGGGCCGGCGAACCATCCGATCCGGTTGATGCCACCGAAGACGGCGATGGCGCGGCCACGTGCGCCCGGGGGCACCGCATGGGTGACATACGTATGACGAGAGAGCCCCCAGAGCGCCGTGCCGATGCCGGCAACGAAGCGATAGAGGATCAGCTCCGGTGCGACATGCGCGAAAGACAGCGCGATCGTTCCAGCTCCGAACAGGCCGCAGCCGATGACCATCGAGCGCCGGAACCCCAGCCGGGGAAGCAGTAATCCCGTAGGAAGGTCGGCCAGCAGCGTACCGATCCAGGCAGCCGAGACGACGAACCCGGCGAGCTTGTACGAGTCGTCGAACTCCAGAGCGTACAGGGGTAGGATCGGAACCATGACGCCCTGCCCGCATGCGAGCAGGACAGTCGGCAGGTACACTGGGAGCAGGAGCCGCCGGTGCTCTCGCTGCATCCGTTCCCCCACCAGGTCGACACGCCGGATGCGGCCGATGTCTCGCCTCAGACGGCGACAAGCCGCATCCTGGCGTGCGTCCCGTATGCTATCAAACTGGGGGCGTTGTGGCGCCGTGCGCGAGGCCGGGAGGCAGCATGACAGGCTCGATCGCTCGCAGGATCTTCACCGACCAGGAGTTCGCGCGACGCTGGCAGGCGTTTCGGCGAATCATGACCGAATCCGAGGTCGATCTCGCGGTGCTGGTCGATGCCGACACGATCTCCTACCTGTCCGGCTTCGCCGGGGCACACTCCTCCTTCCAGGCGTTGATTGTGCCGGCTGACAACGAGCCAGTGCACGTGTTGCGCTACGCCGAGGAGCTGGCCTTCCTGAGCGCGTCCTGGCTCGATATGCCGGCCTTCTACAACGACTGGGACAACCCGGTCGTGTTGACCGCCCGCCTCGCGCGCAAGCTCGTCCCCCGGATACGACGAGTCGGCATCGAGAAGGCTTCCTCCCACCTGTCGGCGCGTCGCTATGAGCAGCTCCTCGCCGAGTGGACAGGCGCACTCGGCGTCGATCTCTCTGAGGCGATCGAGTGGCTGCGGCTCGTCAAGTCCGGGGAAGAGATCGAGCAACACCGCAAGGCTGCGGCAGTCGTCCAGAAGGGCCTGGAAGCTGGCATCGCGGCCACGCGCCCTGGTGCCACCGAGCGGGAGATCGCGGGAGCGATCGCAGCTACCCTCGCTCAGGCTGGCGCCGATACCCCGCTCCCTGGATCCATCGCCTCCGGCGGGCGGCCGCGTGACTTCGATACCCAGCTCGGCGACCGCACTGTGGAGCCGGGTAACCTGGTACGCCTGGAGGTCGCGAACAGCGTTCACGGCTACTGGGCCCGGCTAGCGCGGACAGTCTCGCTCGGCGCGCCGGGCGCGGAGACGGCCGAGCTGTACGAACGGATGCGACGCGCCCAGGAGGAGCAGATCGCACTCCTCGTTCCAGGTGCTGTCCCCTCGGATCTCGACGAGCTGGTTCGCTCGCGGATGCCCGTCGGGATCTGGGCCATGCAGCTCTCCGGGTTCGCTCTCGCCTGTCACGCGTGCTGGGCATGCGGGAGCGACTTCGGCCGCTTTTGGATCGTACGCGGCGAGCACCGTCTGCTGGCGGCGAGCATGGTCTTCTGCATGTCGCTGGCAGCGAGCCCGGGCCTCTCTGTCGCCGATACGGTCGTTGTGAGCGAACAGGGTGGCCAGTATCTGACGACCTACCCACGAGATCTCATCGTCGTCGAGTGACCCGCAGCCGGCCACGACCCCGCCGTGGGTTGCCTGAAGCGCCCGTTCGCCCGACGCCTGGCTACTCGAGCCCATGTGAACCTGTCTTCAAACCAGAGCCGGTCAGGACGATGACGACCTCCCCTTCGGGGAGCGGGCGCCGGTGCGTGAGGGCCTGGAGGAACGCCGCCGCGCCGAGGGCAGCAGTCGGCTCGATGTACAGTCCCTGCCGGCAGAGCTGGCGGAGCGTGTCGATCAGCAGGTCGTCTTCGATCGCCTCAGCCCAACCGCCACTGCCCCGGATAGCCGCCAGCATCTGCCTGCCTCGCGGTGGCGCCGCGATCCGGGCTCCTTCCGCCACCGTGGGCGCCGGCACCACCGGCATCACCTCGGCAGCGTCGCGCTCGAGCGCCTCGACGAGCGGCGCGCAGGCGCGCGGCTGGGCAGCGACGAGCGCGGGGTACGGGCCGGCGAGCGCCTGACAGGCCCGCCATGCGCCGACGAGCAGGCTCCCGCCGCCGACCGGGAGAAAACAGGCCGCCGGGAAGTGCCCGCCGAGCTGCTCCCAGACCTCGAGCAGCCAGGTCTTCGTCCCCTCGACGAAGACCGGATGCCAGTTGTGACTTGCGTAGGCGGCCGCAGGGTCGGTCGTGGCAGCGTGCTGGGCAGCCGCGGCGACCTGCTCCCGGGAGCCCTCGACCAGCGTCACCTGGGCACCGTAGGCACGGGCCTGGGCCAGCTTGGCCGGCGAGGTCGCGGCCGGCGCGAAGACGTCGCAGCTCAGCCCGGCCGCGGCGCAATAGCCGGCGAGCGCGGCCGCTGCGTTGCCGGACGAGTCCACGACCAGCCGCCGGTAGCCCAGGCGACGGAGGTAGCTAACGAGCAGGGCGGCTCCACGGTCTTTGAACGAGCCGGTCGGGAGCAGAAAGTCGAGCTTGAACCAGACGGGGTGGCCCGACAGCTTCCCCAGGATCAGCGGCGTCATCCCCTCACCGAGTGAGACCGCGTCCTCGCGAGTGACCGGTAAGACCTGCTCGTAGCGCCACAGCGAGCGCTCGCTGGGGGAGAGGCGTGCCGGGTCGAGCCGATCGGAACCAGTGATGGCCCAGGCAGCGCCGCAACGCGGGCAACGCCAGCCAGCGTGATCGAGTTGCTCCAGAGCGCCGCAGTACTCGCAGAGGACAGTCCATTCGGTCATGTTCCACCCTGCTCCTCGAAAAAAAACCCTTCTCACCCCGGTGCAGTGTAGACGATGTAGCGCGGTACCGGGACACCTGCGCCGTGGAAAAGAGCCGCGTGGGCCACTTGTCCGGTTGCGTGCGCACCAGAAGGTAGATCACATTCTATAGAGTGTTGACCTCTAGAGTGTTGACGCGCCACCGCCTTTCCCCTAGCATACGCATCAATTTCGTGTCGCCTTACAACTCACGGAGGGAGGGGTTCTATGGGTCTGTACGGCGCACCGCACTGGATGGCTGGAGCGCCTGTGACACGCCGCACGCTGCTCAAGGGAGCGCTGGCTGGCGTCGCGAGCGCCGGCCTGCATTTCTCCTCGAGTGCTGCTAGCCAGTCCTCAACCGACGACCGCGTGCTCAGCGATATCGAGGAAGCGACTATCGCCGAGCTGCAGGCCGCGATGGAGGCTCGTCGCCTGAGCTCGAGGATCCTCGTGCGCACTTACCTGCACCGGATCGAGAAGCTGGATCCGCAGCTCAAGTCGATCATCGAGGTGAACCCGGATGCGCTCGATATCGCTCGGGCGCTCGACCGGGAGCGCCGCGAGCGTGGCCCACGAGGCCCGCTCCATGGTATTCCGATCTTGCTCAAGGACAACATCGATACCGCGGACAAGATGTCGACTACTGCGGGGTCGCTGGCGCTCGTGGGGGCCAAGCCGCCGGCTGATTCGACCGTGGCCCGCAAGCTCCGCGAAGCCGGAGCGGTCCTGATCGGCAAGGCGAACATGAGCGAGTGGGCCAATTTCCGCGGCTTTCAGTCGTCGAGCGGCTGGAGCGCTCGAGGGGGCCAGGGGCGCAACCCGTACGCGCTCGACCGCAACCCGTGCGGTTCCAGCTCAGGTTCGGCGCAGGCGGTCTCGGCGAACCTGGTGACAGCCGCACTGGGCACCGAGACCGATGGCTCGATCGTCTGCCCGTCATCGATCTGTGGCATCGTCGGCATCAAGCCGACGGTCGGCTTAGTGAGCCGTACCGGCGTGATCCCGATCGCTCACAGCCAGGACACCGTCGGGCCGATGTGCCGCACCGTCGCTGACGCCGCAGCGGTGCTCGGCGCCATCGTCGGGCCCGACCCCGAGGATCCAGCCACCGCCGAGAGCGTCGGTCGCTTCCACACCGATTACACCCAATTCCTCGACCCCAACGGACTGAAAGGCGCTCGCATCGGCGTGGCCCGCCAGGTCTATTTTGGCTACAGCCCGGAGGCCGACCGGATCATCGAGGAGGCGATCCAGGTCATGCGTGACCTCGGCGCCGAGATTATCGACCCCGCTGACATCCCAACTGCACGAGAGATCGCGACCTTCGAGGCGGAGCTGGAAGTGCTGCTCTACGAGTTCCGGCACGACATCGATGCCTATCTGGCCCGCCTCGTCGAGTCGCCGGTGCGCACGCTCGAAGATCTGATCGCCTTCAACGAGGCGCATGCCGATGAGGAACTCCGGTACTTCGGCCAGGAGCTCTTCCTGCTGGCCCAGCAGAAGGGGCCGTTGACCGACGAGGCGTATCTGAGGGCGCTGGAGAAGAACCGCCGGCTGGGCCGACAGGATGGTATCGACGCGGTGATGGATCAATACCAGCTCGACGCCATCGTGGCGCCGACCGGCAGCCCGGCCTGGAAGATCGACTTGATCAACGGCGACCTCTTCCTGGGGGCCAGCTCGTCGCCCGCAGCCATCGCGGGCTATCCGCTGATCACTGTGCCAGCCGGTTACGCCTTCGGTTTGCCGGTCGGGATCACTTTCATGGGCCGCGCCTACAGCGAGCCGACGCTGATCCGGTTGGCCTACGCCTTCGAGCAGGCCACCAAAGTCCGCAAACCACCCCAACTGCCACCAACGATCGATACCGACTGACGTCCCCGGCCAGTGCTTACGCTCCTCGCCGGTACGCCCGCTCTTCAGACGGGCGTACCGGCATCTCGCCAAAGCGCCTACCGGGCGCAACCACTCAAGTACTAGAGCTCTCCTGCCGAAGAGATCTATAGAGCCCGGGTCGTTTTCGGCTGGTTGACCGTGTGCTGGATGGGGGATGCCATATGGATCCACTCGACGACACTGCGATTGACCCGTACCAGCGACTGGCTGCAGCGGTGATCTCCCAGGCGATCGAGGACGCGACGGTAAGTAACGTCGCGCTTCGGTGGCTCGCCAGCCCGGCTGCGCTCGGCTGGATGGCCCTGATCACGCCAGCCGAGCTGAGCCCACAGGACGTGCAAGAGACCGCCGTGCGGACAGTGCGACGCCGCCGCGCAGCCTTGAACCGGCGACTTGCCTATGCGCGCTGACCCTCGCGCTCGTCCTCGAGGAATCGACCGCCGCTCGGCTGGCGGGTCGGCGCTGTCGCCGCTCATTCGAAGACGATGACGCTCCGGGCGACCTCGCCCGCCCGCAGCGCGTCGAACGCGTGGTTGATCTCCTCGAGCCGGTAGCGACGGCTGATCAGCTCGTCCAGCTTGATCCGCCCGGCGAGATAGAGATCGATATAGCGCGGGAAATCGACATGCGGCTGCACAGAGCCGTAGAAGCACCCCACCAGACTCTTCGCTCCCCGCATGAGACTCGCCGGCAAATGCACCAGATCCGTGTCTTCCCCAAAGCCGACCACGACGGCAGTGCCGCCGCGGCGCACCATCTCGTACGCCTGCTCGATCGTCTTCGAGGAGCCGACGACCTCGAACGCGTAGTCAGCTCCCCGGCCACCGGTGTACCGCCGGACGGTCTCGATCGGATCTTCGCGCTGCGCGTTGATGACGTGTGTGGCGCCGAACTGGCGCGCGAGCTCCAGCTTGTGGTCGAGCATGTCGATGGCGATGATCCGGGCCGCGCCCGCGAGCCTGGCGCCCTGCACGACGTTCAGTCCTACCCCACCGATGCCGATCACGGCGACGCTCGACCCGGGCTCGACCCGAACAGTCTTCGTCGTCGCCCCGATGCCGGTCGTGACGCCGCAGGCGATCAGGGCAGCCCGGTCGATCGGCATCTCGTCGGGGATGGGGACGAGGTTCGTCGCCTCCACGTTGACGTACTCGGCGAACGATCCGACCCCGAGCAGCGGGGTGAGGGGTTGATCGCCCTTGCGCAGCCTGACATTGGTCGGCAACGGCTTCTCGCAGAGGTGGTCGAGGCCGCGCAGGCAGAAGTAACAGGTGCCGCACTTGGGGCCGAATGCGATGATGACCCGGTCACCGGGCTTGACCCGGGTGACCCCCGGCCCGACGGCTTCGACGACCCCCGCCCCCTCGTGTCCCAGCACGGCTGGGAGGACGAGGTACGTATCGCGCTGGATGTGGTGAAGGTCGGAGTGACAGACGCCGCTCGCCAGCACGCGAACACGCGCTTCGCCCGGCGCTGGGTCGGCAATCTCGACCTCCTCGATGACCAGGGGGGATCGACGCTCCCACAGCACAGCCGCCTTCACGTCACCGCCTCCTTCGCTCGATCGTCGTCGCTGCCATGCCCATGCTAGCCGCCTCTGACCCGTTCGTAAAGCGCGTCGCCGCTGCCGCGGGCACGGGGAGAGGATCGAGCCGCTCGCGGGCCGAGGGCGCGCCGTGAGCTGAAACGTGGCTGGCCCGTCCGGCCTGGATCGCACTTACTCGAGCGGCACGAAGGCGGCCACGATCATCCCGTAGTAGCTGGGAGCCTCGTAGCAGAGCACCTCGCCACGCATCGGCACCCGGCGCATCGCCCCGGCTAGCATCAGTGTCTGCCAGAGGCCATCGATGGCTGCGTTGGCGACCTTCTCCTCAGGGAGGTCGATCAGCCGGCCAGGATCGCTGTCGCGCAGCGCGGCGACGACCAGTTCGTCCACGACCGCGGCATCGGGGTGAAACCCGTACGGCCCATCAGCGCGGTGGGTATGCGCCCAATCGCACGACGCGATGAAGGCGACGCGCCGACCGTCACGGGCGGCCGCTTCGGCGATCGCTTCCCCGAACGTGAGCATGGCCGAGCGCGGCAGCTTGCGCGATGGCGTCGCGATGACGACCGGCGGGCCGGTATCCTCGGCCGGAGGCGGAGCAAGCACGTCCCCGTGGCCGACCATGTTGCGGCCGTGGCCGAGGAACCACAGCGGGGTGATCGTTCCCCAGTCCAGGGGGATCACGCTCTGCTCTCGGCGGTTCCCGGCGAACCCGGCCAGCGCGATCGGCACCCCCATCGCCCTGGCCGTCGCGGCGATCAGGTCAGTCAGCCGGCCATCGACCGGTACGTTCATCTCGACCTGGCGCCCGTGCCAGCGTAACGTGCCGGCTCCGCGCGCCACGTTGGCCAGGCAGATGGTGTCATCGACACGGACACCGTGCGGCGTGGCGACGACCAGTACCTCTGGGTTCACCTCCGCGCAGCGACGCCCCAGTTCCTGCATGGCCGCGCGGGTGCTCAGTGCTCCCTCGGCGTCCTCGCTCAACTCCGGGATGATAGGAAAGCCGTGCGGCGCCACCGCCGCGAAGACGAGACCGGCCATTGCCCCCTCCTCGTCGGCCTCACGTTCCATCGCCGGAGTATCAGCGGGCGAAGCGCTGGTGTCAACCGGAGGACTTGCCAGTGGACTGATTGGGGCGCGTGGGGAGATTTACGCAACCAAGGGGATGGGGAAGAGGATAGCGCCGTACGTGAGTTCGATTCACCGAAGTACGTTGATCTGCACGCGCTGGGTAGCCAGGTCGAGGAGAATCGCCTCGGTGGTGAAGACTGCCGCGGGTACTGCTGGATCGGGCAGCAGCAGTGAGAGCAGGGCCCACAGCCCGGTGGTCACACCCAGGATCCCCGAGCAGATCAGAACCCACAGGCCCAAAAGCTGGCTGCGGGAGCGGGCGACGACCAGCAGGCGGTGCGGCCCTTGCGGTCGCCAGGCAGCCCTGCGAGACACGAGCAGCCCCCCGAGCGAGACCAGGAGAACAGTCAAGAGGATATGACCGGCCGCGAGCTCCAAGCGCTGCTCCATCTCTATCCCCACCGAGCCGCAGCGATCTCTCCAGTCGAGCGAGGCAGGAACCACCGCTGGTGTATCGCCTCACAGCCTCTCCCGCTATCACCGAGGAGTACCGGCGAGTACCAGGAATTCCCTGCCAGGCCGCAGCTCACCTTACCTGAGTGCGTGCTCCGCCTCGCTGGGCGAGCGACCCGCGCCTGAGTTGACGCCCGTCTCTGATCTCCGTACGCTTGCCCCGGTACCGGCTGGTGACAACGCCTCCGGGAGGAACGGTGCGGCGGACATCTCCACCGAGGCTGGTTCTTTTCGACCTGGACGACACGCTCTGTGACCAGGCGCGCTCGTTCCGGCGGCGGGTCGAGCGCGCTGTTCAGGCTGCGCTCGCCGGGCAGCGGCCTGGCGACGCTGAGGTGATCATCGAGCGCGTGATCGGCGGGTCGCTCATGCGGGCGGAAGACCTCGTCGATGTGCTCGCCGAGTTCGGACTGGCAGACGCCTGGCGGATCGAGCGTGCCATTCAGGCCTACACGAGCGACCGCTTCATCGATCTCTGTCTCTTCGACGAGGCGATCGAGGTTGTCACTGCCGTGCAGCAGCGCGCGCTGACCGGGCTCATCACGAACGGCCCCAGCCAGATCCAGCGTGAGAAGCTGCAACGGCTCGGCATCGCCGACCTCTTTCCCATCGTCCTGATCTCGGAGGAAGTCGGCGTGGCCAAGCCCGACGCGCGGATCTTCCGGCTGGCGCTGCAGCAGGCGGGGCTGCCACCGTCGGAGGCCGCCTTCGTCGGCGACAACCCGGAGGTCGACGTCCGTGGGGCGCAGGCCGCCGGCCTGCTGAGCGTCTGGTGCAACCGCCAGGGGCGCCCCTGGCCTGGCGGCCCGCCTCCCGACGCGGAAGTGCGGGCGCTCAGTGAGCTCCTGCCAATCCTCTTCCCGACACAGACGAAGTGAGGACGCGTGCCGCTCGCACACTCTGGCGACCGCTATACTCTACCCGGTGGACGCTCACTGCCGTTCTGCGCCCGCCCCCTCGCCACGCGCACGACGGTGAGCGGCAGCGGGCTCGGAAACTCGCGGGGGCTGCGATCCAGCGACCTGACGACGACCTGGCAACGGAAGTAGGGAGCGATGACGGTAACGACGAGGGAGCGGCGGATCGTCCTGGCTGAGGTGATGGGCTACTGCTGGGGTGTCCGGCGCGCGCTCGAGATTATCCAGCAGGCGGCGCAAAACGGCGGGCCAGTCGCTACGGTCGGCGACGTCATCCATAACCCGCAGGTCGTCGAGCGCTTGCGCGCGCACGGGATCGAGCCCTTGCCCTCGGTGGCCGAAGCGAAAGCACGCGGGTTCAGCCGGGTGGCCATCACCGCCCACGGGGCTGGCCCTGACCGCGCTCAGGAAGCGCAGGCCCATGGCCTGGCCCTCATCGACACCACCTGCCCGCTGGTCACCAAAGTCCAGCGCCTGGCCGAGAAGCTCGTCCGCCAGGGTTACTTCCTGGTCGTCTACGGCGACGCGCACCATCCCGAGGTGCGCGGTGTGCTGGGCTGGGCTGGAACGAGCCGGGCGGTGGCGGCGAAGCACCTGAGCGACCTCCCGTGGACAGGGCCGCGAGGCGCGCCGGGTGTCGTGGCGCCGCCGCGCAAAGTGGCGCTCGTGTCGCAGACGACGAAGCAGACCGACGAGTTCGTGGCCTTTGCTGTCGAGCTGGCGAGCTGGGTCGCGCGGCATGGCGGCGAGATGCGGATCATCAACACCATCTGCCAGCCCACCTGGGAGCGACAAGAGGCGCTGCGAGCGCTCGCCGAGGAGGTCGACCTGATCCTGGCGATCGGGGGAAAGAAGAGCTCGAACACGGCCCGGCTGGCGGAAGTGGGGCGGGCGTGCGGCGTGCCGAGCTACCACATCGAGGGCCCCGACGAACTCGATCCTCGCTGGTTCGACGACGTCGAGGTCGTCGGGCTGACCGCTGGGGCCTCGACCCCGGACGAGGTTGTCTGGGATGTCATCGAGGCGCTGGCGGGAATGGGGTACCGCCGACCGGACAAGCTCTGGCGGTACGAGGCGCCTGATATCGACGACTTCGCCGAATAGCGCCACCCAGTGCGGCGCCCGGTTTGCCCTCACCGTTTGCTGCGGACGCTGAAGCGAGGAAGCTGCTTTACTGAGAGCAAGCTCAGTCGACGGCTGGCGCCCCTCGCCGGTCTTCAGGCGTGCGCGTCGGCCGGCAACGCTGTAGGGAGCTCCGGCGCATGCAGACGCTCCAGCGGGAATCGAACCTGGTCGGGCCAACGACCGCACAACCAGTCAGCAGAGGCGGGAATGCTCGGTGCGTTCCGGTTGGAGCGCTCCTCTACAGCGCCTGCGCGGTCGTTCTCTATCTCATGCTGGCGCGGTACGTGCGTCGCCGGCCGGAATCGCCACTCGACCTCTCGGTGACGCTCCGGTTGCAGCGGCTCGACCATCCGTCGCTGAGCAGGGCGATGAATGCCGTGAGCTGGCTGGGGTTCCGCCCTCAGAGCCTGGTTCTGCCCGCGCTCGTGGTCGGTACATACTGGGTCACCCGGCGGCGGCTCGAGAGCCTGCTGCTGCTTCTCGCCTGGACGGCGAGCCTCAGCAGCTACCTGACCAAGCTGGTCATCCGGCGGCCGCGCCCGCAACATCCCAGCATCCGAGTCACCCTGGCCAAGCTCCGCGATACCAGCTATCCGAGCGGGCATGCTGTCCACTACACGGCCTTCTGGGGCCTAGCGGCCTATCTGGCAGCTCAGGCTGTCCCCTGGCGACCGCTGCGGCGGGCCATCGCCAGCGCGGCGGCAGCGCTGATCGCGCTGGTCGGGCCGTCGCGGATCTACCTCGGGCATCACTGGTTCACCGATGTCCTCGGGTCGTACCTCCTCGGCTCGGCCTGGCTCGTCGGTCTGGTCACGCTCTACCGCTGGCTGCGGGATTGCCGGCGACCCGGCGCGCCGACCGAGCGCGAGGCACAGGCCGAGCTGGAAGAGCAGGTCGCGCTAGTGGAAGAATCGGTATGAAGGAGGGCTCTGTGCCGCCACGGCCAGTCGTCATCGCACACCGGGGTGGGGCACCGCACGAGATCGACAACAGCGCTGCGGCGTTCCGCCACGCAGTCACCGTCGGCGCCGATGCGCTCGAGTGTGACGTGCGCCAGACGGCCGACGGTGTGCTCGTACTCCTGCACGATGACCACGTGCGGCTGGACGACGGCCGGCGCCTCGTGGTGCGGCAGACGTCGTATCCTGCCTTGAAGAACGCGCTCCCCTGGCTGCTGACTGTGGAAGAGTTCCTGGCCGAATTCGGAGACCAGGCACTCCTCAATCTCGACCTGAAAGAGGCCGGGTACGAGGAGGAGCTGGCGCGACTGCTCCGATCCTGGGGACACCCGGCCCGCGTCTTCATCACCGCCCAGCGGCTTGCGAGCCTTCGCCGGCTGGCGGGCCTCGTACCCGAGGCCCTGCGCGGTCTTTCCCGCGGCCACGTGCTGAGCTGGTGGCCTCCCCACCTGGGTGAGCGAGGCACCACGACGGTACGCTGGCCGCTGGCGCTCCAGATCGCGTTCGGCGCAGCGTACGCGCGGGCCAACGCCGTCACCGTGCACCACCGGGTCGTGTCGCCCTTGCTGGTACGCTGGCTGCGCCAGCGCGGCTACGTCGTCACCACCTGGACAGTCGACGACCTGGGCGAGGCGAGGCGGGTGATCGAGGCTGGCGTGTGGGCACTCACGACGAACGAGCCGGATGACCTGTTGCCGGGCCTCGGCTACCCGGCTCGCGCCGCCTATGCCTGCTCCGGCGACTGGCGAGAGGCATTCAACCGGATCGCTTGGCTGCCCCCACTGGTGGCTGATCGGCCGTGCCAGCCGAACGGCCTGCCCCGCGAGAACGCGAGCAAGCGAGACAGGCGTGCCTGAAGCACCGGCAACGCAGTGAACATCCTTGACAGCGCGGCGTGATCCTGTTAGGCTAGTGCCCAGCATACAGGAGCGCGGGCGGAGGATCGCTGCGTGAGGACAGCCGGCGGACAGCACAGGACGAACAGGGTGTCGGCAGTGTGCCGGCCTCTCGTGCTGCCGCGTGACCGCGCTCTCACTGTACGCGCGCTCATCCTCCTTATCGTAGGTCTCCTTATTATCCTTCAGCACGCCGGCGGTCTGGGAGGCTGAGCGAGACCGAGTAGCACGATACAGATAGCGAGACTCGTGAGCCTCCCGAGACCGGGAGGCTCACTCGTTGTAACGATCGAGCCGTGAGCTGTCGCACCGGGATGCCCGGTGAGGTTGGGGCAAGGAGGGTAGTGCAATGGCGGTCGAGACGCAAACACGACGCGCGACCACGGAGCAGCACCAGACCGAGCCGCAATTGGGTGCTCGGCTGATCTGCCAGGCGCTCGTGCGCGAAGGCGTGGACCTGATCTTCGGGTATCCCGGCGGGGCCGTCATCCCGCTCTACGACGTGCTCCCGGAATTCCCGATCCACCACGTGCTCGTCCGCCACGAGCAGGGCGCGGCGCACGCGGCCGACGGCTACGCGCGCGCCACCGGGAAAGTGGGCGTCTGCCTGGCGACCTCCGGCCCCGGAGCCACGAACCTGGTCACCGGGATCGCGACGGCGATGATGGACTCGGTGCCGCTGGTGGCCATCACCGGCCAGGTGCCGCAGCACGTCATCGGGATGGACGCCTTCCAGGAGACCGACATCACCGGAATCACGATCCCGATCACCAAGTACAACATGGTGATCCGCAGCGTGGACGAGATCGGCCCGGCCATCCAGAAGGCCTTCTACCTGGCGAGGTCGGGCCGGCCTGGGCCGGTGCTGATCGACATCCCCAAGGACGTCCAGCTCGCCAAGGGCTACCTCGCCCCGCCCCAACCCGTCAACCTGCCCGGTTATCGCCCGACGATCGTCCCGCACCGGCGGCAGATCCGCCGCGCCGCCGAGCTGATCCGGCAAGCCAAGCGGCCGCTCGTCCTGGCCGGCCACGGCATCCTGATCTCCGGTGCCACTGAGGAGCTCGTCAAGTTCGCCGAGCGGGCACAGATTCCCGTGGGGCTGACGCTGCTCGGGATCAGCGGCTTCCCGGCATCGCATCCGCTCTGCCTCGGGCTGGTGGGGATGCACGGCTTTGCCCACGCTAACCGCGCCATCCATGAGGCCGACGTGATCGTCGGCATCGGCATGCGGTTCGATGACCGGGTCACCGGGCGCCCCAGTGAATTCGCTCCCAACGCCAGGATCGTCCACATCGACATCGACCCGGCTGAGATCGGCAAGGTACTGAAGACCGAGGTGCCGGTGGTCGGCGACGCGCGCGAAGCGCTGAAGCTGCTGCTGGAAGAGATGGAGCCGCTGCGCCACGACGAGTGGATCGAGACGATCCGGAGCTGGTACCGGCCGATCCGCACTGCGCCATCCGGCCCCAACGGCGTGCTCCAGCCGCAGTACGTGGTCGACCGGCTGCACAAACTGACCGAGGGCAAGGCGATCGTCACGACCGATGTCGGACAACATCAGATGTGGGCCGCTCAGCTCTACAAGTGCGATATCCCCAACCAGTGGATCAGCTCCGGCGGGCTGGGCACCATGGGCTTCGGCGTGCCGGCCGCGATGGGCGCCTCGCTCGGCCGACCGGAGGCGGAGGTCTGGGCGGTGGTCGGGGACGGCGGAGTGCAGATGACGCTGCACGAGTTCGCGACCATCGTCGACGAGCAGTGCAACGTGAAGGTCGCGATCATCAACAATGGCTACCTCGGCATGGTGCGGCAGTGGCAACAGCTCTTCCACAACCGGAACTACTCCGAGACGCCGATCAGTAGCCCCGACTACGTGCTGCTGGGCCAGGCCTACCGGATGCCGGCACGGCGCGTCACCCGGCCGGCCGAGGTGGACGAGGCGATCCAGTGGGCGCGCTCGTTCCGGGGCCCGGCACTGATCGAATTCGTGGTCAACCAGGAAGAGAACGTCTACCCGATGATCCCGTCGGGCGGCTCCTTCCGGGAGATGATCGACGTGCACGACGCGCAGGATGGGGAGTGGTAGGGTGCGCAGCCACACACTGGTCGTGCTGGTGGAGGACAAGCCGGGAGTGATGAACCGGATCGTGAGCCTCTTCCGCCAGCGGGGCTTCAACATCGACAGCATCGCGGTCGGGCATACCGAGACGCCCGGCCTCTCGCGGATCACGCTGGTGGCCAAGGGAGACGACCGCAAGATCGAGCAACTGGTCAAGCAGCTCTACAAGGTGCTCGAGGTCATCAAGATCACCGATGTCACCGACGAGAACCTGATCCAACGGGAACTCGCGCTCATCAAGGTGAACGCGACAGAGCGGACACGCTCCGATATCATGCGGCTCGTGTCGGACGTCTACCGGGCGCGCATCGTCGACGCGGCGCCGGACGCGATGGTGATCGAGGTCACTGGCCCGCCGGAGAAGATCGAGTCGTTGATCACGCTGATCCGCCCGTATGGGATCAAGGAGCTGGCCCGCACCGGCGTGGTCGCGATGGCGAGGGGCAGCCGGGCTGTTGCCATCGGCCAGCCCGAAGTTGTAGCCTAGCTTGGATGTTGCCGGGAAAGGCTTCACAGCCAGCGAGTGGCGTTTGGGTACAGGAGGGGGTCAAGAAGACCATGGCGACGATCTACTACGATCAGGACGCGGATCTCTCGCATCTGGCGGGTAAGACGGTCGCGATTCTCGGCTACGGCAGCCAGGGGCACGCGCATGCCCAGAACTTGCGCGATAGCGGCGTCAGCGTCGTCGTCGGCTTGCCGGAGACGAGCCGGAGCCGGGAACGAGCCGCGGCCGACGGCCTCGAGGTGCTCTCAGTCCGCGAGGCGGCCCAGCGTGGCGACGTGATCTCGATGTTGATGCCCGACCACGTGCAGAAGGGCGTCTACGAGGAGCACGTAGCACCGGAGCTGAAGCCCGGCAAGGTACTGATGTTCGCTCACGGTTTCAACATCCACTACGGGCGTATCGTCCCGCCAGCCGAGATCGATGTGACGATGATCGCACCGAAGAGCCCTGGCCACGTCCTGCGCGATCTCTACCAGCAGGGCATCGGTGTCCCGGCGCTGCTCGCCGTGCACCAGGACGCGAGCGGCCAGGCCAAGCAGATCGCGCTGGCTTATGCGAAGGGGCTGGGCTGCACCAAAGCTGGCGTGCTGGAGACAACGTTCAAAGAGGAGACCGAGACTGACCTCTTCGGCGAGCAGGCAGTGCTCTGCGGCGGTGTCAGCCACCTGATCCAGGCCGGCTTCGAGACGCTGGTCGAGGCCGGCTACCAGCCGGAGCTGGCCTACTTCGAGGTGCTCAACGAGCTAAAGCTGATCGTCGACCTGATCTACGAGGGCGGGCTGAAGTTCATGCGCTACTCGGTCAGCGACACGGCCGAGTACGGCGACTACGTCAGCGGGCCGAAGATCATCGACGACCGGGTACGCGAGACGATGCACCAGATTCTCCAGGACATCCAGACCGGCCGCTTCGCCCAGCAGTGGATGGCTGAGAACGATGCCGGTCGCCCGAACTTCTACCGGATGCGCCAGGAGGCCCAGCAGCACCCGATCGAGGAGGTCGGCGAGCGGCTGCGGGCCATGATGCCGTGGCTGAAGGCGAGGCAGATCCCGTCCTAGCAGGCCGGGATCGAGCCAGGGAGGCTACCGGGCCGGACGGAGCTTCCCGAGCGCACCGCGGTGGCTGCCCCTCCGGCCTGTCGAGGCTGATTGCCCAGAGGCAGGCCACGGTCACCAGTGGCCGGCAGCGGGTCGCCGGTGGTCTGGCCACCGGTTGGGCGTGGGTGATCATTTCTGCTATACTGCCATCTGTTGTGTGGGCTTCCCCTCTCTGGCGAGGGGGAAGATTCGGGGTGAGAGCTGGGACGCGAGGGGACAAGCAGGGCATGGCACTCTATAAGGCCCAGAAGGAAGAGATCATCCAGCAGTACCGCACGCACGAAGCCGACACCGGGTCATCCGAAGTGCAGATTGCCCTGCTCACCGAGCGGATCAACGCGCTGGTCGAGCACTTGCGCGAGCATCCGCACGACCATCACTCGCGCCGCGGGCTGCTCCAATTGGTCGGGCGCCGGCGGCGGTTACTGAGGTACCTGCGTGACACCGATGCCGAGCGCTACCGTACGCTCATCAACCGTCTCGGACTCCGTCGGTAGCGACGTGTCTGCTGAGGCCGATCGAGCACACCAGGACGTACCTGTCAAAGGCTTCAGGATGCGCCGCACTGGATGGCTGCGGCTTTTCGGCCCAGGGGCGTGCACCCTGGGCTTTTGCATTGTGGCCCGCCGTGCTCGCTCGGCCTCGTGTTCGCCTCGCGGATGTGGCGAGCGCGGTGCCCCTGCCGTACGAGCACCCTGACCGCGGGGAAGCGTACCGCGTCGTGTCGACAGCATTTCGAGGATAGAGGAGTTAGAGTATGCCACCTGTCATCCAGGAGCGATCGATCGAGGTCAACGGCCGAATCCTCACGATCGAGACCGGGCGAGTCGCCGAGCAGGCCGATGGGGCAGTCATGGTACGGTACGGGGAGACGGTTGTCCTCTCGACCGTCGTGGGCGCGAGGGAGCCGGCCGAGGGGGTCGACTTCTTCCCGCTGACCGTCGACTACGAGGAGAAGATGTACGCCGCGGGGAAGATCCCGGGGGGCTTCTTTCGGCGCGAGGCGCGGCCATCGGAGGCAGCGATCCTCGCCGCTCGCTTGACTGACCGCCCGATCCGGCCGCTCTTCCCTAAGGGCTACCGAAACGAGGTACAGGTCATCTCCACTGTCCTCTCGGCCGACCAGGAGAACGAGCCAGACATCCTCTCGATCATCGGCGCCTCGGCAGCGCTGACTATTTCCGATATCCCCTGGTACGGCCCGGTCGGCGCGGTACGCATCGGCGAGATCGATGGTGAGCTGGTGGTGAACCCGACCAGCCGGCAGCTCCTCGAGAGCCGGCTGAACCTGGTCGTCGCCGGCACGGCCGACGCCGTGGTGATGGTCGAGGGGCAGGCGAGCGAGATCCCGGAGGAGCGGCTGGTGGAGGCGATCCTCCTGGCGCATCAGGAGATCAAGCGGATTGTCGAGCTCCAGCGCGAGCTGCAGGCCGTGGCCGGCAAGCCCAAGCGCGAGTTCGTCCCGCCTGCCGAGAACATCGAGCTGAAGCTCCAGATCGAGGCGTACGTCGGCGACCGGCTGGCGGCTGCCGTCTTCAACCCGGACAAGGCTGCCCGGCTGGAAGCGACCGCTGCGCTGCGCCAGGAGGTGCTCGCACACTTCGCGCCGGCCGAACTCGTGCCAGCACCGGAGCAGCCAGCCCCGACTGCAAAGGAGGTCGGTGAGCTCTTCGACTCACTGGTCAAGAGCCTGGTGCGCGAGTCGATCCTCGAGCGCGGCGAGCGCCCCGACGGCCGGCGTCCCGACGAGATCCGGGAGATCTGGATCCAGGTGGGGATCCTGCCGCGGCCGCACGGCTCGGCGCTCTTCACCCGCGGCCAGACACAGGTGCTCACGGTGTGCACGCTCGGCACCAAGGAAGAGGAGCAACTCCTCGACACGCTGGGGATCGAGGAATCCAAACGGTACATCCACCACTACAACTTCCCGCCCTTCAGCGTCGGAGAGGTGCGGCGCCTGCGCGGGCCGAGCCGCCGCGATATCGGCCACGGGGCGCTGGCTGAGCGCGCGCTCCTTGCGGTCATCCCGAGCGAGGAGGAGTTCCCCTACACCATGCGGTTGGTCTCCGAGGTATTGAGCTCCAACGGCTCGACCTCGATGGCCAGCGTCTGCGGGAGCACGTTGGCGCTCATGGACGCGGGCGTGCCGATCCGCAAGCCCGTCGCCGGCGTGGCCATGGGGCTGGTGACCGACGTGGAGACGGGGCGATACACCATCCTGAGCGACATCCAGGGGATCGAGGACGCGCTCGGGGACATGGACTTCAAGGTGGCCGGCACGCGGGACGGCGTGACGGCCGTCCAGATGGACATCAAAGTGATGGGCATCACGCCCGAGATCCTGCGCTCCGCACTGGAACAGGCTCGTCGTGGCCGGCTCTACATCCTCGAGAAGATGACCGAGGTGCTCCCGGCACCGCGGCCGGAGATGTCGCCGTACGCGCCACGGGTGATCCGCATCAAGATTCGCCCCGAGCAGATCGGTGAGGTGATCGGCCCGGGCGGCCGGGTGATCCGCGGTATCCAGGAGGCGACCGGCTCCAAGATCGAGATCGAGGAGGATGGCACGGTCTTCATCAGCGCGGCGGATGAAGACAGCGCCCGCCGCGCTGTGCGGGAGATCGAGAAGCTCACCCGTGTGCCGCAGGTAGGCGAGATCTTCTACGGGCGGGTCGTCACGATCATCCCATCCGGCGCTTTCGTCGAGATCCTGCCGGGTAAGGACGGCTTCCTGCACATCTCGGAGATCGCGCCCGGGCGGGTGCGGTCGGTCGAAGACGTGCTCAAGGTGGGGCAGGAGATCAACGTCGTGGTGACCGGGATCCGGCCCGACGGGAAGATCAACCTGTCGCGCAAGGCGCTGCTCGAGCGAGAAGCCGCCGAGCAGGAACGCGAGGCAGCCGGCGTGCCGTCCGGCCCTGGTGCCCGTCCGCCCAGACCGCACGGGGGTGAGCGCGAGCCCCGTGGGCCCGATCGCCGCGGTGGCCCGCCCGGGGGGCGCCCCGGCGCCCGAGATCGGGGGCCTGACCGGCGGCCACGGCCGGGAACTCCGTCCCGCCCCGAGCGGCCGGGCGGGTACCGCATCGGCGACCGCTTGAAGGAGCTGCTCGACGACGAGTCGTGAGCCCCACGGATGCGTAGAGCAGGCACATGACCCCGGCACAGCCGGGGTTTCGTGTTCTCGCAGCGTTCGCGCGTGGCCTCAGCCCCGCTGGTGGTTCGCTGCCGGTGGCTCCGCCAGGCGGGATGGTGATCCCCCGGTGCCCGGTTCCGGCACGTGCCGTGCGAGCCGCTGCTGTACCCACACCAGCGCCAGCAGGCCCAGCGCGACTCCGAACCACAGGGTGGCGAAGCGGATGAGGAGCGTCGCGGCCGCAGCAGTGGCCGGCGCCATGCGTGGCTGGCTGAAGACGAGCAGGATCCCGGTAATGCTTGCTTCGGCCGCACCCAGGCCACCAGGGAGCAAGGAGAGCGCCCCGGCGATGGAGGCTGTGGAGAGGCTGAACACCGCCAGCAGGAGCACGTCGCGCGTCGATGGCAGACCTAGCCCCAGGAGAATGACCCACAGGGCGAGGCACTCGCCGAACCACGAGACCACGCTCAGCCCGGACACGGTGACCAGGTGCCGTGGCCGGAACAGTTCGTAGGAGGAGTTGTACAGCTCGTAGACAGCGCCGGCCTGGCGGCGAACGAGAGGAAGCTGGGTGCACCGGCGCAAGATGACCAGCATGAGCCGGCGTTGCTGGAGCGCGCTGATCCCGCCGAGCAGCAAGACCAGCACCAGCGCCAGGCCAGCCCAGCCGGCCTCGATGCCGGCGAAAGCACTGGTCAGCGCCAGCATCGCCATCGCCAGGCCGTCGGTCAGGCGCTCGGCGAGCACTACCGGGGCCGTGGTGGCCAGCGAGGCGCCGGTCGCCCGGCGGAGCAGGTACGACTTGAGGAACTCACCAACTTTGCCAGGCGTGATCGTCATTGCGAAGCCAGCGAGGAAGATCCCCAGGCTGAGCGCACGTGGCAGCCGGTCGACGCCGACCCAGCGGAGATAGAGCTGCCACTTGATGAAACGAAGTGTGTAGTTGAAGGCGGTGAGGCCCAGGATCACCGGCAGGAGCGTCCACTCGAAGCCGGTGAGGGACGCCACCAGCCGCCTCCCGTCGGTGATGATCGCCAGCGCGAAGACGACCAGCACGCCGATCGCGAGGCCAGCCAGCAGATGGCGCCAATAGCGCTCGATGCGTGCTTGCTCCATGAGATTCTCGCAGCTCCGTGGCTATCATCTACCGAACCCCGCTGGATGCTACCGAACTGGCTGGCGAGGTGCCACTCGCAGCGAGCATGCTATGCTTGCACGGGCGCTGAGGGCGTGGGTTGCGCAGGAGCCGGCCGCTGGCCGAGGATGCCGAGCGAAGTCGATGGTCGAAGCGACGACGTGGCAGAAGTACGAGCGGCTGAAGCAGATCCTGACCGAGCTGGGGTCTGTGGTCGTCGCGTTCAGCGCCGGGGTGGACAGCACCTTCTTGCTCTTCGTTGCGCGCGAGGTGCTGGGCAACCGAGTGCTCGCCGCCACCGGGCTCTCCGATACCTATCCGGAGGAGGAGATCGCCGAGGCGCGCGAGCTCGCCGCCGAACTCGGCGTCGAGCACGTCATGGTGCGCACCGAGGAACTGACCGACCCTCGCTACGCGATGAACTCCCATCAGCGGTGCTACTTCTGCAAGGACGAGCTGTACAGCAAGCTGTGGGAACTCGCCAGGGCGCGTGGGGTCGCGCACGTGGTCGACGGCACCAACGCGGACGACCTGGCCGACTTCCGGCCTGGCTTGCGGGCGGCGCGCAAGCTGGGCGTGCGCAGCCCGCTCCAGGAGGCCGGGCTGACCAAGGCCGAGATCCGTGCCCTGTCGCAGCACTTCGGCTTGCGCACCTGGGACAAGCCGGCGTACGCCTGCCTCTCGTCGCGGTTCCCGTACGGCACGCCGATTACTGTCGAGAAGCTGCGCCAGGTGGCGGCGGCCGAGCGGGCGCTCCGCGAGCTGGGCTTCCGCGGGTTCCGGGTGCGCCACCATGACGAGATCGCTCGCCTGGAGTTGCGACCGGACGATCTCCCGCGTGCGGTCGAGCTGCGCGCGGAGATCGTCGAGCGTTTGCGTGCCACCGGCTACCGCTTCGTGACGCTGGATCTCGAGGGCTACCGCAGCGGTAGCCTGAACGAGATGCTGGCCGAGACCGTGCGCCAGGCTGCGACCGGCCGGGCCAGATAACTGCCGACGTAATGGGTGAGCACTCGACTGCCCCTGATGTACCGGAGCGCGGGGGAGTCGCGTCGCTCGAGCTCCGCGAGACGCCCCAGGGGGTGGAATTCCTCGCGCTCGTGACCCCGCGCGCGGGTACGAGCGAGGTCGCTGGAGTCGAGCGTGGGGCGCTCCGCCTCCGGGTGACCGCTCCTCCGGTCGAGGGCGCTGCGAACCGGGCACTGGTCGAGTTGCTCAGCGAAGCGCTGGGAGTGCCCAAGAGGCAGGTTCGCCTTCTCAGCGGGGAGCGGTCACGGCGCAAGCGCGTGCTCATCGAGGGGCTGCGGGCAGACGAGCTACGGGCGCGCATCGCTGCCCGGCTCGGGGCGTAGCGGACGCCTGGGACGACGCCGCGAGAGGGCGTCCGCCGGCAAGAGTTACTGACGCCGTCCGCCGCGCCCCCGGCGAAGCAGCCAGGCGCCCGCTGCGAGCAGCGCTCCCAGCCCCACCGTCGCTACGACAGCCGCGCGCACCACGAACAGGGTGGCCGGAATCGGTCGGCCGCGGGTCGGCACCGCCGGTGGCCGGTAGCCGAGCATGTGCCACCAGAGCCAGATCGTCTCGCGCATGGCCCGCAGAATGACCCTGAGGCTGCCGCCGGACGATTCTCCAGTCGGCCGGGGGAAGTGCCGGACGCCGACCTCGACGATGCTGGCGCCGGCCCGTTGTGCCTTGACCAGCAGTTCGGTGTTGATGAGCGCGCCAGCCGTCGTGATCTCGATCGCCTTGAGCAAATCAGCGCGGTAGACCTTGAAGGCGCAGTCGATGTCGCGGACGTTCAGCCCGAAGAGGAGCCGCATGCAGAGGTTGAAGATGCGGGCGTAGAGCAGCCGGATCCAGGGGTCACGCCGCTTGATCCGATAGCCGGCTACCACGTCGGCCTGCGGCACGAACGGTGCCAGGTGGGCGAGATCGGCCGGGTCGAACTGCTGGTCGGCATCCATGAACATGATGTAGTCGCCGGTCGCCGCTCGGAACCCGGAAGTGAGGGCGGCTCCGTAGCCACGGTTGACCGGATGGTGCACGACGTGCACCTTGGCCGACTCGGCGGCCAGCCGGTCGGCCAGCTCGGCGGTGCCGTCGCGGCTGCCGTCGTCGACGACGATGACCTCGAAGTCTTCGGTGAGTTCAGGCAAGACCTCGAGTGCCCGCCGTACGACGGCTTCGAGGTTCAGCACCTCGTTGTGCGCTGGGAGAACCAGCGAGAGCTTGCCAGGGATCGCCATCGACCTCCTCCGAACGGTGCGCCCGCGGACGACCCGGGGCGAAACCGCCAGCGTGATGCCGGCCATCGCACGGGCGCACCCGAGGATCGGCGCGGCTCGTCTACTTCGGCATGGCTTGCAGCGCGCGGTAGGCTGGCCGCGGGCTCCAGTCGCTGTTGAGCACCGACCACGGATACTTCTCGTCACTGGGTGGCACGACCACGCTGAAATTCAAGTTCCACACGGCCATCACGCCTATCCAGGGCCACTCAGTGCGGGCGATCTCGAAGGCCCGCACGAGATATTGTGCCTGCTCTTCCTCGCTCGTGTACACGCCGTACTCGTAGCCCGGTGCCTGGTTCGCAGTCGTCCAGCCGAACTCGGTGAGCCAGATCTGCTTGGCGCCGTCTCCGTTGTCGAGCATGACCTGGCGGAGTTGCTCCACCCGGCGGAAGTAGAAGCTCGGGTGGTCACGCCAGCCTGGCCCCGGCCCGGGGTTGTCCGGCCACATGGTATCCGGCGGGTTCTGGTTGCTCCCCGGGTGGGCCGCCAGGTGATCGAAGTACTGCTTGACCTCGCCGTTGTTATAGGCGTAGGCCTGCCGCAGGTACTCGACGTCGTCGATCGCGATCGAGGGATCCATCACGCCGGTCGGCGTCAGGCCCCCAAACAGGACGATGGCATCCGGGTCACCTGCCTTGACGCCCTGGTAGCCGGCCTTCAGCAGCTCGACGTAGCGTCCGACGTCCACCTGCTGCCCGGGTACCCAGACCAGGTTCTGCTCGTTCCAGATCTCCCAGGCCTGCACCTTGCCTCGATAGCGTTCGGCCAGGTGCTGCATCAGCCGGCGGAACGGCCCGGTGTCGGATGGGATGCCATGGTTGGGATCCAGCCAGGACGGCGAGTGCGAGACGCTGATGATCATCTTGATGCCGCTTTGGTATGCGCGGTCGACGATCTGGTCGAGGCCACCGGTGGAGTAGCGGCCCGGCTCCGGTTCGATGTCCGACCACTCGACCTGGAACCGGATCCAGGAGAACCCGGCGGCTTTGACCATATCCAGCGTCTTCTGGTTGAAGCTGTCGGCCTCACCGTCGCCACGCCAGTGGATATTGAAGCCGTAGCCGACGTGCGGGCCGTAGTGGCGGCCGGAGATCGGGTCGGGCGGCGGCAGAGCGGGATCCTGCCGGGCCAGTGCCTCCGGCGGTGCCCCGCGGTGCTGCAGGTACTCGCGGCCTAGCAGCCCCAGCAGTACCTCCCACTGGGTGCCGCGGTTCTCCGGGTGCCACTCGAAGCGCGCGCGCTCGAAATACTGCACCGTGTGCACCTGGCCGTCACCAGCCGGCGGGTCGGGGTTGCGCTCGTCGAACTCCTGAGAGAGCGGGAACCCGAAGTTCGGCAGACCGCCATTGGCGACCCAGAAGGCTTTGAAGCCGTAGCTGAGCGAGTGCTGCGTCTCGGGGAAGTACCAGTGGTCGTCCGAACTGGAGAACGCCGGGATCGGCTGGAAGGGCGCTTCACCTTGCCGCCCCTCGATCCGCCAGGCTCCGAGGCGCATCAGGAGCACCTCGTACGGCGTACCGGCGTTTTCCGGGTGGTACTCGAAGACCGAGCGCTCGAAGTACTGGCGGAGGTACCCGTCCTGCTCGAAGACTCCGGTGATCGGGTAGCCGTGGACGTAGAGGCCGCCGTGTGTCTCCCAGTATTGGCGGAAGACCCCCTGTACCCAAAACCCGGTCTCCGGGAAATAGCGGGGCATCAGAAGGTCTTCGGGCGCGTCCGGCGCGCTCAGTGCCGAGCTGGCTGGTACCAGGCTGCCAATGAGTAACCCTGCCAGGATCATCACGCGTAGCCGCGTCACGTACCCCCCTTCCCAGGTGCTTGGTCGACGCCCTCATCCCCCGGACGTCGGGCTCATGGCTGGCTCGTCGCTCGCCGGCGTCTCGTCGACAGCGGGCTCCCCCGTGGACGGATCACCTGGCGTGGCTCCTTCTGGGGTGGATGCCGGCATCTCGGCTGGCGGCGTTGCTTCCTCAGCCGGCGCTGGCCCCACCAGGTACTTGTTGCCCCACGGCTCATAGCGAGTGAAGAATCGTTCCGTCTCGACCACCTGTCCCCCACGCTTGAGGATGCGGGTAATCGTAACGTCCATCCCGGACTTTGCCCACTCGACCTGTCGGCGCTCGCCAGGCGGTAGGCTCGGGTCGACCTCTTCCACATCCGGCGGCGGAGCCACCTCGTTGGCGATCTCTGGCCCCTGCAGCTCGACCTCGTAGCCGAGCGGGGTACCGTACAAGTAGACATAGAGCTTCTCCTCGGTCACCTCGGTCTGGACGAGGATGTAGGCGCCGGTGGTGTTCTGGAACTTGAGGTCGGCGCCCGGCTGGAAGATGGCGGCGTCGAAGCCGACTGGCCAGCCGCCCAACTCGTACCACATCACCCGGTAGCGGTGCGGGTGGCGCTCGACGAAGGGCAGGCCAGCGAAGAACGCGGCACGGAAGGTTGTCGTTGCCACCTGGCATACCCCGCCACCGATGCCCGGCACGGTCTCCTCGGCCAGGATCACGTAACCCTCGCGATAGCCACGCTCTTCGGTGATCGGGCCGATGGCCTCGTTGAAGGAGAACGTCGCGCCAGGCGGGATCAGGGTGCCGTTCAGGTAGCCCGCCGCGATGCGGATGTTGTGCGCCCGCTCTGGGGAAGAGCCGGCGAAAATCGTCTCGCCCACGCCGATCAGCTCGCGGATGCCCAGCCCCTCCAGGTTCTCCGATGAGATTGCCGGTTCGACGCGCTTGACCGGCACTGGCACTTCGGTGATGCCCTGCTCGATCGCTCCGTCGAGTGCGGCCAGTATCGCAGGCAGATCCAGCTCCAGCCCGTCCTGGCTCTCGGCGACCGCGACCACGCGCTCGCCGTTCCACGCAAGCTGGGCGTTCCTCGCCGGGCGCCAGAGATCGCTCAAGAGGGTTCCCAAATAGCTCGCTGTCTGCTCTTGGGCGAAGCGGACAGCGAGGCGCTGCCCGGCCGGTGCGTCGGGACGCTCGACGAGCAGCAGCAGCGAGGCCAGCGTCGCCGGATCGATTTGCCAGGAGCGGTCTTCGAACCTGAGCGTCAGGGGCTGCGCCAGGAAGCGACTCAGCTTCGCGGCAGCCGCCTGCACGTCCTCGTTGCCGTACGCTGCCGGTACCGCCTGGACTGGGATCTCGACCGTGCTGGGCTGAAGGCGTTGGAGCGCCTGAATCACCGCCTGGCGCAGCTCGTCCCGGTCGACGCGCACGCCCGGCTGCGGCTCGTGCAGCAGGAGTTGCCCATCGCGGAGCTCCAGCCGGGGAATGGCCGGCGGGCGGTCGATCTCCCCGGCCAGCCGGCTCAGGTAGCGGTCGAGCTGCTGCTGATCGAGAGCGAGGTAGAGCGGTGCCGGTTCTGGTGCGGAGCCGAGCAGCCAGGTGCGCAACCGGGCGAAGAGCGACTGGCCTGCCATCGCCCGGTCGAGCGTGCGCTCGAGGTCGATGCTGCCGCCCAACTCGGCCAGCGTCGGCTGCCAGGTGCGTCCCTCGAAGGTGAGCGTGACCGGGGCTGTCCTCAACCGGGCGAGGTGCGTTTCCAGCACCTGCGTCGCCTGCTGGCGCGTGAGTCCCCCGAGGTCGGCTCCGGCCACCGTAACTCCGCGCGGGATCAGGTCGTCGCTGCCGGAAGGCGCGCGCAGCAGGCCGACCGCAAGTATCACTGCGGCCAGCCCGAAGGCCACCAAGGCGAGCCGGCGCCCGGGGGCCCGCCTGGCCGGCCGGCGCGACGTGCCGGCGACGCGCTTGCCGAAGGTGCGGATGCTCGCGGCACCGAGACGACCCTGGCGACGGACTGAGCGTGTCTCCCCGGCTGTGCCCAGCGTCCGATCCCTTCCCTCTAGGTCGGTCGCCCCCTAGGGCGAGAGGACGAGCCGGACGTCCCCCAGTTCGATGACATCACCATAGCGCAGGCCGGTGGGAGCCGTCACCGGCTGCCCGTTGACGCGCGTGCCGTTGGTGCTACCCAGATCGCTGATCCACCAGCGCCCCTTGTCCCAGGTCAACCGCGCATGCTCCGTCGAGACGAAGCTGTCGTCCAGCCGGATCGTGCACTGCGGGTGACGCCCGATCACGCTGACCGGCTCGAGCGGCAGGCGCGTGCCGGGCCGCAGTGAACTCGCCCCGGGCGACTGCACGATGAGGTGGCCGGCCGGCGAGCTGTCACCCCGCTGAGCCGCCGCGACGGCAGCTAGCTCCCGCAGCGTGACCCGGATCACCAGCAGCAGGAAGAAGTAGAGCAGGAAGACGAATACGAGCCGCAGGAGCAGGATGAACCACTCGAACGGGAGCGCAGTGATCATGGTCTCGCGCTGGTGCTGGCTGCGATCTGGGACGTCGCATACGGCAGGAACTGCAGCCGAACCGTACCGAGCGTCAACTCGTCTCCATCGCTCAGGGGCGTGCGTGTGACCGCGACCCCGTTCACCAGCGTGCCGTTCGTCGATCCCAGATCCACGATCTCGAACGTGCCGTCATGGTACTCCAGCCGGGCGTGGTGCCGGGAGACCTCCGGTACTTCGAGGACGACGTCGTTGTCCGGCGCCCGGCCGATAGTGGTGACCTTCTGGCGGATCAGGAAGAGTTGCTCCGGCAGCGGCCCATCGACCACCCGGAGGAACTTGGGGGTAACGTTCCCGGTCTCCTCGATGGCCCGGTAGACCTCGGTGCGCTGCCACTGCTGCTGCACTGCGGGGTCGTAGTCGGGGATCTGGGCGATGGATGCCTCGACCTGGATGGTGCGCCGGGGGACGTTGGAGTCAGCGACGATCTGGACGCGCACCTGGTCGATGAAGCCGTAGTCGCGCTCCTCGGCCAGGTCGAGCAGCCACTCCTCCATCTGGATGCAGAGCGGGCTGAGGAAGTCGGCGAACTGGACCATGTCCTCGGGGTTGAGCCGGACCAGGTAGTCGTTGGGGACGATCGGCCCCTCGACGGTCGAGAGCTTCTGGCTCTCCATCGCCCGCTCCAGCCGGCGGCCGATTTCCGCCGGCTGGATGGGGGTGCGGAAGATGCGCCCGACCGACCCCTCCATCAGGCGCTCGACGAAGTCTTCGAATCGCTGCAAGCTGCTGATCATGATCGCGTGTGCCCGCGTACCACCACTCCGACGGTCAGCGAAGTATACGGACTGGGCGCGCGCGGCGGCAAATAGGCTGAGGGCTGGGTCGATCATATGGTAGGGGTGAATGATCATTCGCCCCTACCATACTATTGGGCCTTCGAGCCGCTCATGACAACCGGCTGCCAGCTCTGTCCGCCGTCGCGTCTGAGGAACACGCCGGTCGTCAGCCAGCAGTCGGCCTTCCCCTGGCGGCAGGAGCCGGTCCAGGTTCGAGCCCAGGCGACGCTGTCGCTCGCGGCGCGAAGGTCGACGACGCCCTGAGGCAAGCCGCTCGCCCGCTCCTGGACGAACCCTCGCCCGGCGTTGTCCGTTCGGTAGACGCTGGCGCCGCCTGGTTCGATGGCGAACCAGCGCTGGGGCGAGGCGACGGCAGCCGGCACCCTCGCCCCCGCGGGGCCAGGCGAGGCGTCGACCGTTACCCGGCCGGCCTCGCGCCAGCTCTTCCCTCGTCGGTGGTCACCAGGAACGCGACCGGCGGGCGTGGCTCCGTCTTCAGCGTAACCGGCAGCACGCCGTCGGTCTGGGAAAACATCCGGGGTGCCCCGAGCGTGATCGACTCTGCCCCCAGTCGCCGAGAGACACGCGCTGCCAGTCCGTTCCGAGCGTCTCGCTGCGCCAGAGCTCGTTTGTCTCCACTCCCCCGGCGATGAGCACGGTGCCGGGCACGATCACCGCCAGGGAGCCGGCGACCGGCGCCTCGTAGCGAGACCAGTTCGCCCCATCCACGGTGACGAAGAGCTCCGCGATCGAGAACTGGGAGCTGGTCATCTGTTACACGAGGGCCGCCACCAGGCCGCCATCGATAGCCAGGGTCACCGTTCCTGGCGGTCCCTGGGGCGAGAGCGTGCTGCCGCTCCAGGGCGACCCTCCATCGTCAGCGTGGTCGATGCGCACCGTGGCCCCCAGGATCGTGGCGACCCAGCGGCGCTGCGGGTCGAGCGCCGCTGCTGCGCGCTGAGGAGTGGCCGACCCCGGCAGCGGCACCGCTCGTCAGGATTCCACAGCGTCGGACGTGGTCAGCAGCTCGTCCTGGGTCAGGACCCAGCCGGACGTCTCCGAGACCAGCGCGGCGTCCAGCACCTCGCCGCTGACCGAGCGCGGGCCCGTCGAGCTCGGCGAGGGCACCGCCGCGGGAGCCTGGCGTTGAGCGAAGGCGGACGCCAGCAGGACGAGTGACTAAGCAAGCGCCAGGAACGTTCGGATCTTCAAGGCGTCGTACCCGTGTCTCTCACAGCGTGATACGCCTCCCACCGGCGTCGGGGAGGCGAGCCCGGCACAGTCACGGCTCACGGGCTCCACGGGCGCAGCGTCGACGCAGCGTGCTGGAAGAGCTCCAGGTCGGGCGCGGCAATCGTGACCACGGTTCGCCCGAGCTGCGCCGACCCCTGCACGCCACCTGGTCCTGTCTCGACGTGCCAGCGGGTGCCGGCGACCTCGACCGTGCCGGGAGCCGGATCGCCGGGCATCTGGCCAGGTTGGCTCGGCCCGCCCCCGGAGATGACCTGGACCTCACCGGACGCTGTCCGGTAGATCACGTAGACGCGGTCGCTCGTCAACCCTGAGGAGTTCGAGACCCGGCGGAACATGGCTACCGGTGAGGACCCGAAGTCGGCGACGTACACGTCGTATGGAAGGGTAGGGAGAGGGACGCTCAACACGCGATCCCAGTACTCCTCCGTGCTCGCTCCGGCCGGGATAGGGACGGCAGCGAGGTCTGGCGGCACCTGCTCCGGAGCGAGGTATTCGATCGTGTGGTAGGTGATGTCGACGACTTCCGGCTGCTGCCCCTGGCTGCTCTCCGTCCGCACGATTAGCCCAGTCGCGGCATCCAGTGTCGCGACGACCGGGATCCCTCCGGCCGTCGTAAAGCGAACGTGTACCGTCTGTCTTCCGCCGTCCGTCCCGGATCCGATGATCTGAGCTCGCCCTTCCTCGACCGCCAGCCGGACTCCCAGCAGTTCGTCCAGCAGTCGACCACGGAGCGGGGAGTTCGGATCGAGGTTCTGCCAGCGCACGAGGTGCGCCGCATCGGCGAGGTAGAACAGGTACTCATCGTCGTGGACGAGTTCGACGCGCTGGAGCGTCCCACCGGCGGCGCGTTCGATCACCTTCCCCTCACCGGTTGACAGGTTCACCCATGCCTCGAGCTCGGTGGTGTGCCCGGGCTCCGCGCGCGTTGCCTGGACGTGGAGAATGGGCTTGCCTGCCGGCGGCTCCGGGAACGGCGAGCGGGCCCGGCCGAAGTTCACCGCGGCGATCAGCGCCAGCGAGGCTATCGCGATCGCGACGAGCCCGGCGACAACTGACCACCGCAGGGCCACGCGAGCCCTGTACCGCATGACACTCCTCCCCTCTTAGAGAAGGTCGATGTAGGCGAAGTATCCGTCACCGGCCACCCAGGACCCGTCGCACTGCTGGCTCGCCTGCGTTTTTCCTTTTTCTCACCTTCTCCAGAGCAGTCTAGCCGGGCTCCTCTGCTCGGTCAACGATAAATCCGGGGCGGCGACAGCGCCGTTGATGTGAACGGGAAGCCGGTGCGCCGTGCCGGAGGCCAGCGGCGCGCTCCGCCTCGCGGTGGGGCCTCTCGTTCAGGCGTCGTGCGAGCGGGCCGGCTCCAGGTGGGCGGTCGCAGCCTCGTCGCCGGCCTCGCGGTACCAGCCGGGCGGCCGCCGGGCGTGCTGGGTCTCGCTGAGCAGGCCCCCGTACCCGAGCTCGGCCAGCAGGTCGCGGGTGATCGGCTCGCCAGCGAGCGCGTAGGGCAAGAGCAGGTCGAAGACCGAAAGCCGGCCGTAGAGCTCGCAGGAGGCCAGCCCGAACATCGGCACCTCGCCGGCATACGCGACCCAGAACATGGTTCCTGGGTCGACCGGCGCGCCGATACAGGCAACCCGCGCCCGGATACGCCTGGCGGCGACGATGAACGGATCCTCGGGGTCGAGCATGATCGAGCCAGCGATGAGAACCAGCTCCGCGCCGTCCTGGAGGAGCGAACGATAGGCACGCGCGATCTCGCCGGGGTCGTCGTCATCGAGGTGCCGGGTCGCGACGAGCCGCGCGCCGAATCGCTCCAGGTGTGTCGCGAGGTGCCGGGTCGCCACCTCGAGCTGGGCCGGGCGGATGCGCGTCCCGGCCACCATGGCCACGCGCTGGACTCGGAACGGGGCGACGCGCACGACAGGTCTTCCCTTGAGCCTGGCCAGTGCGCGCTCGACCCTCGCCTCGTCGACGAACAGGGCGGGCGCCTTGACGATGGCGACCGTCTCGCCCTCCTGCACGACGCGACCATCCAGCGCGGTCGCGACCAGGGCGGCGCCGCTGCGGTTGAGGCGGGCGACGGCAGTCCCGTCGACCCTGAGCAGCCCGGCGATGGCTGCGCGGAGGTTGACCTGTCCCTGGTGGGGCGGCTCTTGTGCGACACCTGGGCCGGTCACCCCGCTCGCGAGCCGCGCTGAGGCGTCCGGCTGCGCGAGCTCGCCTTTGTCCGGCACCAGGACAGCGATCTCGAGCCCGTCGCCCCGCTGGGGCAGGCGTTGGAGGGCTTCGGCCAGCGGAACTCCGCGCCGGATCGTCACCGGCTTGCCGTCGGACGGTACCGTGATGTCACGACAGAGCACTGCGCCAGCGAAGGCTGAGAGGTCGTCGCCGGTTCTGAAGATCCGTCGCCGCATGGCCAGCCCCTTTCCGGGATAGGTTCAGACGGCCGAATCCGGAGCCAGAGGGCCGTGTACTCGTCTCTGCGCTCAGGGCTCTCGCCAGGTCGCTTCACTCTCTCAAGGATAGCGAAGTTGGCACGTACAGGCAGCGCTGGTACTGAACGGATAATCGCACTGTACACTCTACGCGACAGGAAGCCGGAGCCCGGTGGGGGTGTACCGGGCAAGGCGGTGATGCGAGGGGGAGCCGCATGCTGGACTTACGAGCGCGCCGGCCGGCGCTGTCGCCCTCGATCCTCAACGCCGATTTCAGCCATCTGGCCCAGGTGTTCCGGCAGCTCGAGCTGGGCGGGGCCGACTACGTGCACCTCGACGTGATGGACGGGCGGTTCGTGCCCACCATCAGCTTCGGCCTGCCGGTCGTGGAGGCAGCGCGCCGGGCGACCAGCCTGCCGCTCGATGTGCACCTGATGGTCGTCGAGCCGGAACGCCATGTCAGTGACTTCATCGCGGCGGGCGCCGCGATCGTCACCGTCCACGCCGAGGCGTGCCTGCACTTGTACCGGACAGTGCAGCAGATCCATGCGATCGGAGCGCTGGCCGGTGTCGCGCTCAACCCCGCCACGCCGGTCACCGCCGTAGAGGAGATCCTCCCCTTCGTCGATCTGGTGCTCGTCATGACCGTCGAACCCGGCTATGGAGGGCAGGCGCTCATTCCGGCGACCCTGCGCAAGGTCGAGCGCCTGCGCCGGCTGATCGACGAGATGGGCCTGCCAGCGGTCATCGAGGTCGACGGTGGGGTCAAGCCGAGTAACGTGGCAGCGGTGATCGAGGCCGGCGCCGACGTGGTCGTGGCCGGGTCGGCGGTTTTCCCGCCGAACGGCTCGACCGTAGATGCCTTGCAGGCGCTGCGCCACGCCATGCGCCGCTCGTGATCGGATCTGCGGGCCTATGGCTCCTCGTGGGCCGTCGTGGTGGCGATCGGCGACCAGCTTGCCCGATATGGGCGACCGCGAGCGAGGAGCAGAGCGAGCCCCGCGCCCAGGAGCGTCACTAAAGCGGCTACCAGGAAGATCTCGTCGAAGGTGGCCCGGAGGATGGCCTGGTACTCCTCCGGGGAAGCGCTGAGGCCGCGCTGGCGGAAGAGCTCGGCGGCCCGCTGGTCGAAGCGGCCGATCCCCTGTGTCGCCAGCAGGGCCGTACCGACGATCATGCCGGTGGTCTGAACCATCTGGGTGAGCGCAGCCGCCGTTGCCCGCTCGGCGGCCCGCACGTTGTCGAGCACGCTGCTGAGGATCGGCGCGTCGTTCAGGCCGATGCCCAGCCCGGCGATCAGGAGCGTGCCCCAGAGCGTTCCCGGCCCGGGTGAATCCGGCCAGCGGTACATGCTCAGATAGGCCAGCGCCAGGAACAGGAAGGAGAGCGCCGCGGTCGGCCGGTAGCCGAGCCGCTGGGCGATCCAGCCACCCAGGATCCCCCCTACTGGCATCCAGACCATCATCTTCATCAGGTTGAGGCCGCCCTGCAGCGGGTCGCCGCCCCAGAGCACATTGGTCATCAAGGGGATGCAGATCATCAGCGTGATGGTCGCCGCGCCGTCGATGAAGTAGAGCGCCATCCCCGAGCTGACGGCGCGCTGCCGCAGCGAGCGCACCGGGACGAGCGGGTCGGGGGCGCGTCGCTGGCGGGCGACGAAGGCGGCGGTGCTGGCGAGCGCGAGCGCGAACCAGAGTGCGGTGATCCAGACCGAGCCGGTCTCGTTCGACTCACGGGTGAGGCCGATGGTCAGGCAGGCCAGTCCAGCGGCCAGCAGCAGCCCGCCCAGCCAGTCGACTCGGCGTGCCGCGAGGATCGGAGTGCGGCGGACAAGCAGCACGACTGCGAGCAACCACGGGATCTGGAGCGGGATGTTGAGCCAGAACAGGCCGCGCCAGCCGAGCGGCTCGACGAGGGCAGCCGCGTACAGCGGGCCCAGCAGGCTGCTCGCGTCGTCGAGCGCGGCGATGAGCCCGATCGCCAGCGCGCGGCGGCCAGGTGAGAGACGCGAGCCAGCGATCGCAATCGAGATCGGCACGATCGCGCCGCCGCCGACCGCCTGCACCGCGCGGGCAGCCGTGAGCAGCTCCAGGTTCGGAGCGAGCGCCACCATCGCGGAGCCGGCCAGGAACAACAGCGTACTGGCCACGTAGATGCGCAGGTGGCCGAACGCGTCCGCTACCCGGCCCATGAGCGGCATGGCGACGGTGTAGCCGAGCAGGTAGCCGTTCACGATCCAGGCCGCTCGGCCGAAGTTGTCGACGGTGATGCCGAGGTCGGGCATCATATCGGGCAGGATGGTCACCACGAACGTCTGGTCGAGCCCGGCGAAGAAGACGCCGAGGGCCAGCGCGGACACCAGCAGTCCTGGCGAGTGCGCGAGTGTTGCGGCCGGCCTGCGGACGAGTCCGGGCAGGAGGGCAGCTCGCCCGTGACGTGGCCGGTCTCCAGTTCTCTGCGCGGGTGACTTCCCGGTCATCCTGGCACGTGCCGTCACTGAGGCGGCGTGATCGTCACCGGAGCGTCGAAGGCGGAGAGTTCGATCGTGCGCTTCATGGTCGTCGGTTCCTTGAAGGTGAGCGCGCCGCTGACGACCACGCGACGCACGAGCGAGTCGTCCTTGCCGATCCAGAGGTCGACTGTGACTTCCAGCCCGGGCTCGGCACCGCTCGGCACGAGCGTCGTCAGGTCGGCTGAGTCCAGCTTTCCCTGGACGTGATAGCTCGTCGCTCCGGCGAGGCGCTCCTCGCCGACCAGGCTCGGGTTCTTGAGCTGGCGCAGCACGTGGGGCAGTGCCTCCAGGTTGAGGACGTCGTGCGCCGCGACATCGGGCAGGGCTTGCCACTGAGTCGGATCGAACGGGTTGCTGAGCCAGGCCTCGTCGCCGATACCGATGAACTGGAGCTGCAGAGCGGCTCCGACCGCCTCCACGGCGAGCTGCGCCTTCATCTGGCCCGGCCGAGCCACGTCCCCCTCGGCCCGAGTCAGGAGCATGGTCTGCAAGATCGGTGTCCCCCCGCTCTCGTGGGTCAGCACGAAGTGGAACGAGGTGACGCGGTCGAGCCGGTCGGCCGCGGTGCTCACGAGGTCGGACGGGTCGACAGGAGGTTCGGCCTTGCCCCGCCGGCAACCTGGTGCCAGAAGCAAGAGCAGCGCGAGCAGAACCACGGGCGACGAGCGCGGCACCAGGACACCACGGCGAGGTCTGCGAGCGGCGTGCGTGCGAGCGGGCATCGAGCGTGATCCTTGCATCGGCCGGCCGGTCGTACCGGCATTATACGGCCGCTCGACGGCGGCGAGCACCGGCTGGCACCCAGGGGGTTCGGTTGTCGCCCTGCGCATCACGCTCCATACTAGTCATACGAGTCGCGAGGGGTCGTGTGGGGGCCGGAGGAGCGAGGGATTGTCGGTTCGACAGCGCGTGCGCGAGACAGTGCTGGTGGTCGGGGCTGCCACCGACCCAGGGCCTGTCCGCGAGCAGAACGAGGATGCAGTCCTCCTGACCGATCCGCAGAGCGAGCTGGCGCGCAGCCACGGCGTGCTGCTGGCGGTCGCCGACGGGATGGGAGGCTACCAGCGCGGCGAGGTGGCAGCGCAGCTCGCGATCGAGACACTGCGCGACGTCTTCTACAGTAGCCCGCTGGAGCCGACCGAGATCCCCCAGCGCCTGCGCACGGCCATTCGCCAGGCCAACGAGCGCATCTACAGCGAGTGGCAGCCGCTGGGCGAAGAGCACCTGATGGGTACCACGCTCGTCGCCGCGGTCATCCGCGAGCATGACCTCACGGTCGCGAACGTCGGCGATAGCCGTGCCTATCTGATCCGCGCCAAGCGGGCGACTCAGATCACGCGCGACCACTCGCTGGTCGCCGAGCAGGTAGCCGCCGGGGTGATGTCCGAAGAAGAGGCCCGCGAGAGCCAGTACCGCAATGTGATCACCCGGGCACTCGGGCACCGGCATCGGGTCGACGTGGATATCTTCGAGCTCCGGCTGCTGAGCGACGACCGGCTGGTGTTGACGACTGACGGCGTCCACGACTTCGTGAGCGCGGACGAGATCGCCACGACTGTACTGGCGCACTCGCCGGAGGAGGCGGCTCGCCGGCTGGTCGAGCTGGCGATCGCGCACCAGACGAACGACAACGCCACCGCTGTCGTCGCCTGGGTGAAGCCGGTCACTGAGGAGGAACTGGCACCGGTCGAGGCCGGTGGGCCGAACCGGCTGATGGTGGCGCTGGTGCTGCTCGGCCTGCTGGTCTTCATCGCCATCGTGGCAGTGATCCTGGCGCTTGGCTACGGCGGGTGAGCCCGGTGATCGTGGACGCCCATACCCACATCTTCCCGCCGGAGGTCGTTCACCAGCGCGAGCGGTTCTGCCAGCGCGACCGCTGGTTCGGCGAACTCTATGCCAGCCCGCGCGCGCTCCTGGCAACCGCCGAGGATCTCCTCGCGTCGATGGACATGGCCGCGATCGACATCTCGGTCGCCTGTGGCTTTCCCTGGAGCGACCCCGGACTGTGTCGGGAGCACAACGACTACCTGGCTGTCGCCTGCCAGGCACACCCGGAGCGCATCGCCTGGCTTGGTATCGTCGTGCCCGGTGACCCGGGCGCGGCGGCCGAGGCGGAGCGCTGCTTCCGCGCGGGGGCGTCCGGCATCGGGGAACTGAACGCCGACGCTCAGGGGTTCGACTTCGCCGAGCCCCGGGTGCTGGCGCCGCTGGTCGAGGCCTGCCAGGCGTACGCGAAGCCGCTGCTCGCCCATGTGAGCGAGCCGCTGGGCCACCTGTATCCGGGCAAAGGCTCCGCCTGGCCCCAGCGATTCATCCGCTTCTTGGAAGCGTTCCCCGACCAGGTGGTCGTGGCGGCCCACTGGGGCGGCGGCCTGCCCTTCTACGAGCTGATGCCGGAGGTCGCCAGGGCGGCTCGCAACGTGGTCTACGACTCGGCCGCCAGCACCTACCTCTACCGGTTCGAGGTCTTCCGCACCGTCATCGACGTCGCCGGGGCACACCGGGTGCTGATGGCGACCGACTACCCGGTGCTCCGGCAGAAGCCGTTCCTCGAGCGCGTGCGGCAGGCGGGGTTGACCGAGCAGGAGCTGGCCTTCGTGCTCGGCGAGAACGCCGCGCGCGTGTTCGACCTGCCGGTTCGGAAGGAGGCACCGTGATCCGGGGGATACGGGGCCGGCTGGTCGCCAAGCAGCCGGGCGCGGTGCTCGTCGACCTGCACGGCTTGATCCTGCGCGTCTACACGTCGCAGACCACGCTGGCCGACCTCGGCCAGCCGGGGGAAGAGGTCGAGCTGGTCACGCACCTGCGGGTGCGAGAGGACGAGCTGGCGCTCTACGGCTTCGCCTCGGCTGCCGAGCTCGAGCTCTTCGAGCTGCTGATCGGAGTGAGCGGCGTGGGGCCCCGCGCCGCGCTGGCGCTGCTCTCGATCGCGCGGCCGGACGAGCTAGGGCAGATGATCGCGGCGGAAGACGTGGAGCGGCTCAGCCGGGCGCCGGGCATCGGGCGGAAGACCGCGAGCCGCATCGTGCTGGAGCTACGTGGGAAGCTCCCAGCGCTGGCGCCGGTCGGCGAGCGAGCCGGGATCACTCCGGATCGCGAGGTGATCGAGGCGCTGATGGCCCTCGGTTACACAGCGGCTGAGGCCCGCGAGGCCGCGGCACGGGTGAACCCGGCCGAGGCTCCGACGCTCGAGGAGCGGGTGCTGGCCGCGCTGCGCCTGCTGGCCCGCACCGGTTAGCCTCGCCTGGCAGTGGCAACCCCGCCGCTGCGAGAGCGGTCGATGACATGACTGCCCGGCGCCTTGCCGCATCCAGTCAGAGCACGAATGGGGTGCACCGGCTACTCCACCGGGCCCCACGTCCACTTCATGATCGTGAAGAACGGCGTGTACCAGGATCCGGGCCTCTACCTGCGCTAGACCGGCCTACGCCGGCCGGCGTCGCTCCAGCCGCTGCTCGATGGCGGCCGCGTGCGCGGTGAGCCCCTCGGCGCGCGCCAGCGTCGCGGCCGGCGGCCCGAGGGCCTCCAGCCCCTGCGGATTCACGGCCACCACGCTGATGAGCTTCACGAAGGTGTCCACGTTGATGGGCGAGGAGAAGCGGGCCGTCTGACCGGTCGGCATCACGTGGCTGGGGCCGGCCGTGTAGTCGCCGATCACTTCGGGCGAGGTCTCGCCGAGGAAGACCCCACCGGCGTGCCGCACGCGGTCGAGGTAGGCCCAGGGTTCCGCGATCAGCAGGCAGAGGTGCTCGGGCGCGTAGGCGTTGGCCAGCTCGAAGGCGGTCTCCAGATCGGGCACGACAGCGATGGCGCCGTTGGTCGCCAGCGACTCGGCCGCGATGCTCGCACGCTCGAGGTGGGCGAGCTGGCGCTCGAGCTGCTCGGCGACTGCCTGGGCCAGTCCGGCATCCGTGGTCAGCAGCACGGCGCTGGCCAGCGGGTCGTGCTCGGCCTGTGCCAGCATGTCCGCGGCGCAGAGGGCGGGGTCGGCGCTGGCGTCGGCGATGAGCAGCGTCTCGGTGGGGCCGGGCAACTGGTCGATGTCCACGTCGCCGTAGACCAGGCGCTTGGCCAGCACGACGAAGATGTTGCCGGGGCCGACGATCTTGTCCACCCGCGGGATGCTCTCGGTGCCGTAGGCCATGGCCGCGATCGCCTGGGCACCGCCGACCTTGAACACCCGGTCGATCCCGGCCAGCTCGGCGGCGACCAGGATCACCGGCGAGACGCTGCTGTCCGGCGAGGGTGGGGCACAGGCGACGATCTCCGCGACACCGGCCACCCGCGCCGGGACGGCCGACATCAGGAGGGACGACGGGTACGGGGCGCGCCCGGCCGGGGCGTAGACGCCGACCCTCTCCAGCGGCCGGACGAGCTGCCCGAAGCCACCTGTCGGCTCGAAGTGGAGCCACGACTGGCGGGGCTGGCGCCGGTGGAACGACTCGATGCGGTCGCGGGCCAGCGCCAGCGCCTGGCATACCTCATCCGGTACCTGTGCCCGGGCCCGGGCGAACTCCTCCTCGGTCACGGCGAAGCTCGCGAGGTCGAGGCCATCGATCGCCCTGCCGTAGCGGCGGAGCGCGGCGTCGCCGTCTCTCCGGACGTCGTCGACGATGCGCCGGACGACCTCTATCGCTGTCAGGTCGGCACCGAAGACCTCACGCACCTTCTGCCGCACCGCCAGCGGGAGCTCCACCTGCTCGAGCCGCCGACTGCGCAGCAGGAAGGCTCGGGCCTGCTCGAGGTCCTCGAAGACGCGGACGGGCGATCCCGGGCTCATGCTTCCTCCTGGAGCGCAGCGCACAGGCGCACGAACGCTTCCGAACAGCTATCGAACACGTAGTCCGGCGAGGAGACGGTGATGCCGCTGCTGCCGGCCCGGCGCAGGTGATCGACCGCCGCCAGGAGCAAGTCACTGGGCACGATGATGGTGACCTCGTACCAGCCCCCGTCAGCGTCACCGGCTTTCGGGTAGACCCGAGCGATGGTCGGCCCCCGCTCGCCAGCGGTGGCGACCTGCGCCGTCACGTGACGGGCGACGTCTTCCTCGCTGGCTCCCCGGACGTTGGCGGTGACCACGCGGTAGCGCCGGGTGCGCAGCCGGGCTTCGATCAGCTCGACGATGGCCCGGGCGCGCTCCAGCTTGCCCGGCGCCGCGCGCAGGCCCCGGCGCGAGGCGATCAGGCAGGCCTGGGCGCGCAGGATGAGCCCGCCCTCGAGGACGCGCAGGCGGTTCTCGCGCAGCGTCACGCCGGTCTCGGTCAGGTCGGCGATGATATCGGCGTGCCCGAGCGCTGGCGCCACCTCGAGCGCGCCGTGGGAGTCGACCAGGGTAAAGTAGTTCACCCCGTGGCGGTACAGGAAGTCGCGCGTCAGGTTCGGGAACTTGGTGGCGACGCGCAGCGAGCGGCCGGAGCGTTTGAAGTCGATCGAGAGGTCGGCCAGGTCGGCCATCGTGGTGATATCGAGCCAGCCTTCGGGCACGGCCAGCACCAGTTCGCAGCGCCGGAAGCCCAGGTCGTCGATCACGACGATCACGTTCGGGTCGTCGCTCGCGTGCTCGGCCACCAGGTCGTAGCCGGTGATGCCGAGGTCGGCACTGCCGTCGGCCACCTTGTGGACGATGTCAGCCGTGCGCTGGAACAGCACCTCGACGCCCGATAGCCCGCTGACCCTGCCGACGTACTGGCGCGGGTTGGGCCGCCAGATACCGAGGCCGGCCGACTCGAGGAAGCGGATCGTCGCTTCCTCGTAGGAGCCCTTGGACGAGATCGCGAGGCGCAGTGGCTCACTCACGGTCGTTTCCCTTGCCAATGATGGTTTCGGTCTGCACCTCGCCGGTCGGGTGAACCAGCACCAGCCGGTGGATACCCCGGCGGCGAGCGTAGCGCCGGTTGGCGCCAGCGGAGCGGTTGCGGACATCGAGCTCGACGACCTCTCCGGTCGCGCGCAGCGATTCGGCGACCTCAGCCGCCCGCGCCAGCGCTTCCGGCGCGACCGGCGCGACCAGCGTGACTTCAGGCCCAGCCGGTGCCGGTAGCCCCGCGACTTCGGCGATCCGCTCCAGCCCGCAGGAGAAGCCACAGGCCGGCAGCGGCGCGCGCGCCCCGAGCACCTGCGCCAGGTCGTCGTAGCGCCCGCCGCCGCAGAGCTGGAGCGAGGGCTGGTCGGCGGCATAGACCTCGAAGAGAACGCCGGTGTAGTAGTGCAGCCCGCGTGCCATCCCCGGGCTCAGCTCGATCCGGTCGCGCTCGATGCCATAGGCGGCCAGCAGGTCGAGCACGCTCTCCAGTTGCGTCATCGGCGACGGATCCAGCCCGTGCCGCTCGATGAGCGCCCGCAGCGCGGGGATCGCCTCGCCCGGCGGGCCGTGGATGGCGGCCAGGTCGCGGACGAAGGCGAACGACCGCCGGAGGTCGTCCGCGTCGTGGGAGCGATTGAGCTTGGCGAGGACGCCGCTGACGATCTCCTCGGGCGTACGCGAGCCGCCGGCCACCTGCACACCGGTCTCCTGGAGGATCGCCAGCACCCAGCGCTCGAGCTGCGCGCCGGAGACGTCGCGCAGCGACGCACCCAGCTCCTGGTAGAGGGTAGCTAGCCGCTCGCTGCCAGTGAGGCCGGCCAGCTCTGGCTCCAGCTCCACCGGCTGGCCCTTGCGCAGGCGCTCCATGCTCCAGAGCAGCCAGTCGCGCACCCGCTGCCGCAGCGGGAGGCGGCTCAGGAAGTCGAGCACGATGCCGACGTGGCCGACCACGATGCGCGGCCGGATCCCGACCGCGTCCAGCACCTCGGCGGCCAGGTGGATCACCTCGGCATCGCCGGCCGGCCCGGGAGCGCCGAGCAGCTCGCAGCCGACCTCGGTGAACTGCCGGCTGCGGCCGGCCTGCGGCCGCTCGTAGCGGAAGACGGGCCCGGCGTAGGAGAGGCGCAGCGGCAACGGTTCGGTCTGGAGGGCCTCGACATAATAGCGAAGCACCGAGACAGTGTGCTCCGGGCGCAGCGCGATCTCGCGGTTCCGATAGGTGACGGCGTACATCTGCGCGATGCGCTCGGCCCCCGACTTGCGCAGGAACAGCTCGGTCGGCTCCAGCACCGGCGTCTCGATGAGCCGGTAGCCGTGGCGTTCCAGCACGTCGAGGAGGCGGTCGAGCACCTGACGCCGGGCCCGGTACGCCTCCGGGCCGACGTCCTGCATGCCGCGCAGCCGCTCGAGCGGCGCGGCAGCTTCACGCTGGGAAGAAACGGCGCGCGCCTCGGTCACCGGCGGAGCTCTCCCTTCACCCGCCGCCGGAGGTGCCCCTCGATCCGCTCGCGCAGGCGCGCCAGCTCCTCGTCGGAGAGCGGGCGGTCGGGCGCTGAGAAGGTCACGCGGAAGGCCAGGCTCTTCTTGCCCGCCGGGATGGCCGGCCCACGGTAGATATCGAACAGCCGGACGGAGACGGCCAGGGCTCCGGCGCCGGCCATGATCGCGTCGGCGACCGCGGCGGCCGGCGTGGCCTCGTCCACCACGACCGCGAAGTCCTGGTCGACCGGCTGGTAGCGCGAGACCGGTCGCAGCCGCGGCGGCTCCAGGCCGAGTTCCAGCAGCCGCTGCAGGTCGATCTCGGCGAAGACGACGCGAATGTCCGGATCGATCTCGAACGCCTCGACGACTTCAGGATGCACCTCGCCGAGGATGCCGACCGGCTGTCCCTTGACCAGCACCTCGGCGGCCCGGCCCGGGTGCAGGCTGGGGTGTGCGAGCGGCCGGAAGCGCATGTCGGGCGCGCCGATCCGCGGTAACAGAGCCTCGAGCACGCCCTTGAGGTCGAAGTAGTCGACCGGCCGCTCGTCGTGGTAGAGGTCGCGCAGGTGGCGGGCGCCAGCCAGCAGGCAGCCGAGCGTGCGCCGCTCGTCGGGCAGCTCGTCCAGCCCGCGCGGGAGATAGACCTTGCCGGTCTCGAAGATCGCCACCGCGCGGTTGAACTTCAGGTTCTCCGCCGCGTTGCGGAGCAGCGACGGCAGCAGCGACGGGCGCATGATGGCCCACTCTGGGCGGATCGGATTGAGGGCGCGCACCAGCTCGCGCTCCGGGCGCGGGTAGAACCCGTAGTGGTCGGGGAAGGTCGCAGCGCCGGGCAGCAGCGCGCGCAGCGCGGCCTCGTCGACCATCGGGTAGGTGATCACCTCGCTCAGGCCGGCGGCGACCAGCGTGTCCTGAACCGCCCGCACCAGCCGGAGTTCCGGCGAGATCTCTACCGGCACCGTGCGGCCGAGCGGCAGCATCTCAGGCAGTTCGTGGTAGCCGATGACCCGGGCCACCTCCTCCACCAGGTCGGCCGCGATGGTGACGTCGCTCCGGTAGGTCGGCACCTGGACGACGATCACCTTCTGGCCGTCTTCCTGGCGCAGCTCTGGCTGGAACTCGAGCCGGTCGAAGACATCGAGCACCGCCTCGTCGGGGAAGTCGACGCCGAGTAGCCGCGGGATCTCGCTCCGCGGCATGCAGAGCTGGCGAGGCAGCCGAGGGTTCGGGTAGATGTCGACGACCGCGGTGACGCGACAGCCGGGGATGAGCTGCTGGAAGAGGGCGACGGCCCGGGTGGCGCCCTCCCAGGCCAAGTTGGGATCCAGGCCGCGCTCGAAGCGCGCCGAGGCCTCGGTGCGCAGCCGCTGCGCCCGTGCCGTGCGGCGGATGCTGCGCATCTCGAAGTTCGCGGTCTCGAGCAGCACCGTGCGCGTCTCGTCGGTGATCTCGCTCTCCAGACCGCCCATCACCCCGGCGATGCCGACCGGCCGCTCGGCGTCGGCGATCACCAGCGTCTCGGGATCCAGCTCGCGGAGCACCCCATCGAGCGTCTCCAGCGTCTCGCCCGGCCGCGCCCGGCGCACGACGATGCGTCCCTCGCGCAGCCGATCGCGGTCGAAGGCGTGCTGGGGCTGGCCCCACTCCAGCATGACGTAGTTGGTGATGTCCACCACGTTGTTGATCGGACGCATGCCAGCGGCCTGCAGCCGCTGCTGCATCCACCAGGGCGAAGGGCCGACGGTTACGTCCTCGATCACCACGCCGACGAACCGGTAGCAGAGATCCGGCGCCTCGATCGTCACCAGGCCCTCCGGCCCGCCGACCGACAGCGGCGCGCGCTCTGGGTAGCGCACGCGCTGCCCGATCAGCGCGCCCAGCTCGCGCGCGACCCCGACGACCGAGAAGGCGTGCACCAGGTTCGGCGTGATCTCCAGCTCCAGCACCTGGTCGCCGAGGTACTCCCGTAGCGGTATCCCGACCGGCGCGTCGGCCTGCAGCACCATAATCCCCTCGTGCTCGTCGGAGAGCCCCAGTTCCTTCTCGGAGCAGACCATGCCCTCGGAGCGGACGCCACGGATGGTGCTGGGCTTGAGCGTGATCAGCTTCGGCTCCACGCTGTGGCCGTCGTAGAGCGTCGCGCCTGGCAGGGCGAGCGCCACCTTCTGGCCCGGCGCGATGTTGGGCGCCCCGGTGACCACGGTCAGCCGGTGCGCGCCAGCGTCCACCGTCGCCAGCACCAGCCGGTCGGCGTTCGGGTGCGGCTCGACGCGCTCGACGACGCCGACATAGATGTTGTCCCAGGTCGAGCCGATCTCGGTGATCGCCTCGACTTCCAGGCCCGCCAGAGTCAGCCGCTCAGCGATCTCGCGGGCGCTCAGCTCGGTGGGAACCAGCTCCTTGAGCCACCTGACCGGTACCTTCATCGTGCGCGTGCTGTCCTCTCACGAACTGCTCGGTGTCCTGTGTCGATCTCCGGGGAACTCCCTTGTCCCCCTGCCCTTCAGGTAACCCTCAGGGGAGCGCTCGGTTGAACTGGGCCAGGAAGCGGAGGTCGCCCTGGTAGAACAGCCGGATGTCGGGCACGCCGTACTTCAGCATTACCAGCCGCTCGACCCCCATACCGAAGGCCCAGCCGGTATAGCGCTCCGGGTCGTAGCCCACGTTGCGCAGCACCTGCGGGTGCACCATGCCGGCCCCCAGGATCTCGATCCACCCGGTGCCTTTGCAGACCCGGCAGCCCTCGCCGCGGCAGAACATGCAGTCGATCGCGAAGTCGACGCCCGGCTCGACGAACGGGAAGTAGTCGCAGCGGAAGCGCACCTTGCGCTCGTGGCCGAAGAGCTGGCGGGCGAACTCGGCGAGCGTGCCCTTGAGGTCGGCCATCGTGATCTGCTCGTCGACCGCCAGGCCCTCGATCTGGTGGAAGTGCCACTCGTGGGTCGCGTCCACTGCCTCGAAACGGTAGCAGCGGCCGGGCACCACCACGCGCACCGGCGGCTGGCGTCGCTCCATGGTGCGGATCTGCATGGGCGAGGTGTGCGGGCGCAGCACGATCTCTTTCTGGTCGGAGACGATGAAGATGGTATCCCAGACATCGCGCGCCGGGTGATCCTGGGGGATGTTGAGCGCGTCGAAGGCGTAGTAGCCGTATTCGACCTCTGGCCCCTCGACCGTCTGGAAGCCGAGGTGGTTGAAGATGGTCGTCACCTCGCGGATCATCTGGGTGACCGGGTGCAGCCCGCCCACGTCGGCCGCGCGGCCGGGCAGGGTGATATCGACTGCCTCGGCTGCCAGCCGCTGGCTGAGTTCACTGCGCTTGACCTCCGCTTCGCGCTGCTCGAACCGGGCCGTGAGCTCCTCTTTAAGGGCGTTGACCGCCTGCCCGTAGGCCGGGCGTTCCTCCGGCGGCACCTGGCTGATCCGGCGCATGAGCTGCGTCAGCTCGCCGCGCCGCCCGAGATAGCGCCCGTGCCACTCGGCGAGCGCCGCCATCGTGCTGGCCTGCTCGAGCTCGGCCAGCGCCTGCAGCCTGATCTGCTCGACTGCCCCGCTCAAGACCGTCACCTCCCTGCCTGTCCCGTCTCGTCCCCGGCTGCGAGCAAACCCATCGAGCAAACAAACGAGCAGAGGCATGCACCTCTGCTCGCCGACGTCGCCGGTTGAGGGCTACACGCTTACCGGGCCAGCACCGCGTGCCCCACCGGCAACGCCGGCGGGCTAAAGTGGACGTGGTGGCTGACGCACACCGTGCACTGGTACCGGCCACGTCTCGCGCCCATAACGCTACCAGCATAAGCGACGGCGCGAGACCATGTCAAGCGACAGCAACGGTACGCGTCGTGTGTGCGTCTGTCTAGTTGACCGATGACCAGCCCCTCGTTATACTGCCTGGCGGGCTTCCAGGCGGGGCCGGTGACCCACGGCAAAGGGTTCGGTCGGGCCAGGGGCCGATCATCTTTTTGAAACTCCTGCCCGGGAACGATAGCTCGGGGCACCGTCGAGAGCCAGCCGAGTAGACCTGGCGCAGTTCCGTATACTCCTTGCAGCAACACGGGGCTGCCGGTGCCGTTGACCTGTAGACCAAGGAGGCGTGGCCACACTCAGCACGTTCCTACCCGACGACCTGCCTACAGATCGAAAGCGGCTGAGTCGCAGAGATGTGGTGAAGGGAGGTGTCGCTTTCGGGGCAACGCGTGAAAAGGAAGCAGGCGGCCGAGCGGCCGGTAGCAGGTAGGCGAGGCTGCCGGCCTGGTGAGTGTGTTCGTTCAGTGGCGAAGCCGCAGCTCCCAACTGAGGCGGAGATGTATGGGTGACCGTGTTCAGCCTGAGGAGGAGAAACGATGGCAGAGCAGAGACCCCAGTACGACGCATGGCTCGGCCGAACCCTGAGCCGGCGCGCGCTGGTTCGGTTGCTGGCCGCTGGCGCTGCCACGCCGCTGGTCGGCGGGTTGCTCGCAGGGTGTGCGCGCCAGGAAGCGACGCCCACCCAAGCACCCGCGGCGTCTCCGGCGCCAGCCGCGACCCCGACGGCGGCGCCAGGGGCCGCGACACCTGCCCCGGGGGCAACGCCGACAGCAGCGGCTACCCCAGCCGCCGAGGAGATCACGCTCGCCATCTTGCACTTCAGCGTCATCGAAGGGACGACCTGGTCCGGTGCCCACGACCGGGCTGGCAAACGCCTGGCGGAGAAGTACCCGAACGTCAAGTACATCTACCGCGAGCAGGTCGGGCCTGACCAGTCGGTACCCTTCGCCGAAGAGATGATCGCGAAAGAGGGCGCGGATATCATCGTCGGCAACGCCGAGTTCATCGGCCTGCCACTGCTCGACATCGCCGAAAAGTATCCAGACAAGATCTTCGTCTCGATCGTTGCCAGTGACCTCACGCACACCGAGAACTTCATCCGCGTCTTCCCGCGGCAGTACCAGGCGCTGTATCTGGAGGGCCTGATCGCCGCCGCGCTGACCAAGACCGGCAACATCGGGATCGTCTCGGCGTTCCCGAATATCCAGGTGCTGCGCCGGCAGGCAGGCTTCATCCTCGGTGTCCAGGAAGGCGCGAAGTTGCTCAACAAGGACGTGAACCTCTACATCAAGTACGTGGGTGACTGGTATCTCCCGGCCGAGGAGCGGGCGGTCGCCGAGACCCTGGCCAGCCAGTACTCTTGCGATATCCTGACCCAGCAGACCGATTCCGGCTCGACGCTCGACGTCTGCAAGGCGAAGGGGATCTGGTTCGTCGGTAAAGACATGGACATCGTCGGCTTCTACAAGTGGGCCGACACCAACACTGTCGCCGTCTCCTTCGACACGCGCTGGGAGGTGCTCTACGACCGCATCATCCAGGCGCTGATGAAGGGGGAGAAGCCGGAGCAGGTGCTCTTCCTCGGGCTCGAGTCGACGATGACGCTGGCCGATGGTACCGAGGAGTCGACGGTCGACTTGATGAACGATCTGAAGGTTGGTGTCGATGCCATCAGCCCCAAGGCCCGCGAAGAGCTCCCGAAGGAGATCGTCGACCTCGTGGCCCAGCGGCGCGAGCAGATGAGCAAGGGCCAATGGGATCCGTTCACGGAAAACGCCCTGGTGAGCAACGGCACCGGTCTCGAGTTGCCCGATACTCCGATCCCCGAGAAAGGCACGACGGTCAAGCCGGCAGGCGAGGCGCCGACCACCGAGTGGTTGCTGACGAAGTTCAACTTCGACCTCGAGGGCGTCACGATCTTGCCATAGGTCGGAACTGGGCGAGCGAGGGCGAGGGATGGGCAGCGGGCAGGTGGTGGAGCTCCACCACCTGCCCGCGTTGACAGGAGCGGGCAGCCGCGAGGAGCGACCATGCACAGCGTCGAGCGTGGCCAGGTGGTACTCGAGGCACGCGGTATCAGCAAGCGCTTCGGCGAGGTCGTCGCCAACGACCGTATCGACCTCCAGTTGCGCGCGGGGGAGATCCACGCCGTGCTGGGGGAGAACGGGGCCGGCAAGACGACGCTGATGCGGATCCTGTTCGGTGAGCTGCAGCCGGACGAGGGGGAGATCTTCTTCCAGGGCCAGCGCGTGCGCTTCCACAGCCCCCGCGACGCGATCCAACTGGGGATCGGCATGGTGCACCAGGAGCGCAAGCTGATTCCCGCGCACACGGTCGTCGAGAACATCATCCTGGGGCACCCGGATACCGGAACCGTGCTCGATCTATCCCGGGCGGAGCACAGGATTGCCGCGTTGTGCGAGCGATACGGGTTCCGTCTTCCGCTCCAAGCCAAGGTGTGGCAGCTCTCCGAAGGGGAGAAGCAGATCGTCGAGATCCTGAAGGCGCTCTACCACGGTGCCCGCGTGCTGATCATGGACGAGCCCACCTCCGTCCTGTCGCCGCCCGAGGTCGAGCGGCTCCTGCATTCGCTGCGCACCATGGCCAGTGAGGATCTGGCCGTCATCCCCTTCATCACGCACAAGCTCCCGGTCGTGCTGGAGCACAGCGACCGGGTGACGATCCTGCGGCGCGGGCGAGTGGTCGCCGAGCTGGAGACGAAGCAGGCGACCGAGCAGAGCCTGGCCTCCGCGATGGTCGGGCGCGAGGTGACGCTGCAGGTAGAGCGGATCGAGGTGCCCATCGGCGAGCCAGTGCTCACGGTCGATGACCTGTGGGCGCGCGATGACCGGGGGGTGCTGGCCGTGCAGGGAGTCTCGTTCGAGGTGCGGGCGGGCGAGATCCTCGGCATCGCTGGCGTCGCTGGCAACGGCCAGGAGATCCTGTCGGACGCGCTGGCAGGCCTGCGCCCGGTGGAGCGTGGGCGTGTCCGCCTCGCCGGTGTCGATATCACGCGCGTCCCCGTCCTCCAGCGCTGGAAGCTGGGACTGGGATACATCCCGACCGAGCGGCGCGACGTGGGGTCGATCCCTGATTTCTCGCTGGTGGACAACGTCCTGTTGAACTACTACAGCGAGCCAGCGTTCTCCCGCCGGGGAGTGCTGGCAGCGAGCGAGGCGCGGGCGTTGACCGGACAGTTGCTCCGCGAGTACAGCGTGGTCGCGGCCGGGCCAGAGGCGCCAGCGCGCTCGCTGTCGGGCGGTAACCTGCAGAAAGTGATCGTCGGTCGCGTGCTCTCGCGCCGGCCGCGCCTGCTGATCGCTGCCTTGCCGACCCACGGGCTGGATGTCGGCGCGGCGGAGTTCATTCACCGGAAGCTGCTCGAGGCCAAACGAGCCGGAACCGGTATTATCCTGATCTCGGAGGATCTCGACGAGGTGTTGATGCTCAGCGATCGGGTCGCAGCCATCTATGAAGGGCAGTTCACCGGTATCGTACCCGCGGCCGAAGCGAGCAAGGAGCTGATCGGGGAGATGATGGCCGGGCTGCGTAGGGGGCGGCTATGAGGGCACAGGTCGCTGGCTACAGGCTGCGAATCGAGAAGCGGGTGGAGACGCGCTGGTGGCACGCCTCTCTGGCGTCGGTGCTGGCGATCGTCGTGTCGCTGTTCCTGCTCGGGTTCGCCTTTCTGCAGGCCGGAGCCGACCCGCGTCAGGTCTACGCCGAGATCGCGCGCTACGCGTTTGCGAGCCAATTCGGGCTACCTCAGACCATCAACCGAGCGGTTTTCATCCTGCTGTGCGCATTCGCCTTCATCGTGCCGCTGCGCGCCGGGCTTTGGAATATCGGGCTACCGGGGCAGGTCTACGCGGGGACGCTAGCGGCGTTCGGGGTGGTCTACCTGTTTGGTGGCAAGGCGGGGATGAACGCTGCCTTGGCGGGCTGGTTGGTGATCCCGCTCATGATCCTGGCCGCGCTGGTCGGAGGGGGCCTCTATGGCGCCATCGCCGGTTTCCTGCGCGGGCGGTTCGAGGTCAACGAGATCGTGACGACGATGATGATGAACTGGATCATGCTGTGGCTGGTTGCGCACATGATCCGTGAAGGCGGCCCGTTCATGGGGCGGACGGCGGAGGGTGAAGGGTTCAGCCTGCCGCTCTCGGTGCGGTTGCCGCAGGTGCTGAACGTGCCGCTGACCGCCTACGGGGCCGTGCTGCTGGCGCTCGTCCTCCTGTTCTTTCTCGGCAAGACCACGCTGGGATACCAGATCCGGGTGTTGGGACACAGCCCGGCGGCGGCACGCTACGCGGGGATCGACACGCTCTTCATCAGCACGCTCGTCTTCGGCCTCGGCGGGATGCTGGCCGGGCTGGCCGGGTACCACTACTTCGCCGCCGTGCCGGGCGTGTACAAGATCCCGAAGAGCTACGGCGATTTCGGGGACTTCAGCTTCTATGGGCTCATCACCGGCCTCATCGCGCGCAGTCACCCGCTGGCCGCGATTCCGGTCGCGCTGTTCTTCGGCGGCATGGCCGGTGGGGCCCGGTTTATGCAGGGGAAGCTCCAACTGACCTTCGGTATCGACTACGCCCTCCTCGGCGTGTTGATGATCACCATGGTCGCCTTCCAGGCCCTGTCCGAGTATCGCCTGATCGTCGAGCGTGCGCCGACGCCGGTCGTCCTGCCTCTGGAGCGGGAGGAAAGCCGTGTGGAATCTCCTCATCATTAGCCTGGCCGCGGCGGCCGTCTTCGCGATCGCCGCGCTCGGCGAGCTGATCGAACAGCGGGCCGGGATCCTCAACGTCGGGTTGGAAGGCCTCATGCTGCTGAGCGGTACCTTCGGCTTCATAGCGGCGAAGACCAGCGGCAGCTATACCCTGGGTTTCGCGGCCGCCATCCTGTGCGGCGCAGTCGTTGGCCTCCTCCATGGCTTCTTCTCCATCACCCTGGGGAGCAACCAGGTCGTGAACGGCATGGCGATCTGGATCCTCGGTTTCGGCCTGACAACGTACGTCGGGTACCCGTACACCGGCCCGCTGGGCCTGAGCCCGCTGCCGAAGATCGCCGGCCTCCCCCCGTTCTTCCTGCTCGCGGTGGCGCTCGCCGCGGCGAGTTGGTTCCTGCTCTACAAGACGCATCTGGGCCTCAAGTTGCGTTCGGTGGGGGAGAACCCGTCGGTGGCAGAGGTCTCGGGTATCTCGGTCGTCCGGCTACGCTACCTGAGTGTGCTGCTGGCAGGCGTCCTCGTGGGGTTGGCGGGCGCGGTCTACTCGCTGGTCTATAATCCGGTCTGGAGCTACAACTACCTGCAAGGCTGGGGCTTCATCGCGCTGGCGCTCGTCTTCTTCTCGCTGTGGAACCCGTTCCTGGTCGTCGCGGGCGCGGTGCTGTTCGGCGTGCTCTGGCAGATGTCGCTCTACCCTGAACTTCTCTTCCCTGGCTTGTTCTCGCGCTACATCTGGCGCACACTGCCGTTCGTGATCACGATCGTGGTCTTTGTGGCGCTCTCGACGCGCTGGTTCAGCCTGCGCTGGGGCGCTACCAAACCGGCTGCCCTGGGCGTGCCGTATACCCGCGAAGGGTAGCGACGCGGAGTGCACGGGCAAGGGGGCACGTCGGCGCTGACGTCGGGCTGGCTACCGGTGAGAGAGCGCGTCGGCTTCGGTGTCCCCACGCGCGTCTGTCTTTGTCGCGCGCCTTAGACGGGCGAGGCTTTCCGTTCGGTGCCGGTATCAGGAGTTGCTACCCAACTTCCGTCTTGTCGCCTATACTGCGCTCGAAAACGGGCAGAGCGATCTGCGGTGAAGGGGGCGGGTACGATGGCGGGGACGCGGATCAGCCGAGTGCATGCCAGGGAGATCCTCGACTCGCGGGGGAACCCGACGGTCGAGGTTGAAGTCGTGCTCGAGAGCGGCGTTGTAGGGCGAGCGGCGGTACCCTCCGGGGCCTCGACGGGGGCACACGAGGCGCTGGAGCTGCGCGACGGCGAGACCCGGTACGGCGGCAAGGGTGTGCGCCGCGCGGTGCACAACGTGAACACGACCATCGCCGAGGCGATCACCGGCCTGGACGCGCGCGAACAGCGGCACGTCGATCTCACGATGCTCTCGCTCGACGGCACGCCCAACAAGAGCCGCCTCGGCGCCAACGCCTTGCTCGGCGTCTCCCTGGCGACGGCCCGGGCGGCCGCGTCAGCCGTGGGGTTGCCGCTCTACCAGTACCTGGGCGGGCCGCACGCCCACGTGCTGCCGGTACCGATGATGAATATCCTCAACGGCGGGAAGCACGCCGAAGGCTCCAGCGTCGACTTTCAGGAGTTCATGATCCTGCCGATCGCAGCGCCGAGCTTCGGGGAGGCGTTGCGCTGGGGCGTGGAGGTCTACCAGGCCCTGCGCCAGGTGCTGGCGGAGATGGGGAAGCTGGGCGGTATCGGCGACGAAGGGGGCTTCGCGCCGCACCTGCGCAGCAACGAGCAGGCGGTCGAGCTCGTGCTCCAAGCAGTCGAGCGCGCGCGCTTCCGTCCCGGAGAGGACATCGTGCTCGCGCTCGACCCGGCGGCGACCGAGCTGTACGAAGATGGGCAGTACCGGCTTCGGGGCGAAGGGCGCGTCCTCTCGTCCAGTGAGCTGATTGACTTGTGGGCGACCTGGACGTCTCGCTATCCGATCGTCTCGATCGAGGACGGGCTGGCGGAGGACGACTGGGATCACTGGGCCGAACTCACCACCAGGCTGGGTGCTCGCGTGCAGCTCGTCGGCGACGACCTGTTCGTGACGAACAAGGCGCGGCTGCGCCACGGGATCGAATTCGGGGTGGCGAATGCCATCCTGGTCAAGCCGAACCAGATCGGCACGCTGACCGAGACGATGGAAACCATCGACCTGGCGCGCCGGCACGGCTATGCGACGGTCATCTCCCACCGCAGCGGTGAGACGAGCGACAGCTTCATCGCCGATCTGGCGGTGGCGGTGAACGCTGGCCAGATCAAGACCGGCGCGCCGGCCCGCATGGATCGTGTCGAGAAGTACAACCAGTTGTTGCGGATCGAGGAGGAGCTCGGCACGGCGGCGCACTACGCGGGTTGGCGAGGCTTTCCGGCGCGCCTGCGCGCTCGCCGCTGAGCCGCCTGCGCGCGGCCCGGCTCACCGACACCAACGCGCTGCGACCAGATCAGGGCGTGCCGCCAGGCCAGGGGCCGGCCTGCTCCACCACCGCGGCCGCCCGCAGCACCGTCGCCTCGTCCCAGGGGCGCCCGGCAAGCTGCAGGCCGAGTGGCAGCCGCTCAGCCGTCAACCCGACCGGCACCGTGATCGCCGGCCAGCCCAGCGCGTTGAAGGGCGCAGTGAACCACGTATTGCGCGCGGGCTCTCCAAGCTTCGGGGCGCCGTACGGCACCGTCGGCGTGCTCAGCAGGTCGACCTGCTCGAAGATCTGCTCGCAGCGATCGCGGAGTGCCTGACGGAGCTGCTGCGCTCGCACGAAATCGGCCGGCCCGTAGGCGAAGGACGAGAGGATACGGAGTCGCATGAACTCGCCGTAGTCTTCCAGGCGCTCCCGCAGCCAGGGCAGGTGATAGGCGAGCGCTTCCTGGGCAAGCAGCGCACCGTTGAGCACACGCAGCCGGCTCAGCTCAGGGAGATCCAGCTCGATGAGGGTGGCGCCAGCGCCTTGCAGCGCTGCCAGCCCGGCCTGCCAGGCAGCCAGCGCCTCGGGGGATCCCAGGGGCTCGCCGCTCCCGTCGTCGCGCAGCACGCCGACGCGCAGGCCGGTGAGGTCGCCGTCCGGCACCAGGATATCGGGAAGTGGTACCAGGCGCGTCCGGCTGTCCCGCGGGTCGGGCCCGGCCAGTGCCTGGAAGAGCAGAGCGGCGTCGGCCACGCTCCGCGCGATCGGCCCGAGGTGGTCGAGCGACCAGGCAAGCGGAACAGCGCCGTACAGGCTGACCCGCCCGAAGGTCGGCTTGAGCCCGACCAGGCCGCAGAGCGCAGCCGGTATCCGGATCGAGCCACCGGTGTCGGAGCCGAGCGCGGCGGCGACCAGCCCGTCTGCGACGGCTGCGGCCGAGCCGCTGCTCGACCCGCCGGTATCGTGCTCCAGGTTCCAGGGGTTACGCGTGGGGCCGTAGTGGGCGTTGTTCGAGGCCGGTGAGTAGGCGAACTCCGAGAGTCGCGTCTTGCCCACGATCACCGCGCCGGCCTCGCGCAGCCGCTCGACGGCCGCTGCGTCGAAGCCTGGCTGCCAGGCGGCCAGGATCTTCGAGCCAGCGGTCGTGACTGTACCGGCCATGGCCAGGAGATCTTTGACCGCGATGGGGATGCCGTGCAGCGGGCCGCGGTCTCCGCCCGCAGCGAGGTCTCGATCGGCCTGCCGGGCAGCCGCGAGCGCCTCCTCGGCTAGCACGAGCTGGAAGGCGTTGAGCACTGGGTCGCGCTCCTGAATCCGCGTCAGGGCCTGCTCGGTCAGCTCGAGCGAGGAGACCTCGCGGCGCCGGAGCTGACCGGCCAGCTCCGAGAGGGTGGGATAGCCGGGCGTGCGTCTGGCTGTCACGGGTAACGGCGAGACTAGAGGCGCAGTCGCAGGCCCCGCCTGCATCGGCGAGTCCACGACGCCCCACGGCCCGAGGTAATCAGGCGTCGCATCCGCTGGAGCCTCCTCGACGATCCGCTGGAACGCCAGCGCGGTCGCCAGGAAACCGCGCTCGGCCACCAGCTCCAGCGTCTCGTCGGGCACCTTGATCCCAGCCTGCGCCAGGTTCACCCGCATGCGGGTCAGCAAGCCGCTCAGCTCCTCACGCGCCGTCATCGGTCACCCCTTCCCGGCATACGATCGTTCGTGGAGTACCCCTTGCCTCTCAGCCCGCTACCCTGGCGGCCGGTCGATCGCTTCGCCCTTCTCGATGGCGCGCACTGCCTGGTAGTATGGGCCGCGAGCGAGTTCGCTCCCGGCATCGAGTAGGCGGTGCCGCCACGTGAGTGAAGGGCGCGATCGGTAGCCCGAGCCGGATTCTACCCGGTAACCGCCAGTTCCTCGATAGCGGCACCGGCACACGGGCGTTGCGCGTTCGAGCTGCCGCGCTCGCGCGGGCAGCAAGCCGGAGAGGGGGACAGGGTGACGCAAGGGCCGCTCAGCCCGGCGGTGCTCCGGGCGCTCCAGACGCTGAGCACGCCGACGGTCGCCAACGCGATCGAGACGTTCAACATCCGGCCGCGGAATCAGGGGTTTATGGACTCGAGCGTGCACTGCATGCTGCCCGGCCTGGGCGTGATGGTGGGCTATGCCGTGACGGCCAAGATCCGGGCAGCCGAGCCGCCAGACCCCGGCGCGGCTGTGCCGCGTCGCCGGATGTGGGAGTACATCCTCACCGTCCCGGAACCGCGCGTGGTCGTGATTCAAGACCTCGATGACCCGCCGGTCGGCTCCTTCTGGGGCGAGGTGAACGCCAACATCCACCGTGCGCTCGGCTGCGTCGGCACGGTGACGAACGGCGGCGTGCGCGACCTGGACGAGGTGGAGCAGCTCGGGTTCCACCTGTTCGCCTCTCGGGTGCACGTCTCGCACGCCTACGTCCACGTGGTCGAGATCGGCACGCCGGTCGAGGTCGGTGGGCTGACGGTTCACCCCGGTGACCTGTTGCACGGCGATAAGCACGGCGTGATCCAGATCCCACTCGAGATCGCGCCTGACCTCTTCCGCGCAGCCAAGCAGGTCGAGGCGCGCGAGCGGCGGATCATCGAGGTGTGCCAGTCGCCCGACTTCAGTATCGAGAAGCTGAGCGAGCTGTACGGCTGAGTTTCCGCTCAGCTCCAGCGGCTCTCCACCGGTGGCGGGTGCAGCAGCGTCTGCATGACGACGCAGTACTGCTCGGTCTTCTCGCGCAGCGCCTCGAGCTGCTCCGCAGTCGCCTGCGGCGCCTCGACGTCGAAGCGCACCTGGATCGCCTGGAAGCCGACCGGCACGTCCTTCGCGATGCCGAGCGTGCCGCGCAGGTCTAGGTCACCCTCGACCGTCACCTCGATGCGTTCGAACGGGATGCCTATCGCGGTGGCGACCATCTGGCAGGTGAGCTGGGCACAGGCTGCCAGCGCCCCGAGCAGCAGGTCACCGGAGCAGGCCGCCATCCCCGAGCCGCCGACCCCGGCGTGGGCTTCGGCCTGGTAGATCGCGCGGCCGATGTCAACCGAGCAGCTCAGCGGGGAGTCGACCTGGCTCCCGGTTGCCCGGAGCGTGATCTTCGCTGCCTCCGGGTCGCTCCGATACCGCTCCTTGAGCGGCCGCTGGATCGAGCGGAGATCCATCGAACTACCTCCGGTCATGTCTCAGTGTGCCTCGTGTCCCTTCCAGTGGAACAATCATGCCGTGAATCGTAAGCTGGGCGCCACGCGAGGCACCCATCACGGCGCGAGGCGAGTCCACGATGAGCGAGCGGCGTGAGACGACCCATCTTCGGATCGGCGAGCTGGCCAGGCGAGCCGGTGTCAACCCCAGGACGATCCGGTTCTACGAGGCGATCGGCCTGCTACCCGAGCCGCGCCGGCTGCCGAACGGCTACCGCGTCTACGGGGCGCGCGACCTCGAGCGGCTGCGCTTCGTCAGGCGGGCGCAGGCACTCGGCCTGCCGCTGGAGGCGATTCGCGATATCCTGGCGCTCCACGACGCTGGGAGCCGGCCCTGCTGCCGGGTCCGCGAGCTAGCTGGGCAGCGGCTCGCCGAGATCGACCGCCAGATCAGCGAGCTCCAGCGGCTGCGTTCCGAGCTGGCTGCGCTGGTCGAGCGCGCGGCGCACGCGCCCCTGGAGACCCGAGGGAGCGTCTGCCCGGCGATCGACGTCACCGGGCCAGAGCTCGACGTGACGGCGGCTCGCGAGCTCCTGACCTCCCGAGCACGGCGCTGACGCGACCAGGCTCCTGTCACCAGGAGGCCGGTGGCTCATCGGGGCACGGTGTGCCTATCCCGGTACGCCGGCTGAGCCTCGTTTGTCGTTGTTCCCGAGCATCCCATCAGCCTCCCAGGGCTTGACCTTCCAGTGCACTGGAAGGTGTAGGCTGGCTGGGTGAGGGAGAGCGAGCGATCGGATTCAGGGGCCGGTTACTCGCTCGACCGAGCCGGCTGCGCTCTGCTGGAATGGATCCAATGAGGAGATATGTGCCATGAACGAGGGATTCTCGCCCCAGCCGGTCGACCCCCAGACGACGACAGCGGATGCGGCGCTGCTGGCGAACGGCCGGCGTACGAGGAAGCTCCACCTCAGGGTCGGCGGCATGCACTGCTCGCTGTGTACCGCCTCGATCGAGCGGGCGGTCGGGCGGCTCGACGGCGTGCGCTCGGCCCACGCGAGCATCGCTCACGAGGAGGTGCTCGTCGAGTACGAGCCGGAGCGGGTCGCACCGGCGACCATCGAAGCCGCGCTCGAGGCGATCGGCTTCTCCGTCCGGGCGCCCGACGATCGGCTGGCGCTGCTCGAAGAGGAGCGGGAGCTGGCGATCGCCCGGCGCAAGGCGCTGCAGGCGGCGATCCTTCTCGCGGCAGCGTCGGCGCTGATGCTGGCGAGCGCGCTCTTCGGGCCGAGCCGGGCCCGCATGCTCGTCATGGCGGCTCTTGCGCTCTATGCGGTCGGCGGGCCAGCGCGGTTCATCGTGGCCCGCAACGGGTGGCAGTCGATCCGCCGCGGCATCCTCAACCAGGACGTGCTCGCCTCGGCCTCGGCGCTGGCGGGCCTCATCGGCGGGCTCGTCGGGCTCGCGGTACCGGCTCTCCCGGCGGGCGAGTTCTTCGGCGCGACGGTGTTCATTCTGGCGTTCCACCTGATCGGCGGGTATACCTCCGTCCTCGTCCATGTGCGAGCGTCCCAGTCGGTACGGCGGCTGCTGGCGCTCGTTCCACCGGTCGCCCACCGGGTCGCGGCGGACGGCAGCGAAGTCACGGTTCCGGTCGACCGGCTGGTCGTCGGCGACCTGGTGCGGATCCGCCCCGGCGAGCGGATTCCGGTCGATGGCCGTGTCGTGGAGGGAAGCTCGTCGGTCGATGAGAGCCTGGTAACGGGTGAGTCGGTGCCGGACGACAAGCTGCCCGGTAGCGAGGTCATCGGCGGCGCACTCAACCTGACCGGGACGCTGGTCGTTCAGGTGACGCGCGTGGGGCCCGACACGTTCCTCCAGAGCGTGGCCCGGCAGGTCGCCGAGGCTCGGGCGATGAAGCCAGGGATCTTGCGGCTCGTCGACCAGGTGCTCCTGGTCTACGTGCCCACCGTGTTCGGCGCGAGCGGGCTCGGCTTGCTCCTCTGGACGGGTGGGAGCTGGCTGGTCTCCGGCGATGTCGACCTCCACCGGGCGAGCTTCGCCGCGCTCGGCGCGCTGATCATGGGGTACCCCTGCGCGCTGGGCATGGCGACGCCGCTCGCGCTCATCCGCGCCTCGGGCGAGGCGGCGGCGCGCGGCATCCTGATGCGCTCCGGGGAGGCATTCCAGGTGTTCCGCACCGTGCGCGCTATCGCCTTCGACAAGACCGGCACCCTCACCGAGGGGAAGCCTGCGCTCGCCAGTTGCCACGCCCTGGCCGGCACGCCGGGCGATCTCCTGAAGCTGGCCGCGAGCGCGGAGCACCTGTCCGAGCACCCGCTGGCTCGAGCGATCGTGAGCGCTGCCCGCCAGCAGGGCACCCAGCTCAGCGAGCCGGATGGGTTCGTGGCCGAACCTGGGCGAGGGGTTCGGGCCAAGGTCGAAGGGCGTGACGTCCTCGTCGGCACAGCGCGCTTCCTGGCAGAGCAGGGGATCGACCTCGCTCCCCTGCTTTCCCTGGTCGAGCGCGTCCAGGACGAGGGCCAGACCGCGGTCCTGGTGGCGGTCGACGGCCAGGCTGCCGGCGTGCTCGGGCTCGCGGATCGGGTGAAGGCCGATGCTGGCGCGGCGATCGAGGCGTTCCGGCGGCGAGGGATCGAGCCGATCCTGCTGTCGGGGGATCATCGGCGCGTGGCGAACGCGGTGGCGGCCGCCGTCGGGATCGAGGAGGTGCAGGCTGAGATGCTGCCGGCGGACAAGGCGGCAGCCATCCGCGAGCTCCAGCAGCGGGGCGCGCGCGTCGCGATGGTGGGCGACGGCATCAACGATGCCCCCGCGCTCATGCAGGCCGACGTCGGCATCGCGATCGGCGCTGGAACCGATATCGCGATCGAGGCTGCCGACATCGTGCTCATCGGCGACCGGCTCTCGGCGCTCGTCGACGCCTACGAGCTCGCCCGCCGGAGTTACCGGCTGACAGCCACCAACGTCGCGCTGGCCCTGGTCTTCAACGGCGCGGGCATCGCGGCCGCCGTGACCGGGCTCATCACGCCGGTCTGGGCCATGGCAGCGATGGCGGTCAGCGTGAGCCTGGTGCTGGCGCACTCCTTCGCCGGCCGGCTCCTGCCCCGGCCCAGGCCCTCGGCGCAACCCGCTCCGCCACCCCGCGTGGCCTACGTGTTCACGGTTCCGACGATCCACTGTGAAGGATGCTCTCGCAGGATCCAGAGGAAACTCCGTCGCTGCACCGGCGTGCTCGACGTCGAAGGGGAGGTTCCCGAGCGGCGCGTGCTGGTCGTCGTCGAGCGAGGGCGAGCGCGTGCGGAAGAGCTACGCGCCGAGCTGGAGCGGCTCGGTCACGAGGTCGCTGGCGTCGAGGTGATCGAGCGGGTCGGTGAGCGGTATTGAGCGGCGATCGGCCTGCGGGTACGCTTGGCGGCGATCCGAGAATCCACGGAGGGAGCGGAGCGCCGCCATGGCACCGGGAGCCGGGATCGCGGGAGCGCGGCCGAGCGCGCTGGATCGCAGCTTGCGCTGGCTGCTCCTGGGGTGCGCAGGATGGATCATCCTGCTGAGCGGGATCGTGGTCGCTGGTTTTCTCCTCCTCGCCCTCCCGCTGGCTGCCCTGATCGTCGCGGGCTTCGCCGCTGTGTTGCTGGTTCCTGCGTATGCTGCGCTCATCCTGGCTCTCGATCCGCGCGAGCCGGAGCCGGCCGTACTCCTCGCTGCCGCCTTCTTCTGGGGCGCCTTCGTCGCTGCCCTGGTATCCGTCCTCGCCGAGTTGCTGGCGGGAGCTGTGCTGACGGTCGTTCTGGGCAGCATGGTGGCGGATGCCCTCGGCTCGTCCGTCGTGGCGCCGGTCGTCGAGGAGGCTGCGAAGGGCAGCGCGCTGGCCCTGCTGTTCCTGCTTGCTCGCCACGAGTTCGACGACGTGGTCGACGGGATCGTCTACGGGGCGCTGGTCGGGCTCGGCTTCGCCATGGTCGAGAACATCCTCTACTTCGCTGGCACGTACCTGGAGAGCGGATTGGTCGGCGTCGGGGTGCTGTTCTTCCTGCGTAGCGTGCTGGGCGGGCTGGCCCACTCCCTGTTCACCAGCGCCACCGGCATCGGGCTGGGCCTCTACCGCCAGGCCGCGCCGGGCAAGCGCCGCCTGCTCTGGCCGGTGGCCGGTTTTGGCGTTGCGGTGCTCCTGCACGCGTTGTGGAACGGTGTCACGACACTGATACAGGTCACCGATCTGGCTGAGGAGAACCCGCTCCTTACCCTTGGGATCGTCCTCGCTCTGCCAGTGGCGTTGACGGTGCCTGGCCTGCTCACCCTGATCGTCCTGGCAGTGGCCGGCGGGCGGCGAGCCGCCCGCATTATCCGCGAGCAGCTCGCGGACGAGGTGGAGCACGGCACGGCGCTGCCGGAAGACCTCGACGCCCTGGCGCGCCCCTGGGCGCGGCGACGGCGCCTGTGGCGGGCGCTGCGACGCGGCGGCCTCAGGGCCTGGCTGCTCCAGCGCCAGCTCGACGAGCTGCTGGTCGACCTCGCCTTCCGCAAGTGGCACCTGGCCCGCGGAGACCGCCTCCCGCGCTTCCTGCAAGCCTATAGCGAGGAGCGCTACCGCGAGCGCATCGCCGCGCTCCGGGCACGGCTGGGGGAGCACGATGCGGAGACGGGCCGGCATCCGGCGTGACCAACCCGGGTGGTACACTTCCTCTCCGATGCAGTCTGAGCAGGTGGCTCTGGCCATGACGGCGGCACGATCCACAATCCATCCCCAGCGCGTCCGGCCGGCGCTGCCGCGCAGTCGGCGCCCCTCGACCCTGCACGACTTCACGCTGGCCGAGCTCGAGGGGTGGCTGGTCGAGCGGGGCCACCCGCGCTACCGGGCGCGGCAGCTCTTCCACTGGGCTTACCAGCAGCTCGCGCTCGACTACCAGCCCATGACCGTGCTGCCCAAGCCGCTGCGCGCCGAGCTGGCCGAGACGCTGCCGCTGACGACGCTGAGCCCGGTGCGCGAGGTCAGCACCGACGACGGCGAGACGCAGAAACTCCTGTTCCGCACCGTCGACGGCCAGCACGTCGAGACCGTCCTGATGTTCTATCCTGACCGCACGACCGTCTGCGTCTCCTGCCAGATCGGCTGTGCGGTCGGCTGCGCCTTCTGCGCTACCGGCATGACCGGGCTGATCCGCAACCTGAGCGCTGGCGAGATGGTCAGCCAGGTCGTGTTCGCCGCCCGGCGGGCACGCGAGCGCGGGCGCCCGTTGACGAACGTGGTGGTGATGGGCATGGGCGAGCCGTTCCAGAACTACGAGGCCACCATGAAGATGGTCGCTATCCTCCACGAGCCGGCTGGCATGAACTTCGGCGCGCGACGGATCACGCTCTCTACCTCCGGGCTGGTGCCGTTCATCGACCGGCTGGCCGAGGAGCCCTACCAGGTCAAGCTGGCGGTCTCGCTTCACGCGCCGAACGACGCGCTGCGCTCGCGGCTGGTGCCGCTCAACCGCCGCTACCCGGTCGCCGAGCTGCTGGCCGCCTGCCGCCGCTACGTGGCCAGGACCGGCCGGCGGCTGTCCTTCGAGTACACGCTGATCAAAGACGTCAACGACCAGGACGAGACTGCCGAGGAGCTGGCCCGGCTGCTGCGCGGCCTGCTGTGCCACGTGAACCTGATCCCGCTCAACCCCACGCCTGCCGAGCCATCGTTCGAGCGGCCGTCTCCCGAGCGCATCGAGCGCTTCGCCGAGATCCTGCGCCGGCACGGCATCTCGACCACTGTGCGCTACTCCCGTGGTGTCGAGATTGCAGCCGCCTGCGGCCAGCTCCGCGCCGACCAGGAGGCGGCGTCTCCTCCCCGGAGCGTGGGTGATATCCCCAACCCCCGCGAGGGCGACAGCCGGCTGCGGGGAGACAACACGTCTGCCCGTTCGTAGGGGCGACTGGCTGGTCGCCCTCACAATGGAACGGGGCGCTCTCCGGGGGCTGAGCATGTTCCTTGCCGTCATGCTGCGGGGTGCGGCGCGTTTCGGATTCGCCTCGCGTTCAGGATACCCAGGGCCGGGGGCAGGCTCGGGCTCCGCTGGCGCGGGTAGACCGGCGGCAGAGGGAAGTCAACGAGGAGGCGTGGCGTGCGCATCGGCTACGTCGATCCCTTCTCCGGCGCGAGCGGCGACATGCTGCTCGGCGCGCTGGTCGATGCCGGCCTGTCGCTCGACCGGCTGCGCGAGCTACTGGCCGCCGGGCTCGATCTGGGCGGCTACGAGGTCTCCGCGGAGCGCGCCCAGCAGCATGGGCTGACCGGCACACGGGTGACGGTCAGGATCACCGAGCCCCAGCCGGCCCGCGCCTGGCGCGAGATCCGCTCGCTGCTCGAGCGATCTGCCCTCCCCGAGCGCGCACGTGGCCGGGCCCTGGCGGTCTTCCAGGCGCTGGCCGAGGCTGAGGCGCAAGTGCACGGCGTTTCGCCCGACGAGGTGCACTTCCACGAGCTGGGTGCGGTCGACTCGATCGTCGACATCGTCGGGATCGCACTCGGCCTGGAGCTACTGGGTATCGAGGCGCTCTATTCAGGGCCGCTGCCGCTCAGCCGCGGCTTCGTCCAGACCCAGCACGGTCTGCTGCCGATCCCAGCTCCGGCGACCGCCGCGCTCCTCGCTGGGGCGCGGGCTCCCACCCGGCCGGTCGACATCGTGGCTGAACTGGTGACGCCGACCGGCGCCGCCGTCTTGGCCACGCTGGCCCGCTTCGAGCAGCCGCCGATGCGGGTGGAGGCGGTCGGCTACGGATTCGGCACGCGCGAGCTTCCCTGGCCCAACGCGCTCCGGCTGTGGATCGGCGAAGCGACCGGCGAGGCAGGCGAGCCGGTCGACGAAGGGCCGGAGGAGTTGTTGCTCGAGGCCAATATCGACGATATGAACCCCGAGTTCTTCGAGCCGTTGCTCGATCGGCTCTTCGAAGCCGGCGCGCTCGATGCCTGGCTGGAGCCGATCACCATGAAGCGCGGCCGTCCGGGCACGAAGGTGAGCGCCATCTGCCGGGCGACAGACCGGGTCGAGCTGGAGCGGGTCTTCATCGAGCACTCGTCCACCTTCGGAGTGCGGGCACTGCCGCTCGATCGGGTCAAGGCCGGGCGACGCATCGAGCAGATTGCGACCCGTTGGGGGGATGTGCGGATCAAGCTCAAGCTCTGGCGGGGCCGGGTGATCGACGCGGTGCCGGAGTACCGCGACTGCCTGGCCATCCACCAGCGCACCGGCATGCCGATCCGCGTCATCTACAACGAGGCGGCGCGCATCGCCGAGGCCTGGATCGGCCGCAAGGCCGAGAGCGAAGAAGGCGCCCGGTGACCGATCCTCACCGGCTCCCATGGAGCGGATCGGGGAGCGCGCGGCGTGCGGATCGACGGCGCTATCTCCCTGCGGACAGTGATTCCTGCCCGACGCGGTGGTGCCGCCTCGAAGCTGACGAGCTGCACCCCGGCGTGCAGGCGGACGTCGGCCGAACGTCTGCAGGCTGCTCGATGCGATTCCCTCGCGCCTATAGGGAGCGAGCTGGCCGACTGCGGTCAGACACGTGCGCCAGCCTGCATTCGCTGTGCTTTCGGATGCGCATACAGGAGGGCGAGGCGATGCCCTGGTATCAGGCGAACGATGCTGGCTGGAACCCGCAATGGTACGAGTGGTACTTCCGGCGTGTGCCGGTAGGAGCAGCCATCCGCGCCCGGGAGACAGCCGCCGTGCACGCGCTGGTGGCGCCGGTGATCGGAGCGGAGCAGCACGTCCTGGAGATCGGCCCCGGCACCGGGCAGTACACGATCTGGCTCGCGACTCGTTGTCGCCAGGTGACGACTGTCGACGCTTCACCGGAGATGCTGCGCTACCTCGTCGCGCGCTTACAGCGTGCCAGCGTTACGAATGTCGAGGTGCGCCCAGGCCGGCTACCCGGCCCGCTGGAGCTCGATGGCCTCTACGATGGCGTGCTGGCTGTGGGTGTGCTGAACTACGTCGACGATGTGGATGCCGCTCTCCGCACCCTCGTGGCGGCACTTCGTCCAGGCGGCTGGGCAGTGGTTACCATGCCGTCTCGCTCGCTCGAGGGCCGGATCTACCAGCTCGCTGAGACGCTCGGCCGCCGCCGGATCGGGCTCTACACCGTGGACGAGGCGCGCGACCGGTTGCAACGGGCGGGCATCGCTGTTCACCGAGTCGAGGTAGCCGGCCTCAGTCGCGGTGGGGTGACCATCGTGCTCGCTGGCCTGCGCGTCGGCTGAGCACGGCGGGGAGCTGCTCATCGCTCCGGGGGTGTCGACGGAGTGACGACGCCCGGAAGTCGGGTGGTCAAATCGCGCTGCCTTGACAGGCTGGCTCGCCGGTGCAATGGTACTGGCGGGCGTGTGGATCATTGAAGGGGGAAGGCGATGAACGAGCTGTTCCCGATTGCCGCTGGCGTGTTCGTGGGTTTGCTCGCTTTCCGGATCGCTCAGCCCCGCCTGCGGGCGGCGGCGCTCGTGGTTCTGAGCGTGCTGTTCGGCTTCGCCGCGAGTGCCGTCAGCGGCGAGCTGGTGCTGAGCTGGGGGTTCCTGCTGATCGATATCCCGCTGGTCTTCCTCGCGGCCACGGCCACCGCTCTGGCCGTGAACCGGGTGCGCAGCGCGCGGGAGGCCAGCCGCTAAACTGTTGGGTGGATAGCGTACGGGCGCTCGCGTAGAGCACGCGAGCGCGAACGAAGGGCCCGCTGGCGTTGCTTCCACCACTCCGGCGGGCCCCTCGTCTGGTACCGGAGCGCATCGCCTGCCGATCAGGTACGTGAGCGGATGCCGATGAGCGCCGAGCAGTACCACTGGTGGCAGCAGGGAGTTATCTACCACGTTTACCCTCGCTCGTTCATGGACAGCGACGGTGACGGTATCGGCGACTTGCCGGGCATCGTCGGCCGGCTCGACTACCTGCAGTGGCTGGGGGTCGATGCCATCTGGCTCTCTCCGATCTTCCCATCGCCCATGGCGGACTTCGGCTATGACGTCTCGGACTACACGGCGATCGACCCGGTCTTCGGCACGATGGAGGACTTCGACCGGCTGGTGAGCGAGGCCCATGCTCGCGGCCTGCGCGTCCTGCTCGACTTCGTCGCTAACCACACCTCCGAGCACCACCCCTGGTTCCTCGAGTCGCGCTCCTCTCGCCACAGCCCCAAGCGCGACTGGTACATCTGGCGCGACCCCGCGCCCGGCGGTGGCCCGCCGAACAACTGGCTCAGCGCCTTCGGCGGGAGCGCCTGGGAATGGGACGACCGAACCGGCCAGTACTACTATCACGCCTTCCTCAAGGAGCAACCTGACCTCAACTGGCGGAACCCCGACGTCCAGCAGGCCATGCTCGACGCCATGCGCTTCTGGTTCGAGCGCGGGGTAGATGGGTTCCGGCTGGACGCCATCTGGCACCTGATCAAGGACGACCAGTTCCGGGATAACCCGCCGAATCCCGACTATAAGCCGAACGATCCACCGTATTACCGGCTACTCCCCGTCTTTACCACCGACCGCCCGGAGATCCACCCCATCCTCGCCATGATGCGGCGGCTGGCCGATGCGTACGGCGACCGCGTGCTGATCGGGGAGATCTACCTCCCGGTCGAACGGCTGGTCGCCTATTACGGGATGCACGAGCCAGAGCTGCACCTCCCGTACAACTTCCAGCTCGTCCTGCTCCCCTGGGATGCCCGGCGGATCCAAGCGGCGATCGACGTTTACGAGGCGCTGCTCCCACCCGGCGCCTGGCCGAACTGGGTACTCGGCAACCACGACCGCCCACGGGTCGCCAGCCGTGTGGGACGGGCGCAGGCGCGCGTCGCGGCGATGCTGTTGTTGACCCTCCGCGGCACGCCGACGGTCTACTATGGCGACGAGATCGGCATGGTGAACGTCGAGATCCCAGCGGAAGCAGCCAAGGATCCGCTCGAGCACACGGTCGGGCATGGCTTCGGGCGAGACCCGGAACGCACCCCGATGCAGTGGGACAGCACGCCCAATGCCGGTTTCACCCCTGGCGACCCCTGGCTCCCGCTCTCCCCTGACTACCCCGTGTACAACGTCGAGGCGCAGCGCACCGACCCCCGGTCGATCCTGACGCTCTACCGCCGCCTGCTCGCGCTGCGTCGCGCCGAACCGGCGCTGTCCGTCGGCCGCTACCGGTCGCTGCCGGCCGAGGGTGAGCTGGTCGCCTACCTGCGCGCGGACGATGCCCAGCGCTTCTTGGTCGCATTGAACTTCGGTAGCTGGGTTCGCCGGTATTCCTGCCGGCAACTCGGTCTCCGCGGCGAGATCGCCCTCTCGACCTACCTCGACCGCGAGGGCGAGCGAGTCGAGGGCGAAGTCCTCCTGCGACCCGACGAAGGCGTCGTCGTTCGCCTGATAGACTAATTGGCAGACCAGAAGCTTGACAGTTCCTTGTTTCCGTGCTACCGTGCAGGTGTGAGACCGAGCGGTTCCGGAACGAGAGCGGGTTGGGCTGCGAAGCGCGTCGTTCGGCGGCGCGTTCCGCCGGGTGTACTCATTGTCGCTCGCAATGGGGAAACCAAGTGCCGGTGTCGCTTCAGTGACCGGTAGCCGTGCTTGCCCGCCTCGGTCACAGGTGAGCGCCAGCAGGTGAAAGGAGGTGCCATCCGGACACGAGACCAGTCGATCCGGCCAGAGCAGCCACGCTGGCTGTGAGGGTGGAGGAGGGGTACTGGCCTCGAAGTATGTCCGAAGGACGTGAGGAGACGAGCAATGCGCACGATGCGTGCAGGCGATCCGTATCGGCATGTGCTGGCCCAGCGGCTCTCTCGGCGGCACGTGCTCAGTCGAGTCGCAGCGCTCGGGCTTGCGTTGTCGGCCGTGTCGGCCCTCCTGGCCGCCTGTGCTCGGCAGCAGGCCACGCCGACCCAGCCGCCGGCAGCGCAGCCTACGGCAACGCCGACCACAGCCGCGGCTGAAACACCGGCCGCGGCAGAGACACCGCGCGCGACTCCCACGGTTGTTACCACACCAGAGACGACCTACTCGTTGGAAAATCCCCCTCAGGTGTTCAACGCCGATCGGGCCAAGCAGTACAGCGGGGCGACACTCACCTACTACGGTGACTCGGTGGGCATCGGGGCAGAGATGGATACCGCACTCGCCGGGGCCTTCACCGCGGCGACCGGCATCACCGTGAACGTGGTGCCCAAACCCGAGAGTGCCACCGAGAACTACGCGGCCTATCAGCGCTTCTTCGCGGCCCAGTCCCCGGACGTCGACGTGATGATGATCGACGTCATCTGGCCGGGCGCCTTCGCCCCGCATCTGCTCGACCTGAGCCAGGCGCTGGGCGAGGAGGCGAAGGCGCATTACGAGACGATCATCGAGAACAACACCGTCGATGGGAAACTCGTCGGCATGCCCTGGTTCGGCGACTTCGGCATGCTCTACTACCGCACCGATCTTCTAGAGAAGTACGGCTTCAGTGATCCCCCCGAGACATGGGACGAACTGGAGGAAATGGCTAAGACGATCGTGGGGGGCGAGCGAGCGGCCAACCCGAACTTCGCCGGTTTCGTCTTCCAGGGCAACGCCTACGAGGGCTTGACCTGCGATGCGCTAGAGTGGCTGGCCTCGAGCGGTGGCGGACGCTTCGTCGAGAACGGCCAGGTGACGATCAACAACCCTCAAGCGGCCGCGATCTTGAACAAGGCCCGCGGTTGGGTCGGCACCATCGCTCCGCAGGGGGTCACCACCTATCAGGAAGAGGACGCTCGGCAGGTCTTCCAGGGCGGAAACTCGGCCTTTATGCGCAACTGGCCGTACGCCTACGCGCTGGGGAACAGCCAAGACTCGCCGATTCGAGGGGTGTTCGACGTCGCCCCGTTGCCAGCGCAGCCGGGAAACCCGCACGTCGGCACCGTCGGTGGGTGGCAGCTCGGCGTCTCCCGCTACTCGCGTGCCCCGGAGGCCGCGATCGAGTTCGTGCGCTACATGGCCAGCCCAGAGGTACAGACCTGGCGCGCCGTGCTCGGGAGCTTCGTGCCCACCATTCCCGAAGTCGCGGCCAAGCCCGAAGTGATCCAGGCGATGCCGTTCTTGGAGCCGATGGAGGCGGTCGAGCGTGTCACTCGACCGTCGCGCGAAGCCGGCGAGCGGTACAACGAGGTCTCGACCGTCATCTTCCAGGGTGTGAACCGGATCCTGACCGGGCAGGATGCGGCACAAGTGCTGCCGCAGGTGGCCCAGCAGCTCGAGCGGATCCTCGGCTAGCGCGGTCAGGGCTATCGTCTAGGCGACGACGTGGAAACCCACAACGAAATCGCTCGCGGGTGGGTGGACGGCGCCGTTCCTCACCCGTGTTGGAGTTGGGCTCTCCGGGGCGTCCACGAGAGGAGGTCGCGATGGGTCGTCCTGTCATCGCTGAGCCGAGGCGAGCTGCGCTTCCGCTGCGCCGCTGGCAGGCGATGACGCTGGCCGAGCGCCAGGCCTGGCTTGCCTGGCTCTTCCTGCTCCCCGCGCTGCTGGTCGTGGTGGGGGTCGCTATGGTACCCCTCGCCCAGACGGTCTACTTCAGCTTTACCGACAAGCGTCTCGGCGCACTGCGCCCAGCGCAGTGGGTCGGACTGGAGAACTTCCGCTTCCTGCTCACCGATCCGCTGTGGTGGACTGCGGTGAAAGTGACGGTGCAGTTCACCCTGATCACGGTCGCCTTCGAGTTCCTGCTGGGGCTGCTGATCGCCCTTGTGGTGAACTCGCGCTTTCCCGGTCGCGGGCCGATGCGCGCTGCCATGCTGGTGCCCTGGGCCATCCCGACAGTTCTCTCGGCTCAGATGTGGAAGTGGATGTACAACGACATCTTCGGCGTCATCAACGACCTGCTCAAGCGGGCCGGCCTGATCGAGCAGAACATCGCCTGGCTCGCCCGGCCGGACACCTCGCTGCTGGCGGTCGCCTCGATCGATATCTGGAAGACGACGCCGTTCGTGGCGCTCCTGCTGCTGGCCGGCCTCCAGGTGATCCCTGACGAGCTGTACGAGGCAGCGACGGTAGACGGCGCCAACAAGGTCAGGCAGTTCTTCACCATCACCTTGCCGTTGCTGCGGCCGGCCATCGTGGTGGCGCTGATCTTCCGCACGCTCGACGCGCTCCGTGTCTTCGACGTCTTCTACGTGCTCTTCGGCGCCCGCCCGGACATGCAGACCATGGCCGTGTATGCCCAGAACTACATCGTGGCGTTCAGCGATGTGGGTTACGGTTCGGCCATCAGCGTGGCGATCTTCCTCGTCATCGCGATCTTCGTGGTCGCCTACGTCACCACCTTGAAGGTGGAGGTGCAGACATGAGGTGGGCAAGCGCGCAGCGGAGAGACCTGCGACAGCGGCCCTCGCGCATCCTGTTCTACGTCGTCCTGGCTATGATCGCGATCTATCTCGTCTTCCCCTTCTACTGGGCCATCCGTTCGGCCATCGTGCCGGACGCCGTGCAGTTCGCGACGCCGGTCGTCTACTGGCCGGAAGATCCCTCGCTCGAGAACTTCCGCAAGGTGCTGGCGACCGGCCAGTTCCGGCGCGCGCTCCTGAACTCCGCGATCGTCGCCGGCACGGTGACGCTGCTCTCCCTCGCCGTGGGAGCGATGGGGGCATACGCCCTCGGCCGCTTTCGCTTCCGCGGCAGCACGCCCGTCCGGTACATCATCCTTTCGATGACGATGTTCCCCTCGATCTCGGTACTCGGCGGGCTCTACACGCTGATCACCCAGTTCGGCCTGTACAACAAGCTGGGCGCGCTCGTCTACAGCTACCTCATCTTCACCCTGCCCTTCACCGTCTGGGTGCTGATGACGTTCTTCCGGCAGCTCCCGCGCGACCTGGAAGAAGCCGCCTACGTGGACGGCGCCAGTCCATTCCAGACCTTCTGGCGGATCATGCTGCCGCTCTCGGCGCCGGGGCTGGTGACGACCGGGCTGCTGGCCTTCATCGCCGCCTGGAACGAGTTTCTCTACGCCCTCTCCTTCACCCAGACGCCGGACAAGCGGACGGTCACGCTCGCCATCTTCTACTTCTCGCCGCAGACCGGCGGCGGCTTCGAGATCCCCTGGGGCCAGATGATGGCCGCCACCGTCATCGTGACGCTGCCGCTGATCGTGCTGACCCTCATCTTCCAGCGGCGGATCATCGCCGGGTTGACAGCCGGCGCGGTGAAGGGCTAGCCGGTTCGTCTTCGCTGGCTCCTATCGGACATCGAAGGTCGGAGGGCGTAGCCGCTGCGTCGCCGCTCAGGCGCCTTGCCGCGCTGGTTCCCCACGCTGATCACCCCAGCCGTCGCGCCTATACTGAACGTGGTGAAGGGGAGGAGGGATGCGAGACATCCGCGTCTTGCGGTCGATCCTCCAGCGGATCGACCGCCGGGGATACAAGGCCTACGAGGAGATCCGCGGCGTCTACCAGGACGGCGAGGTGGTGCTCGCCATCGATCATGTCCAGGGCGATCCGTTCGCGCCGCCGTCGCGGGCGCGGCTGATCGTGGATCGGCGGAGCCTCCGCCTCCCAGAGTGTGCCGTCCGCGTGCGCCGGGTCGCCCTGGAGGACTTCCTGGCGCGCCGCGCCCGGCGGGCGATCGCGGCGCAGGGGCAGCGACGCCGGGGCACCGGCAAGTCCGGCCTCATCCTGATCGATGCCGGCGGGCAGGAAGTGCTGGAACGCACCGCCTGCCGGGTGTTCCCCGACCGGGTCGAGCTGCGCCTCTCCGTCGGGCTACCGGCAGCCGGGCGCACGATCCTCGGCGACGAGGCGATCGACCTCCTGGTCGAGACCTTACCAGCCGTAGCGCGAGCGACCCTCTGGCTACGGCCGCCAGAGCTGGAGCAGGCCGAGCGCTTCATCGCCACGGTCGAGGACGCCGAGGCCCTGCGCGCCGCGCTGCCGGAGCACGGGCTGGTCGCCTTCGTCGGCGAGGGAGCGGTGCTGCCGCGCCGCAGCGGCGTCAGCCAGGAGCCGCTGACCGGCCGTGTCATCCGCTTCCAGCCGCCGCCTGACCTCGCGATCGAGCTCGCTACGCCCCACAGCGGGCGGGTGCGAGGCATGGGCATCCCCGAGGGCGTCACGCTGATCGTCGGCGGCGGCTTCCACGGCAAGTCGACGCTGCTGGAGGCGCTGGCGCGGGGTGTCTACAACCATATCCCGGGCGACGGCCGCGAGCGGGTAGTCACGCGTGCCGATGCCGTCAAGATCCGCGCGGAGGATGGCCGGCGGGTGGTCGGCGTCGATCTCCAGCCCTTCATCCGTAACCTGCCGCTGGGCCAGTCGACGGCCGACTTCACCAGCGACAACGCCAGCGGTTCGACCTCGCAGGCCGCCAACATCCTCGAGGCACTGGAGGTCGGCTGCCGGCTGCTCTTGATGGACGAGGACACCTGTGCCACCAACTTCATGATCCGCGACCACCTGATGCGCGAGCTGGTGCCAGCCGAGGCCGAGCCGATCGTCCCCTTGATCGACCGGGTGCGCCAGTTGCACCGGGAGGCTGGGGTCTCGACGATCCTGGTCATGGGCGGGGCCGGCGACTACCTCAGCGTGGCCGATACGGTGATCTGGATGCACGCCTACGTGCCGGAGCACGTGACCGGGCGCGCGCACGAGATCGCGGCGCGCTACGGAGAAGGCACGTTCGGGCCTCCGGATCCCTGGCCAGGGGTGGTGGCCCGCGTTCCCATCCCGGAGAGCATCGACCCCCGCCGACGCGACCGCACGCGGGTGCGAGCGCGGGGTACCGAGGAGGTCGGGTTCGGCTACGAGTCGATCGACCTGCGCCACGTGGAGCAGATCGTCGACCCGAGCCAGACCCGGGCCATCGGAGATGCGCTGGTGTACGCCCTGGAGCAGGGGCTGATCGACGGGCGCCGGACGATGAGCGAGGTGCTCGACGCGCTCGAAGAGGCGATCGACCGGCAGGGGCTGGACGTGCTCTCGCCGCATCGCGGGCATCCGGGGGATTACGCCCGCCCGCGGCGTTACGAGCTGGCGGCCGCGCTCAACCGGCTGCGGACGCTTGCGGTGCGCCAGGTGAGTGCCGGTGCCCGGCGGCCTTGAGGGAGTCGGCTGCCCGGCGGCCGGCTAGCACCTGTATCTGGGCGATGCTGGCGATGGCCGCCGTCTCGCTGCGCAAGATCAGCGGCCCCAGCGAGACCGGCTCGGCACCGGCGGCTCTGAGCCGCTCGACTTCGCCCGGTGTCCAGCCGCCCTCCGGCCCGACGAGCAACAGCACCGGCGCCTCCGGCTCCAGCTCCAGCCCGGCCAGTGGCTGTGCCTCCGTTCCCTCCCATAAGAGGATTGCCCGCTGTGAGCCGATCGCTGCCTCGATCTCCTCCAGCGCCCGCGGCGGCTCGATAACCGGAAGGCTCGCCCGCCCGCACTGCTCGGCAGCCTCGATCGCGATCCTCCGCCAGCGCTCGAGGCGCCCGCGCGCCGTCTCGGGCTTCACGGCCACCACGCAGCGCTGGGCAACCAGCGGCACGATTCGCCGCACGCCGAGCTCGGTCGCCTTCTCGACCACCAGCTCGAAGTGGTCGTGCTTGAGCAGCGACTGCACGAGCGTGATCGGCGGGCAGGGCAGCGGCCGACCCGGCTCCGGTTGCCCGAGCCTGACGGTCACTGATTCGCCCTGCATCCGCTCGATCGTCGCGGGCACGTCGAAGCCGTCGCCAGCGAACAGCGTGACGGTGTCGCCGGGCCGCAGCCGGAGCACCCGGGCTACCTGGCGTGCCGTCTCCCGCGGCAATGCCAGCGTGGTGCCGGGCGGCGACAGCTCTGGGACGTAGAAGCGATGACCGTGCCGGCTCATCGGCGCTCCGGCTTCCGGTACAGTAAGGTCACCCAGTCCCCGTCCGTGCGGCGTCCGGCCAGCCTGGCACCGAGCGCTTCGTAGTGTGTCCGCACGGCCTGCTCGTGCGGCTCGATGATCCCGCTCAGGACGAGCAAGCCGCCCGCCCGAACGGCCTCGACCAGCCGCTCGCCGGCCTCGATCAGCACCCGGGCGATGATGTTGGCCAGTACCAGGTCGTACTCCGCCCCCGGCGGGATCGCCGCCTGCACGTCGCCGGGGATGACACGCACTCGATCGGCGACCTGGTTGCGCGCCAGGTTCTCCCGCAGCACCTCGACCGCGACCGGGTCGAGCTCGACGGCGTCGACGCTCGCCGCGCCGAGGTGGACGGCGGCGATCGAGAGGATGCCCGAGCCAGCCCCAGCATCGAGCACGCGGGCGCCGGCGAGCGGCAGCTCCTCCAGCCACTCCAGGCAGTGGCGGGTCGTCGGGTGCAGGCCGGTGCCGAAGGCCATGCCGGGATCGAGGTGGATCACGACATCTCCCGGCTCGGCTCGGTACTCCAGCCAGCTCGGCCGGATCACGATCCGCCGGCCGATCCGGATGACCGGGAAGTGTCGCTTCCAGGCCTCGGCCCAGTCCTGCTCGACCAACTCGCGCACCTTCGGCTCGCCGACAGAACCGAGCCGACCGAGGTACCACAGGCCCTCGCGGAGACGGGCCAGGGCGGCCTGACCGGCCTCGTCGGCCGGCAGGTAAGCCCTGACCTGGATCGGCCCGCTGGGATCGATCTCGGCGTCCTCGCCGTCCGGGCCCTGGCGCACCGGGTACTCGACCACCGTACCCTGGCCGTAGCCGTAGCGGCTAAACAACTCGGCTACCGCGTCCACCGCCTCGGCGCCGGTTTCCACACTCACCTCGAACCAGCGGCCGCCACGGGCAGTGACCTGAGCATCACGTCGGCTCACCACAGGCTCACCCCCCATCAGCCCGCGAGAAGACGATCTCCGAGGAGTCGCCCACGTTCACGCGCAGGGGATCGCCCTGCACTCGGGCACGCCGACCGACGATCGAGCGCGTCAGGATCGCGCTGCCGATCGTGGCGCCCTCGTCGATGATCGAGTCGGCCACGATCGAGTGCGAGACACAGGCATCGGCGCCGATGCTGACGTACGGGCCGATTACCGCGTGCTCGATGCGCGCGCTCGGGTCGATCACGACCGGTGGCACGATGACGGCGGTCGGGTAGGAAGGCAGCGCCTCTGGCTGCCGCTCCAGCAGGTAGCGGTTTGTCTGCAGCAGCGCCTCGACCGTGCCGCAGTCCTCCCAGACCGAGACCGGGAGCCAGACGAGCCGGCTGCCGGTGTCGATCATGCGCTGGATGGCGTCGGCCAGGTAGAACTCGCCGCCCTTGCGCAGGTCATGCTCCATCTGGTACTCGATGGCGTCGAACAGCTCGCCGATCTCGCGGAAGTAGTACAGCCCGACGACAGCCAGGTTCGAGACGAGCGTGGCCGGCTTCTCGACGAGCTGGGCGATCCGCCCGTCCCGGGTGACGACGACGCCGAAGCGACGCGGATCTTCCACTTCCTTGACGAAGATCGCGCCATCGGCGTCGAGGGAGAGGAGCGCGTCGAGGTCGGCTTCGAAGATCAGGTCGGGAAACACGATCAGCGTCGGGCCGGTCACCAGGCCCTTCGCCTGGAGCACCGCGTGGGACTGGCCGAGCGGCTCCGGCTGCTCGACGAAGCGCGCGTCGAACCGGTAGTGCGAGCGGACATACTCCTCGATCTGCTCACCCAGGTAGCCGGTGACGAAGACGACAGTCTCGAGGGGTAGCCGGGTGAGCCGGTCGAGCACGTGGCCGAGGATCGGCTTACCGGCGACGGTCACCAGCGGCTTGGGCTTGCTCCAGGTATGGGGACGCAGCCGGGTGCCCAGCCCGGCGACTGGGATAATGACGTGCATATGTCCTCCTTCAGCGTCTGGGGCTCTCGCGCAACCCCCTCTTACCTGCTCGCGATCACCTCCACCACGAGGGCGAACTGATCGTCCGGGACAGGCGCGGACGAGCCGTTCGGTCAACAGTATGCATGTCAGAACGGGTGGCGGGCCGGGCAGCGCCTCTTCGAAGCGCGTCGTCGTGGTGAAGGGTACACTTCGCGCCATGACGATGCGGGCGGCTTTGGTGCGCGAGACGGTCATTGCCGGGTGGTTGCTCGTCGCGCTCGCGGCGTCGCTCCTCCACGCGACGCTCTACCATACGACTCACCCTGCCTCTGGGTCGGTCTTCTCGGGCGCCGCCGCATCGATCGAGCACGCGCCCTCCCCCATAGGCCATCACCGTCGCACGCCTCGCGAGGGCGATGCGGCGCTCGCCGCGCTGCCGGCCGGTCGCTGCCCGCTGCCAGAGGTGATCGCGACGCGCCTGGTACCGATCGGGCCAGCAGCACTCGTCGCCGCGGAGTTGCTGGCCCCGGGCAGCGAGCCGGTAATCCGGTACCTGCACTGGGTAGGCATTCCCGAGCGACCCCCATGGGTGATGCTGCAGCAACTGCGGCTATGAGCCTCCCGCCCGCGTGTGTGTCACGCCGAGTAGCACGTTTGAAGGAGGACGTGATCGATGAAGCGAGCGTGGTTGGTGCCAGCGCTCGGGGTGCTGACCGTGTTCCTGGCTGCGTGTGGAGCGGGCGCGAGCCCGACGCCGACCGCGGCGCCCTCACCTGGTGAGCGGACCCCGGCCGGTGCGGCGCTGAGCGATGAGCAGTTCCTGGCCGCGATGATCGAGCACCACCAGGGCGCGATCGACATGGCGACGATCGCTCTCGAGCGGGCTGAGCATCCCGAGGTGCGCCAGCTCTCCGAAGACATCATCGCGGCCCAGCAGGCCGAAATCGAGCAGATGCGCGCTTGGCAACGGGAGTGGTTCGGCGCGGAGGCGACGCCCGCCGGGCATGCCGGCCACGGTATGTCCGATGAGGAGATGGGGATGGCCATCGACCTGGAGGAGCTGCGGCGCGCCGAGCCGTTCGACCGTGCCTTCCTCGAGGCGATGATCCAGCATCACGAGGGTGCGGTGCGGATGGCCGAGCGGATCCGCGCGAGCACCCAGCGTCCTGAGCTGCAGGAGCTGGCCAACGAGATCATCACGACCCAGCGGGCTGAGATCGAGCAGATGCGCGCCTGGCTCGCCGACTGGTACGGGCAGTGAGGCGCTGCCGGGAGCCGCGAGCGTGAAGCGGGTATGTGGAGAGCAACGGGCCACTCGCTGGATCCGCCTATCGGGAATAGAGCCTGGCCGATCCCCAGGGCGGCCCGCGGGATGGTGAGCAGCGAGGGGCCCTGCCTCGCCCCGCCGGCTTGTGAGGTACCGGATATCACGAACTGGTCACCGGGAGACGCGGCGACGGTTGGCTATCGTTTCTCAGTCAGGCTGCGGTTGGGGAGAGCGGGGGAGTGCCCCCAGCGGGATTCGAACCCGCGATCTCCACCTTGAAAGGGTGGTGTCCTAGGCCTCTAGACGATGGGGGCCAGCGGCAGAGACGAGAAAGGCCGCCGCGCGCGGCATCTATTCAAGTGTACGCGAGCGCGGGCGCTCGCGTCAAATCCGATCGGGGGCCTTGACAGGCAGAGGAGGCGATGCTATCGTAATATCGTCATAAGCGAGAGGGGCCCAGGCCGGCGCGCAGATGGGTGAGCTACTGGTCGGCCGGCCGGCGCTCAAGCTGGAATTCGCCGTTTCGGTTCCGCTCGATCTGACCTCGGTGATCTCGCTCGTCTATCGAGCGGCCGACCCGCGCCGGTTTGATCGCTGGCTGGTGGAGGCGCGACAAGCACTCGGGGAAGACGGGCAGCACGAGCTCGATACCCTGCTCGGGTTCTCGGGACGGCTGCTGTACTACATCGAAGAAGTCTTGATGTCCTTCGATCCCCTGCGCCCGGAGCGCCTCGAGGCCGACTTCGAGACCTATATCGGACACCTGCGCCGGTTGCCGCCCTGGGCCTACCGGAGCATGGCGATCCAAGCAATGCTCCGGGTCTACCAGGATCGCGGCGTCACCGAGACGCCGCCGGAGACGGACGACCCGTCGGCGTGGCGGGCGTTCTTCGAGCCGGGCATCACGCGGGCCGATCTGGACGAGGTCGTGAGCCTGGTGCTGGCACCTGAACAACTCAAGGCGCGCACCGTCTCCCTGCTGGAGCGCTTCTGGTACGGGTGCTACGAGCAGGAATACCGGCGGGTCTTGCCGGAGATGCGCCGGGCGATCCGCCAAGCGCGGGCGACCACCTACCCGGGGGTGGCCGTGGCCTTCGAGGAACTCAGCGGCCACCGGCTGCCGGAAGAAGTGCAGCTCGCGCTGCCTCGCGTCGAGCGGGTCACGTTCTGCCCGTCGTATCACCTGGGCAACTTCGTCCAGTTTATTCTCTACCCGCCGGAGCTGATCCTGTTCTTCAATTGCCAGCGCACGAGCGCGGTGACGCAGCCGGAGGAGGGCTCCGTCATCTCGCCCGACCTCTTGCCAGGGCTGCGTGCCCTGGCCGACGGCACCCGGCTGCGGATCATCGAGCTGCTCCGCGGGGGCGAGCGGTACGCGCAGGAGATCGTTGGCCAGCTCGGGATCAGCCAGTCCGCTGTGTCTCGGCATCTGGCGATGCTGGAAGCGGCGGGCATCGTGAACGTGCGGCCGGCCAACGGGATGAAGTACTATTCCGTGAACGCCCAGCGCCTGCGGCAGATCGCCGAGGAGCTGGAGCGCATAGGGTAGCGACCGGTCGAACTGGTCGAGCAAAACTCAATAGCCGGGCACGGCTCGCCCGTGCCTCGTGGGTCAACCGCTTCCGGCCGAGGACTGCCACCTGACCCCGCCGTCGGGTCAGGCCGGGCATCACCTCTGGACGACCTCTCGGTGATCCTCTTGGGATCGCCCCTCTCATGACCCACACCCGGTTCGGTCGGATCGGCCACGGTCGGACTGGGCTGACCTCTGTGCGGTTGACCCGGCAGCGTGATGGGGACTGACAGCACTGTCCCCATCATTCTTTCTCGCGACGGCGAGGGCCGCGGGGTGATCTCCCCGCGGCCCTCGCTCGTTTCATACCACCTCGCTGGGGCGCGGCTCCAGGCGCGCCCGACCGGTCAGCTTCCCTCCGGTGGGCAGGGCGCGTTGCTGTAGCCGGAGCGGAACGGCACGCTGGCCCCGCGCTCCGGCTCGAAGCGATGCCGCACCGTGCAGCCGACGTCGCTACCCAACAGGTGAATCGAGACCGACGGCCCGGCCGACACCGTCGTGACGCGGTGGATGTCGTCCTGCGGCGGCAGGAGCGGGTAGAAATCGCCTGGCTGGATCGCGCGCACCGTAGCCAATCGCAGCCTCACCACGCCAGCGTCGGGATCGCCCTCGACCAGCTCGTAC
>JADBJL010000006.1 GCA_014874455.1 Thermomicrobiaceae bacterium
GGAGACATCTCGAAAGAGACTGCGCTGCTGATCGCGGAGTCGATGGAATGAGCGGAGCGGCCTCTGGCCGAACGCCGCTCCGTGCCGCCTTGAGGAGCTAGTCCCTGCTCTTCGGTGGTACTGTCTCCGGTGGCGCGGCGGGCGGTGTCGCCTCAGCCGCCCGGCGCATCGCCTCGGCCCGCTGCCGGTAGAGAGCGAACCGCTCGGAGGGACGTGCCTCCTGCCCTCGCGCGATCAGCCAGACCACGAGCCTGGCCACCGGCACCGCGAGGCCCCAGAGAAAGAGCCACGCCGCCAGGAGAAGCGAGCCGATCAGCGCGTACAGGCCTATCGCCCAGTAGAGCGTCCCGACGATGTCGATGAGCCGTGCACCTTCCAGCTTCCCTTCGGCCATGCGCAGCAGCACATCGGTGCGCTGGCGAATCGGGTCGAGGAAGTACAGGTACGCCCGGGCCGGCACGACCAGCGCCAGAGGAAGGAGCACGCCACCACGGTTATAGGCGTAGACGAGCGCTGAACCGCCGACCGACACCGCGAGCAACAGCAGCGTGACCACACGCAAAGGCCAGGGTGTCGGCGCGGTCTCGTAGGGGTCGCTCATCCAGCGCTGGCCGGCGGGTAGGAAAAGGCCGAGCAGTTGCCGCCAGTTGTCGAACAGCGCGACCCAGAGCAAGAGCGCGAGTGTGGCTGCAACGGCGGCGCGGCCGACGAGTTCCCAGCGGCGGGACGGCAGGCGAACCATGTCCAGCAGCACCGTCCGCTGCCAGCGCGCCCAGGCCAGCAGGACGAGCAGCAGCGTCAGCGTGATCGGGTAGTCACTACTGAGGAACCGGTAGAGCATCGCTGGCACATCCTTCGACCAGTTCTCCCCGATCAAGTCTACCCGAACGGTCGTCTCTGCTGAGCCATGACACCGGGCGGTCACCGGCGCGAGGGGAGAGTCCTGGCAGCAGGTGCCGGCGCCTGGACAGGCGAGCCGTGACCCATCGAGCTGGCGCCCGCCGTGGAGCCTTCGAGCCTAGAGCGCAACGAACAGCGACTCGTACTCGGGGAGCTGGTCGAGTACCGCGTGTATCTCCGCGTCGCTCACTGAGGACGCGCGGCGCTCCGCCGCGATGACCAGTGGCAAGAGCCGCACGTCGCCCGGGGTCGCCAGGCCGGTCACCTCTGGTCGCCGGAGCACGAAGGCGACAGCGTCGTCGATAGCGCGCTGCTCATCGATCGGCGCGTACCAGGTCGTGTATCGATGCTCCTCACCCGCTGACCACGGGCGATAGGCCAGCGCCTTGATGACCATCAGACCGGCGTCCTGTCGGAGCACTTCGGCGGCCAGCCGTTCGTAGTCCATGCGGTACGCATCGTCCTGCCAGAGCCGGTAGTTGAGCGGAACGAGCACAGTATCGAACGGAAAACGACGGAGCGCTTCCAGATGCGTCGCGGGCGCCTGATGCCCGTGGCCAGTGATGCCGATGCCTCGCGTCAGCCCCTCTTCGCGGGCCTCGATCAGCGCTTCGAGCGCGCCGCCTGGAGCCATGACCTCCTCGAGGACACCCCGGTCATTGACCGCGTGGAGCTGGAGCAGGTCGACCGACTCGACCTGTAGCCGTTCGAGCGACCGGCGAATCTGTCGCCGGGCAGCGTCGCGGTCACGCTCGTCCACCTTGGTCGCGAGGAAGACCTGCTTGCGGATGCGCGACATCCAGCGTCCCAAATGCAGCTCCGAGTCACCGTAGCTGGGTGCCGTATCGAAATGATTGATGCCTGCTTCCAGCGCGAGCGCGATCGACCGGTCGGCTTCGTCCGGGTGGACGCTCCACAGGGCGGCACCGCCGTAGATCAGGACGCTGCTCAGGTGTCCGAGGCGACCGAGTCGGCGCTTCTCCATGGCCTGCTCCAATCTCGAGCGTCCTACCGCCGCGTGACCGCTAGCACAGCCACGACCTTCGAGGAGATCACATTGGTCCTGCAGGGCACACGAAGCCTAGCGCTGGCTACCCGTCCGCTTCAGCGGAACCAGGGGCTGTTCTCGATCGGCATCGAGCCCTGCCCGGGGTTGTGGAGCATCCAGACTGTGGCGACGATCCAGATCACGAGCCCGAGCAGCGCTAGCGCCAGCGCTGTGAAGACGATCCGCCGCCCTCGCGGCGTGAGCGGTTCCGGCTCCATCCCGATGAACGCCATACCCGACCTCCTTCACCTCCGGCGGCATTCTACCTCAGCGGCGCGCTCGTAGCCGGGCGAGCTAGCCACCCGCCAGCGGGAGCGAGCCGGCGGCCCGGTATACTTACCGGGATACCGATGCAGCGGAGACCGAGAGCAAATCCGGAGGACACGATGCCGACGCAACCGAGCAAGACGCTGGAGACCATCCCGAACCCGAAGCCCGAGCGGGACTACGAGATCGAGATCTCGACCAACGAGTTCACCTGCGTGTGTCCCAAGACCGGCCAGCCGGACTTCGCCACCATCACCATCCGCTACGTGCCTGACCGGCTCTGTGTCGAGCTGAAGTCGCTCAAGCTCTACCTCTGGTCGTACCGCAACGAGGGGCACTTCCACGAGGCGGTCACGAACCTGATCCTCGACGACCTGGTGGCGGCGCTCCAGCCCCGCCGGATGACCGTCGTCGCCGACTTCAACATCCGTGGCGGGCTGCACACGGTGGTGACCGCCAGCTACGAGCGTCCGGCCGAAGCGCGCGAACAGGTAGCGGCCGCGGACTGAGCATTGTACGCCGCTGCGGGCTACGGACGACCTTTGCTGGCGAGGGCGGGAGGCACGGCCGGCTCTAGCGGCTGCCGCCGTTTCCGATTAGGATCGTGTGGGAAGGGTTCTGGAGGAGGACGGTGCGATGTCGCTGATCGGCAAGCCGCTGGAGGTGGTCGACACGCCGGCACTGGTCATCGATGCCGGGGCGCTGGAACGCAACATTGCCCGCATGGCCGCCTACTTCCGCAGCAGCCGAGCGGTGCTCCGGCCGCACGCCAAGACGCACAAGTCGCCGCAGATCGCGCACATGCAGCTCGAGGCCGGTGCCGTCGGGATCACCTGCGCCAAGCTGGGCGAGGCTGAGGTGCTGGCCCAAGCGGGCATCCGCGACATCCTGGTCGCCAACCAGGTGGTGGGGGAGCAGAAGATCGCGCGACTCGTCCGGCTGGCCCGCTACGCCCGGGTGACCGTCTGCGTGGACGACGCGGTGAACGCCGAGCAAATCTCAGCGGCGGCCCAGGCGGCCGGTACGAGCGTTGGCGTCCTGGTCGAGGTGGACATCGGCATGCGACGCTGCGGGGTCGAGCCGGGTGAGCCAGCGCTGGCGCTCGCTCGCCGCGTCGTCGAGCTGCCCGGTCTGGTGTTCCGGGGGCTCCAGGGCTATGAAGGCCACCTCGTGACGGTGAGAGACCGGGCTGAACGCGAGCGGCGCGTCCAGGAAGCGATGGCACCGCTGATCGAGACGAGGCGACTGATCGAGAGCGCCGGCATCCCGGTGGAGCTGCTGAGCGGCGGGGGCACCGGCACGTACGACATCACGAGCCGAATCGAAGGCGTCGACGAGATCCAGGCCGGCAGCTACGTCTTCATGGATGCGACCTACCGCAAAGTGGAGGGGGCGGGGAGCGTCTTCGAGCCGGCGATCTTCCTCTGGTCGACCATCATCAGCCGGCCGGCCCCCGACCGTGCGGTGGCTGATATCGGGCTGAAGACCGCTACCCCGGAACTCGGCCTGCCCGAGGCCGCCGACCTCGCGGGCGTCACCGTGTTGGGGCTGTCGGAGGAGCATGCGCGCCTTCGGCTCGAAGGAGAAGCGCGCGGCTTGCGCCCGGGCGACAAGCTGCGCTTCCTGCCGGGGCACGTCTGCACTACGGTCAACCTGCACGACCGATACGTGGTCGTGCGCGACGGGATCGTCGAAGCGGTCTGGCCAGTAGCCGCGCGCGGCCGCTCGCAGTGAGCGCGAGCGTCGCCGCCCGGCATGGGTGAGGGGAGCAGGAGCGATGGCTGGCGCAGAGGTGGCCGAGGGGTCGATGGCGACCGGTGAGATAGCGGGGTGGTACTGCAGGTGGATCCCCGACCCGGCTCGTTCTGCCCTCGAAGTAGCCTGCACGCGACAGAATCGCCGCCAGGCCGGCATCGGCGACCCGGTCGAGGCACGGCTCCGGATCGAGCTCGGCCCGCGCGGTGACATCCTGGTACAGCACGGAATCTGGGTCGTGCACGACCCGGCCGAGCGGCAGCGGATGCGCTGGGGCGAGGAGGAGTTCACTCGCCTGGACGACCTGGAGGCCTGGCTGAAGCAGGTCGGCCTACCGGCGGAGTTGGCCGGGCAGATCACTAATGCGTTCTGGGCAGTTCGCGAGGGTAACGCCTAGGATTGGGCTACCAGCGAAGTGGTCAGAGCGATCGTCCGCCGGGTCAGGAAGTTCCCCATGCCCACCCGTCGCCCGGCTTGACCACCGTGCCCTGGCCTCGAGCACGAACGACGCCGCCGCAGGCGAGCGAAGCCCGCGTCCCACGCAGGAGGTACGGGAGCGCCCGGGTGTGGTGGTTCACGATGGCACGGGCCTTCTGACAGCGCTCCGCGGCCTCGGGTGGTGGCTGACGGCTGGGCCGAGTGCGGCTCGTCAGTTTCCGGCGACCGCGATGACTTCCTCCACCGCGACGGCGAAGTTGAGCCCCTCGAGTGGTATCCCCTGGGCGTTCCGGATGACCGCGACCGCGACCCCGACCACGCGCCCTCGGCTGTCCAGCACCGGCCCTCCACTGTTCCCCGGGTTCATGGCCGCATCGGTCTGCAAGTACTCGACCTCATCGATGACGCGGCGCCCAGAGAGCACGCCGCGTGTCACCGTAGGATCGCCGAGGAGCTCGGTACCCAGGGCAAACCCGACCACATAGAGGGGATCGCCCGGGGCGAGCCCTCGCGAATCGCCGTGCGCGAGCGGCTCCAGCGACAGCCCGTCAGCGACCTGGAGCAGCGCGATATCGACGACAGGGTCGCGGGTGAGCACGTGCGCCGGATGCTCAGTGCCGTCGGGAGCGATGACCAGAACCCGCTGGTTGTCCCCAACCACATGAGCCGCTGTGACCAGCACCAGCTCACCGTCACGCTTTGCCCAAGCAAACCCCGTACCTAGGCCGTAAGGGGATCGAACCTCGACAACACTCCCAATCGCCGCGCGTGCCGGGTTGTCAATCTCACCGGCCGAGACCACCAGCGGAGTCGCCGCTGGCGTGCCCGCGGCGGCTGGCGTCGGCGTGCTCGTCCGCACAGGCGTGACGTCCAGCGGTGGCAGAGTCGGAATGGGCGTGACGGTGAGCTGCAGCCGGGGATCGAGCACCGGGCGAGCGGGCGGCTGCTGAAGGCGCAGTATGAGGACGACGCCGAGCGCTACGGCCAGTGAGGCTGCCAGCACAGCAGCGGTGGCCAGCAACAGCGTGCCCCAACGCATGGCCTGTTCCTCTAGTACCCGAGCTGCGCCAGAAGCCGGTCGCGCTCGGCGAAGAGCTGGTCGAGCCGTGCCTTGCTCTGCTCGGCGCGGTAGAAGGCGTTCTCGAAGGCCAAGCTGTTGCGCCGGTAGTAGGCGTCCTGCATCTCGACGACCGCGACGAAGAACCGCCCGAACTCCTCGTGGATCTCGTTATCCAGTGCCACGACCTGGCTCATGATGACACCGAAGGCTTCCGCCTCCTCAGCACGCGTCTGCTGCCGCGAAGCTTCCTCGCGCGCCTGGGTGAGCTGTCGACCCTGCTCCCCGAGCCGGGCGTTCAGGTCTGCGACCTGCTTCTCGTACTCGGCAACGGTCGCCTCCAGGTCTTCTATGGTCGCGTTGAGCGTATCCCGCTCGGCGGCCAGCGCATCGCGCTCCCCGCGCAGTGCCGCGCGCTCCTGGGCCAGCCGGTCGCGCTCGCCGACCAGCCCGTCGACCTGATCCTGGTAGGCCAGGTTGGCCTCGGTCAGCGCTGTGACCTGGCGCTGGTAGTCTGCGATCGTCTCATCGCGTCGCGAGACTTCGGTCAGGGCCAGGGCCGTGCCGATACCGAGCGCGAGCACGAGCGCGACGCTCAGGGCTGCCAGCCAGGTGAGGGCGGCCGGCCGAGACGGCTTTACCCGCGGGCGCTCGCTGAGGTTGCCCTCTCTCGTCTGGCCATCACCACCGGCCTGTGCTGTCGCCGCGGTGGTGGGCTGCTGAGACGCTGGTTCAACCGGCCGCGCCGGGAAGGGGATGACTGTCGGCGCAGGGTCACGCCCCTCCACGGGTTCGTCAGGATCGGCAGCCACCTGTGCAGCAGGTGCCACCGCCCCGCGGTGCGGTGACACCTCTGGTGATTGTCTGCATCCCTCGGCCGGCTGGACATGGTCGCCAGGCAGCGCCCCACCACAGGCGGTGCAGTATCGAGCACCGGGGATCGCCTCCATACCGCACTGCGGGCAGAACATGCAGGAACTCCCCTCTAGGCATCACGCCGAGCGGACCGCAACTCGTCGCTAAAGACAGCCTGGGCTGATCCCCGCGTGGCCAGGAGACCGAGATCATCCAGGGCAGCGAGTCCCTGGAGCAGATCGAAAAACGCTGCGCGAACCAAAGTGCTATCGCCCGTGGCGAGGTACTGCCGCAGTTCCTGGGCTGCCCTGTCGAAATAGTTCAGGGCGCCGAGCACCTGGCTATGCCCGGCGCTCAGCCGGGGCGGCGGAACCACATCGCGGAGCGTGCGCACGGCATCTTGCATGAAGATCAGGCGCCCTTCGACGTCCGCGCGCCACTGTGGATTACTGGGATCGGGATGGTCGAGCAGGAAGAGGAGCGGATCGAGCCCGATCTGAAGCTGCCAGAGCGTCAGGAAGATGGCGTCGATGTACGGGAGCTCTTCGGGGCGAATCTCGGCATATGGGCCACCGAGCGCTGTCCACGTTTGCGGCGTCATCCCAAGCTGGCTATAGCGCCAGGCATAGTAGTGCTGGCCAACGTTACCCGCTTCGACCTGCCAGCCGGGCGGGTTGTCCGGGGTATAGGTGAGCACGCGGCGCTCGAAGACCTGTACCAGCACCAGCTTCGGCACCCCGCCGACCAGCACGGTCGTCCAGTACGCCTCCGTCAACGGGTAGCCGGTGGCGTAGAACGGGTTCTCGAAGAGCCGCCCATTTCGAAACCCGCCGTCCTGGTAGATCGAACCCTCGCTCTGCATGAATCCCCAGAAGACCGAAGCGACGGTGTGGTTCGTCTCAGGCACGAAGACGGCCGCGGTGACGCCGTAGCCGGCCAGGCTCTGGTTCGCGCCCACGTTGCCGGCCCGGTCGACCGTCTGGATGATCGTCCAGCCGACCGGCAACGGCTGGTGCCCCATCAGCGCGTTGAAGGTCGCGTACGTCGGCCCGTTCGGGTCGTTCGGGTCGCCGGCCACGTTGACCAGTGCCGGTGGCCCCTGCCAGAAGCGGTTGTGACCGAGCTGGAGCTGTCCGGTGATCAGCTCTTTTGCCAGCAGGCCGTTCGTGACATACCAGGGATTCACCGGGTCGGCTTCTGTATCGGTAATCTCCATCCGCGTCTTGTCGAAGTACTGCACCACACGGAAGCCACCCATCGATCCCTCGTCGTACTCTTCGAACAGCACGTTGGTGAACGGCCCCGGGCCCCACATCCACGTCCGGCTCACCCGCCCCTCGGCCACCGGCCGGTCGGTGCGCGCCCAGGTACGGTGAAACGCAGCGTTCATCCCTCCGCCGGCCGCGCGGGCCGCCTTCAATGGCGGCAGCAGGGCCACCACCAGCGCCAGCACGAGCCCGACCAGCAGCACACGACGGCCGAACACAGCGATCCCCCTTCCTCTTACCAGGCCAATCTCGGCATCACGCAGGCCTGCATGTCCGATTCTCTATGAATATATCGTCAGCCCACGTGGAGAGTGTCAAGCCTCTCTCGTCTCCGGCTCTGCTAGTCCACCGCTGCCAGCAGCTCCGCTTGCGGAAACTGGGTGTGGCGCCGCGGAGTGCGCGCCCTCGCCTCGGCCAGCCGCCCGAGCGCCTCGCGACAGAGGTCGATCCCAGCCCGCCCGTCCATCTGCCATGCCGCCTCGCCGATCGGCCGCAGCCCGTGGGCAAGGATCGATCCGTTGCGATGCCGTATCCAGTCGATGACCCTGCCCTCGCACTCCGCGAACCAGCGTCCCAGCGGATCGTCCCGATAGGCCGCCAGGATGCGCCAGGCCAGCAGCAATCCGGCCCTGACCTGGCCGTCGCTCTCCTGCCTCGTCACCATCTCATCCCGGATGTCCTCCGGTATCTTGGCCAAGTCGACCGCCCCGGTATCGATCCCGCGACCCACGCGCAGGCGGAGCTGGGCCAGCAGCTCGAGGGCCCGGTAGACCCGCGCCACTGCGTCGTCGTAGCGGCCCTGCGCCGCGCGCCGCTCGGCGTTGAAGAGCAGGTCTTCGACCGCGACGTACGGGTCCTTCGCCCCGGCGAGGTCTTGCTTACCTTCGAAGGCATCGCGCACAGTGCGGAGCTGCCCGAGTACTTCGAGCCGCTCGTAGGCCGGCTGCGCACCGGTCGGTAGGCGTCGATACTGGGTCAGCACTCGTTCGGCGAGGTCGAGATCCCAGCGATCCCAGGCGTCGAAGGCGCGGCAGAGGTCGCGTACGCGCTGCAACTGGCCGGCGAGCCCGTTCGATACGTCGCTCTGGATCAGTTCATCGAGCGAGCGCGCGGCGCTGGCGTAATCGAAGTCCTCGAGGGCTGACCGGATCGCGAGCAATCGCCGCCGGGCACGCAGGTCGTGGACGCGGCTGACCGGCCGGAAGCTCTCCGTGCCGGGAACCACGGTGGCGAACTCGCCACGCGACCCGCGGACGAGCCGCAGCTCGACCCGATCGTCCTCCCGGTCGACGGCGGCCATCGCCAGTCCCGCGCTCATCGACTTGGTTCCAGCGGTGTAGTCGACCAGAATGCGGGCCTGTGGCCGCTCCCGGCGCAGGCGCTGTAAGAGCGCGCTCGCCAGCTCGTAGATCCCCACCAGGTCGTCCGGGTCATCCAGCAGCAGTGTCTCGTAGCGGTCTGTCGGTAGCGCGACCAGCTCGCCGTAGCGCTGGACGAACTCCATGGTTCCGGACTGGCCTTCGCCTTTGCGCGAGCAGACGAAGACCGCGTAGTCTGGGTTCACCTGGCGCAGCGCGTACGCCTCCGGCCGGTCGGCGACCGCACCGTCGCTCGGCTTGCCGACGTTGAGGACGAGGATACGCTCACCCGCGCCACTCATCGCTGTACCTCCGCTGCGACGCCGACAAACCGCCCGTAGCCGCTGGTCGTCTTGGCACCGAAGCCGAGCTCGGCGAGGCCCTGGCGCAGCCACCTCTCCGCCAGCGCCCGCAGCCGGCGGTCAGGATCGGTTACGCCGAGCCGCAGGCCGACGGCGAAGGCGAACGTCGCACCCGGGGCGACGGTGAGGAACGTGATCGGCGTCGGGTTCTGCCAGGGCGTGGGCGGGGTCTCCCTCCGCTGATAGTAGTCTGGGTAGTGCGGCGTCATCACGTCGAGCTCGAGCTCCAGGCCCTCGACCGGGATCGCGTCGAAGAAGACGAGCTGCCCGGCCTGGGCGACCTCCTGCGATTCGCCCGCCCTCGGTGCTCGGCCGAAGATAGCCAGGAAGTCCTCATCGTCCTCGCCGTGTCCCTCGACCAGCTCGGCATAGGCGCGTGCCACCCCCTTGACGCCGCTCCCCGGCAACACCGGGAAGCCGAGCCGGTCGAACCGGAACCCGACCTCGAGCGGCCCGCCGCTGCCGAGGCCGGTCACCAGCCGCGTCTGGGCTCGCATCGTCCACGGCTCGGCACCAGCCGCCCGCACCATCGCCTCCCAGCGTGCCTGGTAGGCACGGGCCAGCTCCTGTGCACCGAGGCTCCGCACCGCACCCTGGACAGCCTTCAGGTGCTCGAACCGGCGAGCCGGCCGAGCACCGTTCTCCTGAACGGCTCCCAGGACAGCGTAGCGGTCGAAGAGCAGGCCAGGGTTCACCAGCTCGCCAGCGCTCCGGAGGCGCTCCCAGGCGTCGACGGTCGAGCGGGGCAGCGGTGGCCGCATGAGCTCTCTAGCCTCGCTGCGCTCGGGACGCTGCTGCTGGGCGGGAGGCCGACGAGGCGGTCCCCCGGGTCGCTGGCCACGTGGCTCGTTCGGCCGGCTCATTGCTCGCCCCCCAGTTCTGCCTCAGCGAAGCGCCGCAGCCAGTTCAGGAAGGCCAGCGCTTCCGCCGTCGCGCGCCGGTACTCCGCCGCCGATGCCTGCCCGGTGATCCACGGGATCAGGTCATCCCGCTCGCCCCCGAGCAGTTGCTTGCTCACCCAGCGCGAGAGGTCCGCCGCCAGCCGCGCGTGCTCGTTGTCCTGGCGCTTTCCCTTCGAGTCGAGGAACGCGAGGGTCTGACCGAGTCCGTTGACCTGCACCATCGCCGGCAGACCCTTGGCGAGCTGGCCGTAGTCGCTCGCCCAGCTCTTCTTCTTGACTTGCTGCACGCAGTCCCAGGCGAAGGCCGCGCGCTGCTGCTCCAGGCTCCGCTGCCTGCTCTGCTGGATCGCCCCGCTCATCCTCGCTGCCCTCCTCCCTACACCACGCGCAGTGCCACCGAGCCGCGGCCGGTGGTCTCGTCCCCACCGAAGCGCGTGCGCTTGCCGTCGAGCCGCTGTGTGAGCCAGCGTAGCAGGCGCTGGCCGTCGTCCTTCACCTTCGGGTACCGCGAGCGGGTGGCTGCGAGCAGACCGGCGAAGAGCGTCTCGGCCGGCACCGCCTCGGTCGTCCACAGCGCACCCTGAGCGACCGTCTTCGTGCCGGAGTCGAGGCGGACGTGCGCTTCCACTTCCGTGCCGTATTGCACGAAGTCGCGGAAGGCGTTGTCGGGCAGGACGCAGAGGTGCGAGGTGAGGTTGCGCCGCCACCAGTCATATTCGGCGCCGCGCGGCAGCGCATTCGCCGAGAGCCAGGCGCCGAGCTGCTGGACAAAGGGCGCCTGGGTCGTGTCCGCTGTGAAGCTGAACTCCTCGAGCACGACGGTCGAGCCTGACGCCGCGGCGATGGCGAGCGCGCTGTCCTGCGCCACCCACGCGGTCGTGTCGGCCGGCCCCTGCTCGGGGAGCGTCCAGCCGGTGCCGATCCCGGCGAGCGCGGCGAGGCGGGCCAGCCGGGCCAGCGCCGGAAGACTGGTCGTCCAGGCGAAGACACCAGCGAGCGAGCGCACCGGGAAGAGTACGACGCCGAGGTCGGTGACCTGGAGCGCGCCGGCGTGCTCGTGCGCCT
>JADBJL010000083.1 GCA_014874455.1 Thermomicrobiaceae bacterium
GAGGAGGCCTAAAATGCGGAAGCTCAGCGAGCTGCTCAACCGGTTCCACGCCGGGACGGATCTGACGTTCGAGGATTACTACAGCGCGTTGCTGGCGCGCACCGGCAGCGGTGCGCCGAGCGCCGAGGAGGCGCGGCGCGACTTCGAGTCAATCCGGCGCATCGTCAGCCGAGCGATGGTCTACCGGATCGGGTAAACGCCACGCGGGCAGCGACGCCCGCGCTGGCGAGGTGAATCGTCAAGGGACGTACCCGAACAGGCTGTCCTTGGCGTCGCCTCCGTCTCGAATTGGTGGGTCGGCCCAGCCAGCGGCCGCTGGCGACGCTTGAGTTCGAGCGCGCTCCGCTCGGGAGGCCGGCGGTCAACGGCAGCCCTCGCAGGCGGCGTACGGGCTCACGCCTCGTAGACGGTCTCGCCGCCGATAATGGTCTGGCTCACTCGGATCTCGCTCAGACCCTCGGGGTCGACCTGGCGCGGATCCTGCTCGAGGATGGCGAAGTCTGCCAGCATCCCGGGCCGGAGCCTCCCCTTCAGGTGCTCTTCGAAGGTGGCATAGGCTCCGGCTACGGTGTAGAGCGGCAGCGCCTCCTCCACGGTGATTGCCTCCTCGAGCGCATACGAGCGGCCGCTCCCGGTCTTCTCCGTCACCGCCGCCTGGATGCACTTCAAGGGCTGGTAGGACGACACCGGACAGTCGGTGGAGAAGACCAGCGTGATCCCGGCATCGAGCAGGCTGCGGAACGGGTAGGTGAGCTGGATACGATCCAGTCCGAGGTGACGGATGAAACCGTCGCCGTACTCGGTGATGAAGATCGGCTGGCTCACGACCAGGACGCCCAGCGCTGCGATCCGTTCGATCAGATCCGGGCGCAGGATGCCGCAGTGCTCGATCCGATGCCGGTGGTCGGGCCGCGGCTCGCGCTCGAGCGCTTTCTGGTACGCATCCAGCACCATCTCGATCGCTCGGTCGCCGATGGCGTGCACCGCGACCTGGAAGCCGGCGTGGTGGGCCTGCCAGACGTACTCCTCGAACTGCTCCCTGGGCATCATGGTCAGCCCGTAGTTGTCCGGCCGCGGATCGTTGAGGAAGGGACGGCTGACGGCGGCGGTGCGCCCGATCAGGCTGCCGTCGATAAAGAGCTTGATCGGCCCGATACGCAGCCGGTGGTCGCCGAAGCCCTGCTTGATCCCGAGCGAGACCAGGTGGGGCAGCAGGTTCTCGCGGATCATCAGCGACGTGCGGAGCCTGAGGACGCCCCGCTGCACTGCCCGCTGGTACGCCTCGATCTGGAGCGGCGAATCGCTGCTGGCGTCGGTGCTGGAAGTGATGCCAGCGGCGGCGTAGGCGTCGTTACACCGGCGCAGCGCCTCCACCATCTCCTCGACCGTCGGCGCGGGGATGACCGCGCGCACCAGTTGCTGGGCCGTCTCCTGTAGCAGGCCGGTCGGCTCGCCGTGCTCGTCACGGACGATATGCCCACCCTGGGGATCGGGCGTCTCCCGGGTGATGCCGGCGAGGCGGAGCGCGAGCGAATTCGCCACGCACATGTGGCCGGAACCGTTGACGATGACGACCGGGTGCTCGGGCGCGGCCTCGTCGAGATCCCAGCGGTTCGGGTGACGGCGCTCCTCGAGCTTGTTGTCGTCGTAGCCCCGGCCCTGGATCCAGTTCCCCGGCGGAAGCTGGCGGGCACGCTCGGCCACACCACGCTTGATCTCCTCGATCGACCGTACGGCTGGATACCCGCAGGCCACGTGTCCCAAGGCGATCCCGAAGTTGATCATGTGGTTGTGCGCCTCGTTGAAACCCGGAAGGCAGGTGCGCCCCGCCAGGTCGAGCGTGCGGTAGCCGCGCGGCAGGGCGCCCGCGACCGCGTCGCGATCGCCGGTCGCGACGATGCGCTCGCCGATGACACCGACGGCCTCCACGGTCGGCTGCGCTGGATCCATGGTCAGAATCGTGCCGTTGGTGATCATGAAGGTGTCTATCATGCGCTCTCTCCCGCTCCTCACGCCGCTAGCTGGCCGATTGGGCCCAGGCGATGGCACGGTAGCACGGTTTGCCTGCCGGCTCAAGGCCCTGAGTCTCTACTTGACATATGTATTCGCACGACGTTGACTACCCTGCGCGGCATCATGGTTGCCGGCCGCCAGCAGGCGGGAGCACCGGGCCGGATGAGGGAGCGTGCGCGTCACCGGCAGCGCGGAGTTCGTCACCGGCCTATTGGGAGTCTTCGTTGGCTTGCGGGTGCCTGCCTTCCTGCTGCTGGGGAGGATCGTGGAGGATCGCGAGCGGATGCGCTGCGAGCGCGTTGCGTAGTGCTCACGGCGCCTGAGGCGGTGGAGTCCCACCCAGTAGGCTTCGAGTTGGAGCATCGTCTTCTCCGGATTCCGGAGGCAGGTAACCGGGTCTCGCGCGTGATCGTGAACCGGACGTCGACGCCGCAGCGCGGCGTGACCGCCTTCTTCGACCGGAGGGTTACGCCATGAGGCTCAAGGTAGACCAGGCAGCCGATGCCCTCTACCTGGCACTGACCGAAGGTCCGGTGAGCCACAGTGAGGAGGTCGCGCCCGGCATGGTCGTGGACTCTGACGAGCAGGGCTATCTCGTCGGTATCGAGGTGCTCTAGCTCACCAAGCGCGCTGGAGGTCGAGCGACGCGGGGTGCTCTTCGAGACGGTTCCGCCCTTCCGCTGAGTGGAAGGCGCGGGTCGTGACGAAGTGTCCCCGCCAGCGAGCCGGAGGCCGGACGCTGCGGCCGGCGCCACCGGAAACCCTATTGAGGTTTGGAAGCGACTCGTCGGCGGCGCACGCCAGGCTAGCTCATGTCCGGGCGACGCGTTAGGATCAGCGCGGGCTGACGCGCATCGGAGGGAGGGTGACCCGCGTGGCCGACGAGAGCGCCGAGCAGTGGCCGTTTCCGCGTTCCTACCTGAAGCTCTGCCAGGGCTTCGGTCGAGCGTTGACGAGCGAGCTCGATCCCGAGCCGGGCGACTGGCTGTGGGGGCCGAGCGGGGTAGAGGCCGTCACCTTGCCAACGCAGGGACGTAGGCCGGAGCAGGTGCTTCTCCCGCGGCTCGAGCGCCTGCTGCGCCTGCTCCAGGAAGAGGCACCGGTATTCGTGCTTGACTACAACCGTGGCGACTACGCCTGCCTCGCCTTCGACGAGGCCGGGCGATCGCTCGCTAACGTGGTCGCGCCGTACCCGGCGGAGGCCGTTCTGCGGGCGATCCTCTTCATCCGGGCGGAGCGTGCCGCAAACGTTAGGCGGGAGGCAGAGACTTGACCGAAACCGGAAGCACAGTGGTACGATGTCGTAGGTAATGGGCTATAGCGACGATGGGCAAGGACCGTGAGGAGGAGTGATGACTTCCCGCGAGCCGATCCGGCGCGAGGATCTGCGCGGCACCTGGGCGATGGAACACGCCGACGATATCCCGCCCGCTCGCCGAAAGGAGCTGACCCAGCTCGCGCTCGAGCACGGGCTGGAATCGGCCGAGTCGATCCGCGATCGGGAGATCCCGCTCTTCAACCGGGGACAGTGGGGCTTCTCGAACAGCGGGACGTTCCTGCGGGTGCCGTTCCTGCGCGATATGCGCGAGCTCGGCGGCCAAGACGTCGCCTTCGTCGGGGTACCGCTGGATACCGGCACCACGTTCCGCTCCGGCACTCGCTGGGGCCCGGAGGCGATGCGCCGCATCTCCTCGCTCAGCGGCGGATCGAACCTGGTACTCGGCGTCGACCTGGTCGAGTCGCTGACGATGGTGGACGTCGGCGACGTCTCGGTGATCCCGGCCAACATCGAGAAGAGCTTCGACCAGATCGACAAAGCGATCGGCTACATCATCGAGCGCGGCGTCTTCCCGGTCGTGCTCGGCGGCGACCACTCGATCGGCTATCCGGACATCCGGGGCCTGGCGCGCTATATCGACGGCAACGTCGGCATCATCCACTTCGACCGCCACAGCGACCTCAGCGAGTACAACATGGACGAGCGGATGCACGGCACCCCGTTCTTCCATGCCACCAACATCCCCAACGCGCCGCCGACGAACCTCGTCCAGATCGGCATCGGTGGCTGGACGAGCTCGCGCGACGGGCTGCGCAACGCCCGCGAGCGCAAGGCGACGGTGATCACCATCGACGACATCGACCGCTACGGGATCGAGCGGATCTGCGAGTACGCGCTGGAGATCGCCTGGAAGAACGCGCGCTGTGTCTACCTGAGCTTCGACATCGACTGCATGGATCCTGCCTTCGCGCCGGGAACCGGGACGCCCGAGCCGGGTGGCCTGCTGCCGCGCGAGGTCTTCCAGATGCTGCGGCTGATCGCCCGCGAGGGGCTGGTCGGGATGGAGGTGGTAGAGGTCTCGCCGCCCTACGACGTGGCCGACGTCACCTCGCTGCTCGGCACCCGGGTGATCATGGAGGTGCTGGGCACGCTGGTGCTCAACCGCAAGCTGGGCCGCATCCCGCAGCGCGCTGAGGCGCCGGGCGAGCCGGTTGCCGGCAGCCCGGAGGCGGAGCGCGGGTAACTTCCGCCGGGGTCAAGAGTGGCCTGCCTGCCCTGGTACGGTGCCGGCGATGCCCGCTTCTGAGGCCCGCCGGCGTAAGAGCCAGGGGAGCCCTCCGAACCGGATCGCCAGGAGAATGGTCACTGCGAGGACAACCCAGCCGACAGGGCTGTAGATGACGCCGCCCACTGCTGGGTCGACGCCGTGCAGGAGCAGCAGTGGTAATGCGCTGACCGCGTTGAGCGAGGCATGGGCGATGGTCGGCGCGAGGCCGCTCCCTGACCGGTAGACCTCTCCTAGTGACCTGGCTTTACCCGCCACTCCGGGCTGAGCCCGGCCTCGCGCAGGAGCTGGCGGATGCGCCGGATGGTAGCATCTACGGGCGCGCCCTCCGGCAGGAGGACAAGGAGGCGCTGGCTACCGATGCCCTCGGTAGCGAAGCCTGCCTGGGCGAGCTTCTCGCGCGCCTGCTCGGTCTGGCCCGGCTCGGCGATCTCCACGACCATGGCCTGGGTCAACCACGCAGCGTGGTGACTGCTCGCCCACCGCTCGAGGCGCTGCACCAGCTCGCCTGGCGGCGGCTCGCTGAGCTGCGCTTCCAGGTAGCGCAGGATCTGGTCGAGTTGCAGCCCACTGCGCAGCGCCCGGAGCAGGCTGCTCCGGGTGATCCGGTAGCGTGCCGGTGGGCCAAGCTCTGCTAGGTCGGCGAAGGCGGAGAGGGCCCAGATGAGGGCCGGCGACGGGTGGATGACCGCGATCCAGCCGTCCTCGTCGGCAGAGACCGCAGGGCCTGACCGAGGCTGGGCCGGGGGTGCGCTGTGCACGCCGAGCAACCAGGCGCCCGCGTCGTTGAGCCGTACCACGGGGCCTCCGTCGGCATCGCGGCCGTGCTCGAGCAGGCCGAGCCAGCGCAGGCTGCTGCCGAGCGTGGTTGCGACTACCTGGTGCAGCGCCTCTTCCATCCCTGGGGGCTGCGCCGTCCGTGGCTGGTCGCCAGGCAGCCTGCCAGCAGACGATACCAGTGCGGACAGGCGGCCGACCACGGTGTCGAGCGCGTACCACTGCCCGGTGCGCAGCTCGCGAATCCCACTGAGCAGGCGCGCGCGCAGGGCAGGCCAGTCGACGTGCGGCACCGGAAGCCGAGCCTGGTTCTGGCCCTCAGGCCAATCGGGCAGGCGCCGCCAGGCCCGGAGCAGGCGTCGCCCTTGCTCCGGGAACGGGAAGCGAAGCCAGGAGCGCAGCCGGTCGCGCGGGGCTGGCGCACCGTTGGAGTCGATCAGACCGAGGCTGAGGGCGAGGGCGCTGAGAAGCGCGAAGTACGCTGCCGACGGCTGGCCTGGCCGGCCGATCCACAGGCGACCTTCCACTCGTTTGAGCACAACCGAGGGCGGCTGCCCGTCGCCGGGGCGCCAGCAACTCTCGCTGACCTGCAGTGCTCGCAGTAGGGTCAAGAGATCCCAGGCAACGGCCCAGGGATAGGCGAGCGGCCAGGTCGTCGCTGCCTGTGCCTCGACAAGCGCCGGCAATGGACGTGACTGGGGACGGTGGGGCTGGCGTGTTGCCTGGGGCACCAGCAGCAGGAGCCGGCCTTGCGCGTCGTAGCTCCGCCACACGACGCCGAGCTGCGCCAGCTCGCGGACTGCGCGGCGCAGCTCACCGAAGGAGAAGCCGGTGGCTGTCTGGGCCTCGCTGGCCAGCGGCGCGCCGGAGCAACCGTTCAGCCAGCTCCAGAGGCGCGCTGCTGCCGGTGACAGCGTCGCCAGGGCCTCGCCGAGCCAGTGCCGGTCGTGCAGCCGTTGCTGCGCGAAGCGGAGCGCTTCCTGACGCTGGGTTACCGCAGGGAGGACGCTCATGCCCAATCGCTCGGCGAGCTCGAGCAGCTCGACGTCGGCGAGCCGATCCAGGAACCACACCAGCGGCTCGGCTCCCGATGGGGGATGCGCGCGCTCGTCCTCGAGCCGTGAGAGGATATGGGCGATCTCGGTCGGCACATAGAAGCGCAGCGCGCTCTCGTCTGCCTCCTCGGCCCGCTCGCTCGCGATTAACCCGATGCGGTAGAGGCGCCGGAGCGCTGGCAGCAGCGCGTGCGGCTCCTGCGCGAGCGTGGCCGCCAGCGACTCCAGGTCGACGGGCCCGCGCGCGCTGCCGAGCATGTTGAGGATATGCTGCTCGCGTGCTGACAGGCGTTCCCAGGCCAGAGCCAGGCTCCAGGGGTCGGTCAGTACCGGGTAAAGCTGGCCCGCGTCCCGGTGTGGATCGATCCCGTCAACTGGAACGTCCCAGAACTGCCCGATACTGGACAGGCTCTGTGGCGAGCGCTCGATCAACCGGCCCAGCAGGTTCCGCATGGCTACTCCGGGATGAATGTGGTACCCGTGCTGGAACTATAGCGAGCATGCAGGAGGATGCAAGCGTCGAATCACCTGTCGAGCTCCCGGCTCAGCTCGTCCAGGCCGGCGGAGACGATGGCCTCGTCTCCGAACGTCGCGCCGAAGTGGACGGCGTGCAGCGGGATTGCGCGGATCAGCGCCTGGCGCCGGTAGAGCAGGGTCGGGTCGTGGCGCCCGTAGGTTGCGAGCATGGCCTCGACGATATCGTCAGGGAGCCCGGCGAAATCGATCGCGGGGTCGCCCACGCAGACGTCCCCGAAGTCGATGATGCCGGTGACCTCGCCGGTGGCAGGGTCGAGCAGGACGTGGTCAGGATTGAGGTCGGCATGGACGATGGCCGGCGTGAACTGACGGTAGCGGGGATCGCGGCGGTACGCTTCCCAGAGATCCAGGAACCGGCGAGCTCGTGTGGCACCGAGGGAGCGCTCGACGAGCGGCAGGATTTCCTGCGCGAGTCTCCAGTGATGCTCGACCCAGGAGTCCGGCGTGTAGCACGGCGCCCCGCACCGTTCGGCGAGCTCGACCGGCGCGTCGTGCAAAGCGCGGAGGAAAGGCCCGAGCGCGGGCCCAACCTGGTCGGGATGCACGCAGGCAGCCGGGAGTTCGGCCATCGGGCGGCCGGGCAACGCGTGGTAGCCGACGAAGTGCCAGGGGTAGCCAGGGAACGGCCCGCCGACGAGGTCGAAGTGGGGTATCGGCAGGGGCAAGAGGGCGGCGAGGCGTGGCAACAGGCAGCGCTCGACCTCCAGCGTGCGCGCGACATCGTCCCGCTGCGGGAAGCGGAACACCAGCTCGCCGTTGACGAGCACAGTCACGCTGTCCCAGCCGGCCCCGAGGAAGGAGAGCTCGCGAACCTTCACCTCGGGAAAGGCGTTCTCGATCAACTGGCGATAGACGTCCGTATCGATCGCCGGCCTCCCTTGCCATCGGGTGCTATGCTGGCGCAAAAAGGGCGTTGTAGCCCGTGGTGGCGTCATCACGACGCAATGGGAGCGCACCCCCATGGCCGCCCTGACGAGACGAGAATTCTTCCACGACCTGCTGACCGCGCTGCGTGGCTGGCTGCCGGGGGAGCTGGCGAACTTCCGCATCGCGCAGGCCCAGCACCTGCTGAAGGTCTACTACGCGGAGCCGAGCATCCATTACGAGGTCTGGGTCAACGGGCGTGACCGGCATATCGAGATCGGCTTGCACTTCGAAGACGGGCCTGAAAGCACGCAGCAGCTCCTGCTCTGGTTGGATCGGCATATCCTGGAACTGAAGCACACGCTGGGGCCAGACACCGAACTGGAGCGCTGGACGCCGAGCTGGGGGCATCTCTACCAGCACCTTCCGTATCAACCGCTCACCGAAGCGCTGGCGGAGGATATCGCCCGTCGCCTGGCCCGCTTCATCGTCGTCACCGAGCCGCTGGTGCGCGAGTGGCGGCAGGGCAGGACGCTCGCCGCCCGCGCCCACCGGAGGAGACAGCGCCCCGGGTCGGGCCTGGAAGGCGACCGCCTAGTCCTCACCGCCGACAGCTAACCCCTCACTCGCTGGCGGGGGCAGCTCGGAGAGCGTAGCGAGTCGAGAGGGGCCGAGCACCGCGATGCCCGGCGAAGCCGCCGGAGCCGGGGCGCGCAGCTCGCCACCTCGTGCCTCGACCAGCACCGACGGGTAGAACGCCAGAAGCGTGATCAAGCCAATCGCGGTGCGGAAGAGCATGCCTACAGAGCGATAGGCCAGCGCAATGAAGGTCGCGCGGCCCAACCCAATGCCGACGTAGTTCAACATCCCGGCCAGGCTCGCGTCGCTGGCGCCGATCCCGCCTGGTGTCGGGATGAGGAAGTGAGCCAGCATGCTGAAGCTGTGGACGTAGACCCCTTCAGTGAAGGCGAGTCCACGCGCGGTAAGGCCGTTGACCAGAATGAAGAGGATGCTGACCGACAGCAGCGTGGTGCCGATGCTGAAGAGGGTGCCACCGGTGAGCACACCGGAGCGCAGCAGGCGCTTCAGGTGGGCCCGGAAATCCTCTTCCGTCGGAACGAACCGCCGGGTAAGTCGACGCTGGCCCATCGCACGCAGCAACCAGCGAGCTGGACGCTCGCTGCGAAAGACGACGATCGACGCGATAGCCACGACCGTGGCAAGCACGGGGATGAGGAACTGGATCGCTCGCTGCTGGGTCAGGAGAATCGCCGCCATAGCGAGCAGCGAGACTGCCAGGACATCACCGAGCATCTGGACGACGAGGCCTGGGGCCGCCTGGCGCATCCGTACCCGGCCACGGGCATGTTCCTCGACCAAGCGGGCACTCAGTACCGAGCCTCCAGGGATCGCGGTGGCCGCCTGTGCGGCCAGGTAGCTCGTCAGGCCGTCGATGACCCGGATCTCGAGCCTGGCTGCACGCAGGTAGAAGGCCCAGCGTACTCCCTTGAGAAGCTCGTTCATCAAAAGCACGGCGAGCAGGGCGAGCACGCTGCCGGCGGGCAAGCTGAGCAGCGCCGCCGTGAGCGCCCGGGGATCGGCGAGGGCGGCAAGGGCGAGAACTGAGGCCAAAATCGCGACAAACAACACCAGCCGCTTCATGCTGGCCAGGTCATCCCTCCCACCCGATGCTTATCGCCCAGGCACGCTCACGGGAGAGACTTCACGTACCGGGCATGACCGATCGGGCGCAATCGCGCCCTCGAGCGCTCTCCTGAGACGGTGTCTCGATCCGGCCCGTCGTATCCCACCGGACGCTGCCTCAACTCTATCACGCCGGGTGATGAAATGCTCTCAGGTATGGACAGCGTCGATCGTTGCAATGTGATGTCGTACACCTGTCACCTGTCGCGACCTAGAGGCGACCGTCCCCGCTAGCTCGGGGAGCGGGGAAGCCATCCGGCCTCGCGCAAGAGCTCGACGACCAGCAAGCCGTGTGTAATCTGGCCACCTTGTCCGGTCGGATCCGGCCACCATTCCAGGCGAGCGCGCTCGAAGAGCTGCGCGACGAACCAGCGGCCGTCAGGGAGTTCGACGCGGTACTCTTCGGTAATCGGTAACCCGAAGGTGCGCCGCCCGTCGTTCTCGATCCAGTGTTGCTTGAAGCCGAAGCTGAGCGAGTGCCCCGTCTCGGGGAAGTACCAGCGCTCGGCGGTGTCCTCGAACGGCGTGACCGGCATCCAGGCCTCGGGAGGCGCCGACGCGTAATAACCGATCGGCGCTGGCTGGATCGCCTCGGCCGCCGGAGCTGCCGGATCGTAGACCAGGATCGACCGCTCGAAGTACTGCACGAACCGCACGGAGCCGTCGACTCGAACCTCGCGGAAGAACTCGCTCACCGGCAGGCCGAAAATGCGCCAGCCGCCGTTGGACGACCAGTAGTCCATGAGGAACAGCGGCACGTTGTGCCCTGTCTCCGGGAAGTGGACATAGCGGGCCGGATCCTTCGCCGGTACCGGATCGAGCGGTGGGCGCTCGCCAGGGTTGACCGTCGGGATGTCCTCGTAGCCGGACGGCGGCGGCGCGAGCTGGGCTGGAGGCTTGACCAGCCAGAGGAACGTGATCGTTACCCAGTCGGACTCGGTCATCCCCAGGTCGTGCCAGAAGGCACCGTCGGCGATATCGATCCCTGCCGGACTCCTGACCTCGCGTCCTTTCCCGTCGAGCCCGTGGTTGTAGTCGTTGTAGTACGCGGCCGCGGCTTGCGGGATCCCCTGAGGCAATCCCTTCCAGCGGCGCTTCTCGGGAGGATCCCAGTAGTTGTCGTCGATGTTCCAGGGGCCGACGTCCCAGACCGGCAAGACGACCGACCGCCCCTTGTATTCGATCAGTACCTGGAACTCGTTTCCGCCCTCGGACGCGAGAGCGCACAGGCAGGGCAGGGCAACGAAGCGATCGTTCTCCTGGATGACGTGGCCGTTGGCCGTCACCTCGCCGACCAGGCCCAACCGGTGCGCGTAGACGCGGAACGTCGCACCCGGCGAGCCAGGCAGCGGCGGCGGTGGGGCCTGGTCGTCTCCGGCCGCCCGAAGATAGTCGGCCTGAACCCAGCCACGCAGGCCGCTGTAGTCCACCTGCCACCACGTGATGCCCTGGCCATCCATCTGCGGGCCGCCGATGATCCGCATCAGCGCGCCTTCAGGGGCGACCGTCAGAACCGGCGCGCCATAGCCCGGCTGCTGACGGACGTTGACGCCCTGGCCGTCGGTCGCCGCGACTTCGGCCAGGATCCCGACAGCCAGTGTCGCTGGCTGTGCTGGAGTTGTCTCGTACACAGGGGAGCTCGAGACGAGGAACTCGCCCAGCGCGTAGCCAGCGAGCGTTCCGTAACTGACCGGGAACCAGAGGTTCCCCTCAGGATCGGCGACTGCCGGGCCCGTAACC
>JADBJL010000017.1 GCA_014874455.1 Thermomicrobiaceae bacterium
TCACGCAGGCGGGCGATCTGCTCCTTCGTGAACACGGCCTGCTCCAGCGACCACTCAGCCTGGTCTTCCGGGCGCGGTGACACAGACTTCGGTCCGGTCATGGTGCTCTCCTCCCTGCGATCGCGCTCTCGCGCGGGAGCGACCGCTGGCGACGCCAGCCGGTGATCTGCTCCGCTACCAGTATAGCGCATTGCTCGCGAGGGAGTGGCGTGTGGGCCTTCTATCCCTCGGCCTCGTCTGTCGCCGGTTCGCCGGCGAGGAGCTGTGACTCCTGCTCGATAAACTGGGCGCGCTGCTCGAGGCGGCGCCGACGCCGCTCTACCTTCTTCTTGCGCGGGACCGCCTGCGCGCGTTCCATTCGGCGCATGAAGCGCTCCACCTGTCCGGCTGTATCGACGATCCGCTGCTCACCGGTGAAGAACGGGTGACAGCGTGGGCAGAGGTCGATCCGGAGCAACGGCTTCGTCGAACCGGTCGTCCAGGTGTTACCGCAGGAGCAGACGACCGTCGCCTGCGGGTAGTACCGTGGATGAATTCCCTTTTTCATCGGTCGCTAGCTCCCTACAACCGCCGGCTGAGGGACAACGCGCTCGGGGTAGACACTGACGCGGCGCTTGTCGCGGCTGATTGGCTCGAACTTGACGTAGCCATCGATCAGGGCGAACAGCGTGAAATCGCGCCCCATGCCGACGTTGTTGCCCGGCCGGATTCGGGTGCCGCGCTGGCGTACCAGGATGTTGCCCGCGCGGACGAAATGTCCATCGTATCGCTTGACCCCCAGCCGCTTCGCGTGGCTATCGCGCCCGTTGCGAGTGCTGCCGGCGCCTTTCTTGTGGGCCATCTGTCTCCTCCATAAGTCAGCGTCGTGCCGTCGAAACGTGGCTCGTCAGTCGCGATCCGTCACCGCACCCGAGCGATCAGGCGATGATCTCCTTGATCGCCAGGCGGGTGAGCTTCTGCCGGTGCCCGGTCTTTCGCCGATAGCGCGTCTTCGGCTTCATCTTGAAGACGATCAGCTTCGGCCCCTTGACCTGGTCGACCACCTCGGCCACCACCTTCGCGCCCTCGACGACTGGCCGGCCGATCAAGACCTCGCCATCCCGGACGACCATGAGAACGCGATCGAGTGCGACCTCGTCACCAGGCTCGGCCTCTAGCCGCTCGACGTCGATCGTGTCACCGACGGTGACCCGGTACTGTTTGCCTCCGGTCTGCACGACCGCGTACACGACGATCTCCTTCATCCCAACGGCAGGAGCACGCAAAAAGGTGGACGCGGGCGTCCACGACTGTCAAGCCTAACAAGGACGGCCCCGCCTGTCAACCACTGCGGGCTGCTGAGGTCGAAGGCTTCTCTCACCTTCTCCCCGCACGACCCAGAGAAGGGAAGGGGCACCAGTGTGGAGCCGCAACGCTCACAGGCGCTTCGGCACGCCACGCTGCGCCGCCCGCGCCCAGCCTGAAAGAGCCTGACAGGCCCGGCACCAGCTACCCTCAGGCCGTGGCGGCTATCGGGCCTGACCCGGGTCGTCTCTCCATGGCCCGCGGCTGGCTGCGCTGAGTCCTGCTCGCGCGTCGGCTATGCTTGAGCCAGGTGCCCGCCCGGCACCTAGCTTGCGTGCCACAGGGGGTGAGCGATGGGGAGGGTCGACTTCGACGCGATCGTCGTCGGGGCGCGGGTCGCTGGCGCTGCGACCGCTCTCTACCTTGCCCGGCGTGGCTACTCCGTGCTCCTGCTCGACCGCGACCGCTTCCCCAGCCCCACGCTCTCGACCCACCTCTTCTTCACGGATACGCTCGACGCCCTGCGCGAGCTGGGCGCCCTCGAGCGGGTGCTGGCGGTGGACGCGCCTCGCCTGCGCTGGCTGCGCTTTCCCTATGTGGCCGCGCCCTTCCCCGAGTACGGCGGGCTCGACTTCGCACTCTGCGTCCGCCGGGAGGTGTTCGACACAATCCTGCTCCAGCACGCGGCGGCCCAGCCGGAAATCACCGTCCAGACGGGCACCGAGGTCACCGGGCTGATCCGGGAGGACGGTCGCGTCGCCGGTGTCCGCTACCGGGCCCGGCGAGGCAAGACAGAAGGCGAGGCGCACGCCCGCATCGTGATCGGGGCCGACGGCCGCCACTCGTTCGTGGCCCGCGCTGCCGGTGCGGCCGAGTACGACCTGGTCGCGCCGCTGTTCGCCTGGTATTACGCCTACCTGCTCGACGTGCCGCTGGACGACCCGCCGAGCGCGGCCGCCTTCAGCGGGCCGTTCCCGGAGCTCGGCGCCGAGTACGCGGCGGCGTTCATCTTTCCGGCGGACAGTGGGCTGACGCTGGTCGGCTTCGGGGTCGAGCACGCTGCCTTTGCCCGCTTCCGCCGGAACGTGCGTACCAACTTCTTCGCCGGCCTGCGCTCGCTACCAGAGGCCTGGGAACGGGTGGGCCAGGGGCGGCTGGCGAGCCGGATCCTGGGCACCGGGCAGCTCCCCAACCTCTTCCGCACGGCCTGGGGGCCTGGCTGGGCCCTCGTCGGCGATGCCGGTTGCCACAAGGATCCCCACACCGCTCAGGGAATGGGCGACGCGGTGCGCAGCGCCCGGCTGCTGGCGGCCGCGCTCGACTGCTGGTGGCGCGGCGAGGCGAGCGAGGTCGAGGCACTGGCATGGTACCAGCGGGAACGGGACGCTGACCTGCGGCCTATGTACGACTTCACGACCTTTCGCCTCCAGGCCCAGGTCGGCGAAGAGATCTGGGAGCGCTTCAACCAGCTCACCTGGGAGGATCCGAACCTGGCCAGCCGGCGGGTCGCGGCGATGACCCACGCCGTGCACCCGGCCGAGGTCTACACACCCGACGCGGTGCGACGGGCCGTCGGTATGCCCTCGGCGCTGTGAAGCGCCGCCAGCGCTCAGACGCGCTCCAGGGCAGGCGGCATGGATACCGGTCGAAACACTGGCCTGGGCCGACCACGGGGCCAGGGGGTAGGGACGGCCCCAGGTAGACGGAACCGCCGGACTCGCGGTTGCCCGAAGAGAGGGCTTGACAAGCAGGCCGCCGGTCAGCATGCTACGTAGGGTTGTGAAGACGCTCACAACACGAGGCGTCTTGACAACGCACCGCGGGCGGCGCATGCTAGCGACCAATCGAGTGCTCCGCCGCGAGACGCAGTGCCGGGGCATACGGGTGGTACCGAGAGCAGTAGAGGGGGAGAGGGTGACACCCGCAAATCTGACCACCGAGCAGTGGCAGCAGGTCAGCACGGCTCTGGTCTGGTTCTGGGCTTTCCTCGGTTCCGTTGTCGGCTTCGCCGCCTTCTTCCTCGTGAGCTATGCCATCATCCCTTCGCTCGTCTCGACTCGCGACCTGCCCAGCCGCGCCGCTGTCGCTCGTCCGGTGTTCCTCGGGCTCGCCCTCGTCTTCGCCCTGGCGGCGCTCTTTTGCTTTGTCAACCTCGTACGCTCCATCCAGGTACTCTATGACATCTGGCCCGCACGGTGGTTCTGAGCCTGCACGCTTCGGCGTAGCTCAGGCGCGCGATGGTCGTGTGGTGGTTCGGTGTTGAGAGAATGGAGCCCTGAGGGATGCAGCGCTACTTCCGGCTGGTGCTGTTCGCCGTCGTGCTGCTGGTGGTGCTCGCGATTCCCGTAGCGGCCGTGCTGGCGCGCACGTACTTCCTCGCGCCGACCGCCCAGCCGGTCAAGGCCCAGCCGATCCAGTTTCCCCACCAGGTACACGCGCAGGCGATGGGGCTGGACTGCACGTTCTGCCACCGCGGGGCCACGACCTCGGCCCAGGCCACCATCCCGGCCCTCGAGTTTTGTATGAACTGCCATAAGGTCATCCCCTGGCAGGGGCGGCCCGAGCTTGAGAAGCTCGTGCAGGCGTTCGAGAGCGGGCAGCCGGTGCAGTGGACGAAGGTGCACCAGCTCCCCGACCACGTCCACTTCGTCCACGCGGTGCACCTCAACTTCGGCTTCCAGTGTGCCGACTGCCACGGCGATGTGGCAGCGATGGGCAAGCCTGGTGTCAAGCAGGTGCGCGACCTGCGCATGGGTGACTGCTTGACCTGTCACCAGCAGAACAACGCGCGCACCGACTGTTCGGTGTGTCACTACTAGACCGGTCGGCTCGGCACGAGTGGAGATGAGGATGCGGCGACGAGAGTTCCTCAAGCTGGCGGCGACCTCGGCGACCGGGGCGGTGCTCTTCACCGGCTGCGGCTCGATCGGCAACGGGAACCCACCGTCGGAGTTCAAGATCGAGAGCCCGGTCTGGAACCCGAACGACCTCCGCTATGGGCGGGATGCCTGGTTCGCGACCGCCGCTCCCCCCTCGATCGGCGGCTACGGGATCATCGTGCGCGTCTTCGAGGGGCGAGCCAAGAAGGTCGAAGGAAACCCGGACTTTCCGATCAACCTCGGCCGGAGCTGCGCGAAGGCGCAGGCGCTCGTCCAGGAGCTGTACCACCCCGACCGGGTCGGCGCGCCGCTGCGGCTCGCCGGCCAGCGCGGCTCGGGCCAGTACCAGGCGATCGGGTGGGACGAGGCGCTGGGTCAGGTCGCCGGCCTCATCCAGCAGGCACCGGGCTCGACGCTCCTGGTCACCGAGCCGCTGAACGGCGCGCTCGGCGCCATCGTCGAGCAGTTCGTGCGGGCCACCGGCATCCAGCATGCCAGCCTCGAGCCGGACGAGCGCGTCGTGCTGCGCGAGGCGATGCGCCGGGCGTTCGGGGTGGAGAGCTTTCCGACGCTCGACCTCGCCAACGCGCGCTTCCTGGTCAGCTTCAGCGCCGACTTCCTGCACACCTGGATCTCGCCAGTTCAGTTCGCGCGGGCCTACGGCGCTTTCCGCCAGGGCCGGCCCGACGTGCGCGGCACCTACTACCATGTCGGCCCCCGGCTTTCGGGCACGGCCGCCAACGCCGACCGCTGGTTGCCGATCCGGCCTGGCGCCGAGGGGCTGGTCGCCCTGAGCATGGCCCAGGTCATGCTGGAAGAGGGGCTGGTCGAGGAGGCCAACGCCGAGCCCTTCTTCAAGGCGCTCGGGCTCACCCCAGAACAACTGGCGGCCGACTTCGCTCCCGAGCGGGTCGCCGACGCGACCGGCCTGAGCGCCGAGCAGATCCGGGAGCTGGCTCGCGCCTTCGCCGAGCAGCGGCCGAGCGTCGCGATCGCTGGCACCAGCGCCGCTGCCTCGACCAACGGCCTCTTCAACCTGGTCGCCGTCTTCGCCCTGAACTACCTGGTCGGCAGCGTGGGGAGCGAGGGCGGACTGATCCTGAACCCCGCCTCTCCGCTGCCCGACGAACTCCCGGCCAACCGCAGCGGCGACGCGTACCGTCGCTGGGTGGAGCTGGCCCGGCAGATCGCCGGGGGACAGATCACGACGGTACTCGTGCATCGCGCGAACCCGGTCTACAGCCTGCCGCCGGCCAGCGGGTTCCAGGACGCCCTGCGCAGCGCCGGTTCGGTCGTCAGCTTCTCCAGCTTCCTCGACGAGACCACCATGCTGGCCGATCTCGTCCTGCCCGACCACACGCTGCTCGAGCAATGGGGGCTGGTCGTGCCCGATCCTGGCCCCGGCTACCAGGTAGTGGCGGTGCAGCAGCCGGTCGTGAACCCGTTCGTCGACTCGCGCGCCTTCGGAGACGTGCTGATCCAGCTCGCCGCCCAGCTCGGGAAGCCGCTCCCCTGGCCCAGCCAGGAGGAAGCGGTGCGCGCGCTCGCCGACACGCTGCGCGGCCTGGGGCGCGGCAACGTGGCGGCTGACCATCCGCGGGCGTACTTCGTGACGATGCAGGCGCAGGGCGGCTGGTGGGACGAGCGCGCCCGCGCCGGTGAGGCGAGCCCGCAGGCCGCGACGGCGCCCGCCAACCCCGAGTTCTCAGGCGAGCCCGGCCAGTTTCCCTTCTATCTCCTTCCCTTCCCGTCCGACGCGCTCGGCTACGGAGAGTTCTCCCATCTACCCTGGCTCCAGGGGCTGCCGGAACCGGTCTCGACCAACGTCTGGGGTACCTGGCTCGAAGTCAACCCCCGGACAGCGCGAGATATCGGCGTCGAGACCGGTGACGTAGTACGGGTGGTGACGCCGCAGGGCAGCGCTGAGCTGCCCGTCTACGTGAACCCGGCGGCGATGCCCGATGTCCTGTCCGTGCCGATGGGCCAGGGGCACACCGCCTTCGGCCGCTACGCCGAGGGACGGGGAGTGAACCCGCTCGAGCTGGTCGCGCCGCAGGTGGAGCGTGAGACGGGCGCCCTGGCCTGGGCGGCCACCCGCTGCCGGCTGGAGCTGACCGGCCGGCGGATGCGGATCGCCCGGCTCGAAGGGCAGGTTCCGGCGTTCCAGCTCGAGGAGTTCCCGATCATCCAGGTGACGAGGCCGCGGACGTGATCGGCGACGCGTCGCTCCGGCGGCCGGCCGCGCTGCCGGCACAGAGAGGAAGATGAGGGAATGCCACGCTGGGGAATGGTGATCGATCTCGACCGGTGTATCGGCTGCGGCGCCTGCGTCGTCGCCTGCCAGGCCGAGAACAACGTCCCGATCAATACCGAGGACGTGTATCACCAGCGCCGCGCCATCGAGTGGATCCGGCTCGAGCGCTACTGGGATGGGGAATACCCGGACATCAAGGCGCGCTACATCCCGGTGCCCTGCATGCACTGCCAGAACGCGCCCTGCGAGCCGGTCTGCCCCGTCTACGCGACCTACCACACCAGCGAAGGCATCAACATGCAGGTCTACAACCGCTGCATCGGCACGCGCTACTGCTCGGTTAACTGCCAGTGGCACGTGCGCTTCTTCAACTTCTGGGAGCCGAAGTGGCCCGACTCGCTCAAGAACCAGCTCAACCCGAACGTCACGGTGCGCAGCCGCGGCGTGATGGAGAAGTGCACGTTCTGTATCCAGCGCATCGTCAAGGCCGAGCACCAGGCGAAGCTGGAGGGCCGCGACCTCAGGGCCGACGAGTTCACCACCGCCTGCGCGCAGGCCTGCCCGACCGACGCGATCGTCTTCGGCGACCTCGACAACCCGAACAGCCGGGTCGCTCAGCTCGTCAACAGCGCGGTCAACGAGCGCGGGTACCGGCTGCTCGAAGACCTCGGCACCGAGCCGTCCGTCTACTACTTGAAGAAGGTCGACCTCGAAGCGCCCGTCGAAGAGCACAGCAGCCACCAGGGGTGATGAGGAAGGCGAGCGGGGCGAATGGCGAGACACACGACGGCAGTGACTCACGGTCATGAGCTGCAGCGCACCTGGGAGCTGGCGCCCAGGGACGTGCTGGACGCCGGGCTCCGGTGGGTGCGGACGCTGGGGGCAGGCCGGCGGTCGGTCGCGCTGGTCGCGCTGGCGCTCGGCGTCGCGGGCGCGCTGGCGCTCGTCGCCGGGCCGGTTCTTTCCGGGTACGCCAACCGGCAGGTCTGGGCGTATACCGCTGTCGCGTTTGTCTACCTGATGTCGACCGCGGCGGCCGCGCCGTGCCTCTCGACCGCGCTGCGGGTGGCGCGGAGCCACTGGCGCCGGCCGGTCAACCGGGCGGCCGAGGTCTGGGCGGTGACGCTCGTCGTCCCGCTCGTCCTCTACCTGCTCTTGATGGGCACCTTGCCGGGAACCGAGAACCGCCTGTCGATCTGGTTCGGCTGGCCGCTCTCCCCCTGGCTCTGGGGCGCGATCCTGATGGCGACGCTGGCCGGCGCCGGCTACTTCTACCTCTGGCTCAGCAGCTTGCCCGACCTCGCGATCGTGCGCGACCAGGCCGACGGGAAGCGGCGCGGGCTGATCGCCCGGCTGGCCGGGCCCTGGCGCGGCTCGCACCGCCAGTGGCGCATGGTCGAGAAAGTGGTGAACAACGCTGGCGTCCTCTACGTGCTGGTCTACGTGCCGACGATGACGGTGCTGGCGAGCGACTTCGTCATCAGCATGATCCCGGGCTACTTCACGGCGGTGTTCCCGGCCTACTTCACGATCAGCTCGTTCGAGGCCGGGATCGCGCTGACCATCCTGACGATGGCAGTGCTGCGCCGCTGGGGTGGCCAGCGCGACTACCTGGGCCTGGAGCAGTTCTGGGCGCTGGGCAAGATGCTGCTGGCCTTCGCGCTCCTCTGGTTCTACTTCTGGTGGTCGGAGTTCATCATCTTCTGGTACGGCCGGACGCCGCGGGAGATCAACGTCCTGAAATACATCATGGCCGAGACCTACTTCTGGCCGTTCGTCCTGGCGTTCGCCTTGAACTTCGCCTTGCCGCTGCTGATCCTGATGTGGAACCCGATCCGCCGCAGCATCGCCGGGCCGACGGTCGTCGCGGGCATCGTGCTCGTCGGCAACCTGATCGACCGGATCCGGCTGATCTCGGCCGGCTTCTCGGTGCCAGACATCACCCAGCACGAGCTGCACGAGATCCCGGCGGCCTACATCCCCAACCTGCTCGACATCGTGATCCTGGCTGGAGCGATCGGCGGCGCGGTGGCGCTGGTGCTGTTCACGTTCCGGGTGCTGCCCTTCCCCTCGATCTGGGAAGTAACCGGCGGGCTCTGGTTGCGGCAGCACCTCCCCTACAAGCACACCCGCGTCATCGTCGTCGGCAAGCCGGAGTAGGACGAGCGCGCAGGCGAGCGCAAGCTGGAGGACGAGATGCAGGAGCGCCACCACCTCGGGGAAGAGGCGATCACGAGGGAGCTGTTCCGGCCACTGGTGTCGACGCCCGCGATGATGTGGGTCGGCTTCATCGGGCTGGGCGCGGTGCTGGCGATCTTCGTGTTCGCCGTGAGCTGGATGGTCTACTGGGGCCTCGGGGTGACCGGGCTCCAGCGCCCCAACATGTGGGGCTTCATGATCGTCAACTTCGTCTTCTGGATCGGTATCAGCCACGCCGGCGTGATGATCTCGGCGATCCTGCGGCTGACCCAGGCGGAGTGGCGCCGCCCGGTGACCCGCGCGGCCGAGGTGATGACGATCTTCAGCCTGATGACCGCGATGCTCCACCCGGTCATCCACACCGGGCGGCCCTGGCGCACGCTCTACTGGGTCTTCCCCTACGACTTCTGGCGCAATATCTGGCCGGACATCCGCGGCCCGCTGGTCTGGGATCCGAGCGCGATCCTCACCTACCTCACCGGCTCGACCCTCTTCCTCTACACCACGCTCATCCCCGACATGGCCCTCGCGCGCGACCGCACCACCGGCTGGCGCCACGTGCTGTACACCATCCTGGCGCTCGGCTGGCGCGGCAACGAGCGCCAGTGGAAGATGCAGACGATCGCTGGCTTCCTGCTCTCCGGCCTGATCCTCCCGGTCTTCGTCTCGGTGCACAGCATCGTCTCCTGGGACTTCGCGGTCTCGCTCGTCCCCACCTGGCACGCGACCGTCTTCGCGCCGTACTTCGTCATCGGCGCCATCCACTCCGGCGTCTCGGCGGTGGTGACGCTGATGGCGTTGATGCGCTGGCTGTTCCGCTTCGAGCACTACATCCGCCTGGAGCACTTCGACGCCATCGGCCGGCTCCTGATCGCCGTCGGCACCGGCTGGCTCTGGTTCTTCCTGCTGGACATCTTCTTCGCCATCTACCCGCAGGAGGCGCGCGAGCTGGAGATCATGCAGTTCCGGCTCTTCCAGTGGCCGTTCAACGTGTTCACCGCGCTGATCTTCATCTTCGGCTACTTCATCCCGGTGCCGATCTGGGTCTTCCAGCGCTTCCGCCGCAACGTGAGGATCATGTTCTGGACGTCGATCGCGGTGAACGTCGGCATGTGGGCGGAGCGCTACTGGCTGATCAAGCCGGGCCTGATGCGCAAGTACGAGTGGACGTTCGACTGGAACTGGTACCGGCCGAGCATCGTGGAGATCAGCATCATCATGGGCTCGTTCGCGCTGGTCGGCTTCTTGCTGCTCGTGTTCTCGAAGATCTTCCCACCGATCTCGGTCTGGGAGGAGAAGGAAGGCGTGCACTTCGCCCAGCAGCTCCAGGTGGGCAAGCGGCGGGTGAGCGCGATCGTGCGCGAGTTCTAGGCGACGAGTGGGAGCGTGGCGAAAGGCGGCTGAGGGATGGCGATCCGAGAAGTCCTGGGCATCTACCGAGACCTCGACTCGGCCGTGGCGGCGGCGGACGCGCTGCGCGAGGCGGGGTTCGAGCGCGCGGAGTTCGAGGTGCTCTCGAACGCTCCCTATCCCGAAGGGACGTTCGGGGAGGAGTCGGGGATCCACCGGCTGTTCGTCTTCCCGCTGATCGGCGCTGCCTGCGGCTTCGCCGCCGGCCTCTTGATCACCGGCGGCACGCAGCTCGCCAACCCGCTGGTGACCGGTGGCAAGCCGCTGCTCTCGATCCCGCCGATGATCATCATCATGTACGAGGGCACGATGCTCGGCGCATTGATCTTCACCGTGCTGGGCGTCCTCTTCGAGTCGCGGCTGCCCTGGATCGGCAAGGCGCTCTACGACACCCGCATTACCGCGGGCTATATCGGGATCCTGGTGCGCACGGCACCGGAGCGCGAGTCGCTGGCGATCAGCGCGCTGCGGAAGGCGAACCCCGAGGACGTGCTGACCGAGGGCGGGAGCGTCGGTGGCACCGCGTCGGCAGCGCAGTGAGGGCCGCCGGATGCGAGGGAGCGGCATGACCATGTGGAGGGCGCGTTCGGGCTTCGCCTGGTGGCGGGCGACCGGCTTCTTGCTGGCCAGCCTCGGCCTGCTCGTCGTCGCGGCCGCCTGCAACTCGACCAACACCTACCCGATCGACTTCTTCAGCGAGATGCACTACCAGAAGTCGTACCGATCCCAGGAGCCGCCGCGGCTCGACACCCCGGCCGGCGCGGTTCCAATTACCGGCGGCGAAGTGGCCTACACCTTCGAGGAGGCGAGAGACCTCACGAACCCGCTTGCCGGCGACCCGCAGGCGCGCGAGCGCGGCGCCCAGCTCTACGCGGTCAACTGCGTGGTGTGCCACGGCGCCCAGGGACGCGGCGACGGGCGGATGGCGGCGCTGTGGGCGACCCAGCCGGGCGCGGTGCCCCCCGCCGACCTGACCTCGGCAGTCGTGGCCGGCCGCACCGACGGCGAACTGTACTGGATCCTGACCAACGGCTACACCTCGCCGCAGCAGCAGGTGCAGTACCCCGGGGGGTTGACGAATATGCCCGCCTTCGGGAAGCTGCTGACTCCCGAGGAGCGCTGGGCCCTCGTTACCTATATCCGCCAGCTCCAGGGCAAATAG
>JADBJL010000021.1 GCA_014874455.1 Thermomicrobiaceae bacterium
AGCTTCCTGCCGCCACGTCGCCTCGTCGTTGTCGGCGCTGTCCACATCGCGATCCCGCTCGTCGCCATGGCCCGGGAACTCGGCTACCGCACGACGGTGATCGATGCCCGGGAGTTTTTCGCCACGCGCGAGCGCTTCCCGCACGCCGACGAGCTGATCGTGGCCTGGCCAGACGAAGGGCTGGCCCGGGTGCCGCTCGGCCCGCAGACCGATATCGTCGTGCTGGCACACGACGAGAAGTTCGAGGATCCAGCGCTTCAGGTGGCGCTGCGGTCGCGCGCTGGCTACATCGGAGCGATCGGCAGCCGCAAGACCAGCGAGGCCCGGGCCGAGCGGCTGCGCCAGGCCGGGTTCAGCGATGACGACATCGCCCGCATCCACGGCCCGATCGGCATCGACATCGGTGCCCGAACCCCCGCGGAGATCGCGGTCAGCATCCTGGCCGAGATTATCGCTGTCCGCAGCGGTCGAGATCCCCGGCGAGCCGGCGCCGGCCTGCTCCCGGCCAAGGCGTCCGCTGGCAACGACTAGGCTATGGGGCGAGTGGCTGGCGTCATCCTGGCGGCTGGCGCCTCGCGTCGGCTCGGCCAACCCAAGCAACTCCTGCCACTCGGCGATAGACCAGTGCTCGCGCACACGGTGTCGGTCGCGCGTAAGACCAGGCTCGACCCGCTGCTCGTCGTCCTCGGGCACGTCGCCGGAGAGATCCGGCGCCAGGTCGACCTCACGGACCTGATCGTGGTCGAAAACCCGGACTATGGCGAGGGACTGAGCACGTCCGTCCGCCTCGCGCTGCGGCATCTCCCAGCCGATGTCGAGGCGGCGGTGTTCCTCCTCGGCGATCAGCCGCTGGTGGAGCCGGCCGTCGTCGAGGAGTTGATTCGAGCTTTCTGCCAGCACCGCGCGCCGATCGTGCAGCCGCGCTACGCCGAGGGGCGGGGCAACCCCGTCCTCATCGCCCGCGAGCTCTTCCCCGAGCTGGAGCGGCTGACCGGCGACACCGGGGCCCGCCCGCTGCTCGAGCGTCGCGCCAGTGACGTGTATCTGGTCGACGTCCGCGCATTCCCGCGCCCGGCTGACATCGACACCTGGGAAGACTACGAACGGCTCCGGGCTGAGTACGAGCGGGCCAAAAGGGGAGACGCACGTCAATGAGCCTGAGCTTCGATGATTCTATCCGCTATTGCCCGCACTGCGGCCGCCTCGTCGAGCGGCGTCACGTCGCCGGCCGGCTACGGCCGCACTGCCCGACCTGCCAGGTCACTTTCTTTGCCGAGCCGAAGCTCGCCGTGGCCGTCCTAGTCGTCGAGCAAGGGAAGCTGGTGCTGCAGCGACGCACCATCGAGCCCGGCCTCGGGCGCTGGACATTTCCCTCCGGGTTCGTCGAGCGGGGCGAGCGAGTCGAGGACGCGGCAGTGCGCGAGGTGCGCGAAGAGGTCGGGCTGGACGTTAGGCTGACGCGACTGCTTGGGCTGTATTCGGCAGCCGGGCACCCCGTGGTGCTCGCCGTCTATCTGGCCGAGCCGATTGGCGGCCGCCTCGCAGCCGGCGACGAGAGCGACGACGTCGGGCTCTTCGCTCCGAACGAACTACCGGAGCTGGCCTTCGACCACGACTGGGAGATCATCCGCGCCTGGCTGGCGCTCGCGCGGCACCATGCATGAGCCAGTCGACACCCACCTCGGGGAAAAGAAGCGACTCGACGCAGGAAGGGGATGAGGTGATGACGGCACCTGCTCGTGCACGATACATCGGCAAGCCACTACGTCGGCTCGGCGACGACCGGCTGGTCACCGGCGCCGCTCCCTTCCTCGACGATATCAGAATCCCGGGGGGCCTCCACCTGGCGCTCGTCCGCAGCCCGGTTCCCCATGCGTTGATCCGAGCGATCGACACGACGTCGGCGCTGGCTCGCCCCGGCGTCGTGGCCGTGGTCTCCGGCCGTGACCTGGCCACCTGGATCTCTCCTCTCCCTGGCTCACCTGAGCTGCTCCCCGGCCGCCGCCTGGAACGGTATCCACTGGCGGTGGATCGGGCGCGGTTCGTCGGAGATCCGGTCGCAGCCGTGGTGGCTGTCGACGCCGCTACCGCGCTCGAGGCCGCCGAACTCGTGAAGGTGGAGTACGACGAGCTTCCGGCGATCGTGGACGCCGAGCGCGCCCGCGAGCCTGGCGCTCCGCTGGTCTATCCGGACTGGCCCGACAACGTGGCGTTCCGATGGGAGGTCACGCACGGCGATCTCGACGCTGCTTTCCGCCAGGCTGATCTGACTGTCTCGCTACGCCTGGTGAACCAGCGGGTCTATGCCGCCTTCCTCGAACCCCGCGGCGCGGTCGCTCGCCACGACACGGCGTCCGGTGAGCTGACCGTCTGGGCATCGACGCAGGCGCCCCATGGGCTACGGAGCGGCATCGCCGCAGCGCTCGGGCTTCCGGAGCACCGGGTCAGGGTGATCGTGCCTGAGGTCGGCGGAGCGTTCGGCTCCAAGGGTGGCGTCTACCCGGAGTATGTCCTGGTCGCTGCGCTCGCCTATCGGCTGGGCCGGCCGGTCAAGTGGGTGGAGAGCCGCAGCGAGAGCTTGCTCGGTACCGTCCACGCGCGCGACCAGGTGCAAGATGTCCGCGGGGCGTTCCGGCTCGACGGCACGCTGCTCGGGCTCGACGTGCGCATCCTCGCCAATGTCGGTGCGTACAACGCCGCCACCACCGCCCTGCGTACCGGCTTGCTGGCAGCCGGGCCCTATCGGGTACCCTCGCTCCACGTGCTGGTCGAAGGAGTCATGACCAACATCACTCCGCTCGGCGCCTACCGGGGCGCAGGGCGGCCCGAGGCCGCCTACCTGCTCGAGCGGTTGATGGACGCCGCTGCGGCCGACCTCGGCCTTGATCCCGCAGAGGTTCGCCGCCGGAACCTCCTGCGGACCGACGAGTTTCCCTACCGCAGCCCGACGGGTGCTCGGTACGACAGCGGCGATTACCACCGGGCGCTAGCGGTGGCTCTGGATCGCTTCGGGTACGACGAGGAGAGAGCGAGCCAACGGCGGGCGCGTGCGGAAGGACGCCTGGTTGGGATCGGCCTCGCCTGCTACTGCGAGTTCGCCGGGCCCGGCTGGGAGAGCGCGACGGTTCGGGTACACCCCGACGGCTCCGTCAGCGTGCTCAGTGGCATCACTCCCAGCGGGCAGGGCCACTCGACGATGCTCGCGCAGATCGTGGCTGATGTCCTCGGGGTCGAGATCGAGCGCGTGCGGGTGCGAACTGGCGATACCGGGGCGATCCAGCAGGGGATCGGCACCTTCGGCAGTCGCAGCACGGCTGTCGGCGGCTCGGCCGCTTTCCTGGCGGCGCACGACGTGGTGGCGAAGGCGCGGCACCTGGCCGCCCATGCCCTGGAAGCCAGCCCGGATGACCTCGAACTTCTGGATGGAGCATTCCAGGTGCGCGGCACACCCGACCGGCGCCTAAGCTGGCAGGCCGTCGCCCGCCTGGCGCACCGCTTCGATGGCCCTCCGGGAGGCGTGGAGCCTGGCCTGGAGGCGACGCGCTTCTTCGCGCCGGAGACCCGTACCGTACCGTCCGGCGCGCACATCGCGATGGTCGAAGTCGACCCGGAGACGGGCGAGATCGAGGTGCTGCGCTACCTCGCGGTGGACGACTGCGGCAACCAGGTGAACCCGCTCCTCGTCGAGGGGCAGATCCACGGCGCGGTCGCCCAGGGACTCGGGCAGGCGTTGCTGGAGCAGGTGCCCTATAGCGAGAGCGGCCAGCCGCTGGCCCGGTCGTTCCTCGACTACGCCATCCCGCGCGCCGCGCAGGTGCCGCTCGTCGAGACCGCCCACATCGAGACGCCCAGCCCCCTGAACCCGCTCGGCGCCAAGGGCGTGGGCGAGGCAGGCACAACTGCTGCCCCACCGGCGATCGTCAACGCCGTGCTCGACGCACTGCGGCCGCTCGGCGTCCGGCACCTGGACATGCCGCTCACCCCCGAGCGCGTGTGGCGCGCCATTCGCGACGCGCGCCGCGCGCCGGCGTCGAGCTGACGCTGGCTCGGTTCCAGGTTGCACTAGTCTGAACTGGCTGCGTACAGGCGAGGTAGTTGAGGTATTGAGAGCGCATTCAGGTCAATGACACGCCGGGGTAGACCGTTGAGGAGGTGGCTTACGGTCAACCGGTACGGCGTGTCAGGAAGCGGCGGTTGCCACCGGTTCGCGGCGTGCGCGCCTCATGCCCCGGCGCTGCAGTACCGGGCGCAGCAGAGCACCCTGCAGCATCGCTAGACGTCACGGGGAACTTCGCACGTCAGCTTCACCACCCCACTCCCGCCCCACAGCCCTCACCCCGCCCTTCGGGCACCCCCCGCGTGGCGGGAGAGGGGACAGGGGTGTGAGGGTCGATCGCCGCTCTCACCCCGGCTTCGTCGTCCCCCCGCGCCGCGCGGAAGGCGGGGCAGAGGGTGAAGGTCGATGAGGGCGGGAGTTCAGACCTGCGCCCATCGGCGCGAGCAGACGGGCTCGGCAGACGAAGAGCAAGACACGTACAGCGCTCACGCGATCGGAGCGCGCGGCGGGATCCGCTCACCGCGAGGCCCGAGGATGCCCACGCCGGAGAGCAGCCCCTCCTCTTCTGCATCCCGGTAGACACGGAGGCCGAACGCATAGGGAAGAAGCGGTCCGGCAACCACGCTCTCGGCGAGGCGTGACCGAAACTGTACGCTCCGGAGCGACCGAGCCCATGCGCGCACATCGGTCCGATGGAGCCGGGCCTTGGCATGTACCACGGCCCAGAGCTAGCGACCATCGGGATCCCGAACCGGAACCGCGACGCCCACCTCGCCGTCGACGGCGATCGGGCCAGGGTCGGCCAGTACCTGTATCCGTGCTGTTCCAGCACCGCGAGGAGGACAATTTCCGCATCGGTCTCTGCGCGAGCGCCAACTAGTTCAGAGAGTGTACCCTGTTCCTGACTCGTTCGTCGTTGTTCGGCCGCCAGCCGAGCGATACCGGCTTCCAGTCCTTCGAGTCGCTCCTCCGTGCGCGTCTGAATCACAACCAGTTGATCCACCCGCGCCGTTAGCTGCTCCAGCCGAACCGCAAGGTCATGTACCCTGGCAGCCAGGGTGCGGAGTAACTCTTGGGTCTGCTCTTGAGTCTGAGCCAATCGGGTAACGATCGCTGGCAGAGCGAGCACCTCATCGGAGAGTACGAGGCGCCGCAGCTCAGCTCGCCATTCCGGGTGCTGCTCGAGCAGTCGAATCACATCGTGAAAGTCCTCGAAGGCAAATAGCATGCGTTCCTACCTCGTCGTACATCACCTCGGGCCACATCATCAAATTATCCCGAAAAGATCAGAATCCTTCGTCAGGAGCAGCGGTGTCGCTGCACGATGTCGACGACCCCAGATCGAGTTCAACGCTTATCCCTCCTCCGATACGGTCACAGGCGAGGAGTCCGCTGCGCCGTGCGCCGAGCCACTGGCCGGAGCAGACTCCCGCTGCTCGCGCCGCAGGGCCTCGACTTCCTCCCGCACGTTCTCCACCTGTCGTCGCAGCGAGAGCAGGTATCCCGCCATGATCAACCAGGTGACGAAGAAGCCCGCGAAGAGATACATCAGGTTGTCCTGCATCTCGACGATCCTCCCGCCCGATCAGCCACTGTGCTGCAGTCGCAGCTCGGCCAGCTCGTCTTTCATCCGCTCGACCCGATACTTCTCGACCAGCAGGAAAAGGTAGAGCACCATGAACGCCACCATCGTGACGGCGAGCGTCAAGAGCATGCTCTCCGGCATGGCCGGCCCCTCGGCGCGCACCACGATCGGCTGGGGGTGAAGCGTGCGCCACCAGCGCACGGACATATGGATGATCGGCACGTCGACGAAGCCGACGATGCCGAGCACCGCAGCGTAGCGCGCCGCGCGCTCCGGGTCGCTCACGTAGGCCCGGAGCATAAAGTAGGCCAGGTAGATGAACCAGAGGATCAAGGTCGTCGTCAACCGCGCGTCCCATGTCCACCAGGTGCCCCAGATCGGCCGCCCCCAGATCGAGCCGGTCAACAGCACGATCGTGGTGAACACGAAGCCGAGCTCCGCTGCCGAGCGCGCCAGGCGATCCCAGCGCGGGTGGCGCCGGGCGAGGTAGGCGATGCTGCTGACGAAGATGAGGAAGAACGAGAAGTACGCGAGCCAGGCCGCCGGCAGGTGGATGTAGAAGAGACGCTGCACGGCTCCCTGCACCTGATCGCTCGGGACGTACAGGAAGATCATCGTGACCGAGAGTGCGACCAGTACGGCTGAGAGCGAGCCGAGCGCGCGCCCCCAGAGATCTCGGGGTCGCTGCGTTATCCTGCTCGCCATCTCTTCACGCTCCCTCCTGACCCACCGCGGGGTTCACCTACTCTTCGACCGCATGACCGAACACGAGGTACGCGATGCCGAGGAACAGGACATCGAAGCCCAGGAGCAGGCTGATCCATGGCCCGACCTCGGCCTGGCGTTCCGTCAACAGCAGCGTGGTCGCGCGCACTGAGCTGATCACGACGGGGAGCGCGAGTGGAAAGAGCAGCACGGGCAGCAACACCTCGCGCGCCCGTGTGGTCGCTGCCATCACCGAGAAGAGCGTTCCCAGCGTGCCGAATCCCACCGTGCCCAGGCCGACGACGAGCAAGACCATCGGCCGGAGCACCGGTAGCGCGAAGAGCGCGGTGAAGAGCGCCAGCGCCAGCGCTTCGACGATCCCGATGAACAGCAGCGCGCTCGCCAGCTTGCCCAGGAAGATAGTACCGCGATCGGCCGGGCTCAGGAGCAAGCCCTCCCATGCTCCCTGTTGCCGCTCGATCGCTGCTGCTCGGCCCATCCCCAGCAGACCGGCGAACATGATCGCCACCCAGAGCGCCCCCGAACCGCTGGCAGCCCGATCCGCACCGGTCAGGTCGAAGGCGAAGTTGAAGGTCACGAGCGTCAACAGCGCGAAGACGCCCATGCCTACGACCTGCTCCCGCGCCCGCAGCTCGAGCAGCAGGTCTTTTCGAACGATGGCGTAGATCTGACGGGCGGCAATCATGGTCGTCTCCGGAGCTGTCGCTCCAGCTCTCCGGCCAACTCTTCCCCCACCGGACGTTCCCAGGCTAGTCTCCCCCGGTCGAGAAAGAGCGCCCGCGAAACGACCTGGCTCCCGAACTCGACCGAGTGCGTCGCCAGTAGCACCGCGCCACCGCGCGCGACCTGATCGGCGATGAGGGCCTGCAAGCGATCGCGCCCCTCCCGGTCGAGGCCGGTATCTGGCTCATCGAGCAGGAGGACGAGAGGCCGATGGAGGATCGCGCGGGCAATCGAGAGTCGCTGCTGCAAGCCCCGGGAAAGCGCTCGGACTCGCTCACCCGCCCGGTCGCCCAGTCCGAGGCGGTCGAGGACGTCCTGGATTCGACCCGCTGCATCCCGCAGCCCGTAGAGCCGCGCGTAAAAATCAAGGTTTTCCCACGCCGTCAGGTCGTCGACCAGGTAGGTCTGGTGCCCGACGACGCCGATCAGGCGCCGGATTTCGTTCGCTTGTCCTGGCAGTGCGAGTCCGCAGCAGCGCACGTGGCCAGTGGTGGGGCGCACCAGCGTCGCCAGTATGCGCAGCAGCGTCGACTTCCCCGCGCCATTCGCGCCGAAGATACCAACACACTCGCCAGTCTCGACCCGCAATGAGACGCCGGCCAGCGCGAGCCGGTTCCCATAACGCTTGGTCAGGCCGACCGCCTCGATCGCCGGCACGGACGGAGCCGCCGCCTCGTCACCAACTCGCCCTGTTCGCCTCGCTCCCAGCCGTACCGCTGCCATCATGAAGACGTGCTCGCCGATTCTGGGAGTGGGCTTACCTGCCGGGCAAGCTCGCGCAGGTGAGCGATCTCGTGCTCTACCTCGAGATCGAGCTGCTGCTCGAGCGCCTCGAGCTGGCCCAGCACCACCGCCGCCTCGCGGAGAAGCGCGGCGCGCGCTGCCTGGTAGTCGGCCTCGCCTACCTTCCCGGTCTCGCGGTCGAGCTGGAGATCGCGCAGCCCCTGGAGCAGCGCGTCACGCTCGGCGAGCAGGTCGAGGAGTGTGCCCACGGGAGTCGCGCTGCTCGGCGCGTGCCGCCGTGCCGCGACGAGCGGCTGGAGGACGAGCGCAAAGACCACGACCGCGAGAACGGCGAGAAGGATATACGAGAACATCACCAGATCCCGTCACTCCGCACCCGAGAGGAGCCGCTCTTCCACGCGCTGGAGCACTTCGGAGTCGATCTCCTCGCTCGGCGGCTGGCTCGAGACCCGCCGCAGGTAGGCGAAGAGCACCGCGCCGCCCAAGGCCAGCCCGATGACCGGGCCCCACCAGAGGGCCCAGATAAACCCTTCTCTCGGCGGCTCTCGCAGGATTTCGATCCCATACCGTTGGACAAAGTACGCTTTGATCGCCTCTGGTGATTCGCCCGCGTCCAGCTTCTGCTGGATCACCTGTCGCATCTGGCGCGCGAGCTGCGAGTTCGAGTCACGCACGCTCTGCCCCTGGCATACCGGGCAATTCAGCTCGTTGGCAATCTCCAACGCCTCAGGCGAGAGCGCCTCCTCCGCTGCGGCTGCGAGTGGCAGCGCCAGGGCAAGGATCGTCAGGGCAAGCAGCAGCACAGCAGCTCCCGCGCCCGCCGTCAGTCGCACCTCCCCGGGCATCCACCGGCGCAACGACTTCGACTGGCCCTCATGCCTCACTCGGTATCACCCCCCGGACGGGCCGATCGACACGCTGGCGCGCCAGGGCCGGCTGCGGCCAGAACAGCGTCAGCGTGCCGAGGATGTAGACAGCGGCACCCACCCAGACCCAGATCACCAACGGGTTGATGTAGACGCGCAGGCTCGCTGTCCCGTCGTCCTCCCAGCGGTCGAGCACCACGTACACGTCGTCCAGGCCGACAGTGGCGATACCCATTCGCGCCGTCGGCTGGTTCTCGTAATTCCGGTAGAAGAAGCGATAGCTGTCGACCGCGTCGCGGAGCTGGCCGTCACGATAGATCTCCACTCGCGCTGCGACCACCTCAGCGTCGGCCGTCCGCCGGTCTTCAAGCCCCTGGTAGGTGATCGTGTACGGGCCGATCGCGGCGCTCTCGCCGGGTTTGAGCAGGAACTGCCGCTCCACCTGGAAGAAGTTCGAGGCGATCACGCCGACGGCGATGACCAGTACGGCGAAATGCACCAGGTACCCGCCATACCGGCGGTTGTTCCGGCGCAGGAGCTGGATCACGGCTTTGGGGTAGCTCTCCCTGCTGGAGCGGCGACGCGCCCGAGCAGCCCTGAGGTACTCCAGCAGGGTTACCAGCGTCGTGAAGGCGACCGCGGCGAACGCGACCGCAGCCAGCGGTTCTCTCAACCAGAAGAGCAACCCGCAGCCCACCAGCAGCCCGGCCAGCAGGGGCCAGCGCACGTTCCGCAAGAGCAGCCGCAGGTCAGTCCGGCGCCAGGCCAGTACCGGCCCGATCCCCATCAGGAGCAGCAGCCCCAGCAGCAACGGGCCGTTCACCTGGTTGTAGAACGGCGGCCCGACAGTCAGCTTGGTGCTCCAGAACAGCTCGCTGAAGAGCGGGAAGACTGTACCCCAGAAGGTCGCGAAGGTCAGCGCGGCGAAGATGAGGTTGTTCAAGAGGAAGCCGGATTCTCGCGAGCTCACCGACTCGATGACGCGGTCGCTCTGCAGTGCGGGCAGCCGGTACAGCAAGAGTCCGATACCGAGGATCGTTACCGCTGCCAGGTAGAGCAGGAACCAGGGGCCGACCTTGGAGACGGCGAAGGCATGCACGGAGGAGAGGAGCCCGCTGCGCACGACGAAGGTGCCGAAGACTGCGAGGATAAACGAGGCGAGCAAGAGTGAAAGGTTCCACACCTTGAGCATACCGCGGCGCTCCTGCACGATCACCGAGTGCAGGAAGGCGGTCGAGGTCAGCCAGGGCAGTAGCGCGACGTTCTCGACCGGATCCCAGCCCCAGTAGCCACCCCAGCCGAGGACGTGATAGGCCCACCAGGCACCGGCCAGCAGACCACAGCCCAGCACGCCCCAGGCCACCAGCGTCCAGCGACGAATAGACCGCAGCCACTCAGCGCCCAGCCGGCCGGTGATCAGTGCAGCCATCGCGAAGGCGAACGGCACGGTGAAGCTGGCGTAGCCGGCCAGCAGAAGTGGCGGATGCACCATCATGCCGGGGTCGCGCAGTAACGGGTTCAGCCCGGCACCGTCGATCGGCGTGACCGGCAGCAGCTCGAACGGGCTCGCGACCAACGTCAGGATCACGAGCAGGAGCGCCATCACCGAGAGGATCGTCGCGGTCACGTGCGGGATCAGCGCCCGGTCGCTCTGACGGTGAATATACAGCGCGAGCGATCCGAGGAGCCCGACGATCATGACCCAGTAAAGCAGGCTGCCCTCCTGCCCGCCGTAGAAAGCGGCGAGCACGTAGTGGGCCGGCATGTCGCGGCTCGAGCGTCCAGCGACGTAGGCGAGGCGGAAATCGTGGGTGAGAAACGCGGTTGCAAGGGCGACGACAGCCATCACGACCAGGAGCGTTACCCCCCAGGTCGCTCGGATCGCGCTGGTCACCAGTTCCGGGACATGGCGCCGCGCTCCCAGGACGCTCGCCGCAATCCCGTAGAGTGCCAGCATCAGCGCGATAATCAGGGCGCCCGAGCCGAGTTCTGCCACTGGCTCTCTCCTCCGAGCTACTGCCCCTGCGAGGCCTGGAAGCGGGAGGGGCACTGCGTCAAGAGGGTGTCGGCCTCAAGCGGCTGGCCCGCGCGGTACCGCCCCTCCA
>JADBJL010000108.1 GCA_014874455.1 Thermomicrobiaceae bacterium
AGCACCCCGAAGGTTGGATCGGGCGTGAAGGGTACCTCGTCGAGCGAGCCGTTCAGCGCGGCATACACCATTGCCCGGGTGTAGGCGATGGGAATGCGGTGACCAATCCCGAATGGGCCGCCCGTCCAGCCCGTATTGACGAGCCAGACGCGCGCACCGTGCTTGCGGATGCGCTCGCCGAGCTGCTCGGTGTAGACCGAGGGTGGGAGGGCGAGGAATGGCGCGCCGAAGCAGGTGCTGAACGTCGCCTGAGGTGCGGTCAATCCCACCTCCGTGCCGGCGACCTTGGCGGTGTATCCGGAGAGGAAGTGGTACATCGCCTGCTCGATGCTGAGGCGGCTGATCGGCGGCAGGACACCGAAGGCGTCGGCGGTGAGGAAGAAGATCGTGCGAGGATGGTCGGCTCGGCCGGTCTCGATATGAGGGCTGATGAAGTGGATCGGATAGGCAGCGCGAGTGTTCTCGGTGATCGAGTCGTCGTTGAAGTCGACCTCGCGGGTCACCGGATCGATGACCACGTTCTCGAGGATCGTGCCGAAGCGCTTCGACGCGGCGTAGATGACCGGCTCGTGCTCGGCAGAGATACGGATGGTCTTGGCGTAGCAGCCCCCCTCGAGGTTGAAGATCCCTTGATCTGTCCAGGCGTGCTCGTCGTCGCCGATGAGCGGGCGCTCGAGGTCGGTCGACAGCGTGGTCTTACCGGTTCCGGAGAGCCCGAAGAACAGCGCTGCATCGCCTCGTGGGCCGACGTTGGCCGAGCAGTGCATGGTGAGGATGCCCTCGCGGGGGAGATAGAAGTTCAGTGCGGTGAAGACCGACTTCTTGATCTCGCCGGCATACCCGGTTCCGCCGATCAGCACCATCCGGCGCGCGAAGTTGAGCAGGATGAACGTCTCGGATCTCGTACCGTCGATTTCCGGGACAGCCCGAAAGCCAGGCACACAGACCACGGTCAGGTCGGGAGCGGGCAGACGGTCGGTCGGCGTGGGCCGGATGAAGAGATTCCTGGCGAAGAGGCTGTGCCACGCCAGTTCGGTGATGACGCGTACGACCCGGCGGTAGCGCGGGTCAGCGCAGACGAACAGATCTTGCATGTAGGCTTCGCGGCCTTGCAGGTATGCAGCGAGGCGGTGCAGGACACGCTCGAACTGGCCTGGGTCGAACGGCTGGTTCCCGTCCCACCAGACCTCGTCGACCGAGGACGGCTCCTGGACGATGAACTTGTCCTTCGGCGAGCGTCCAGTTCGCTTGCCGGTCAGACAGACCAGCGCCCCGTCTGCCGACAGCGTCGCCTCGCCGCGGCGCAGGGCGTGCTCGTATAGGACGGCGACGGAGAGATTACGGTGGAGCTCTCCGAGGTCGTGAAACGGGAGATCGATCGGCGTCGGAAATGCGGCCTTCTCGGTTGTCGTCGCCATACCGGAAACCTCCCTCTCATCCCGGGTTTGCCCTGTGAGCGTGGCATCGACGACGCGGTGAGCTGAGCACGGTCGTCAGCGCTGACGACCAGCAGACCGGCCGCGAAGATGCGGTGGGCCGGTGTGAGGTACATTGGACAGAGATTACTCGACTTTGAGCGATAACGCTAGGATTTGTCGAGAATCAGCATGGCGTCGCCGAAACTGTAGAACCGATAACCCCGAGCGATCGCTTGCCGGTAAGCCCGGAAGATGAGGTCGCGGCCAGCGAAGCTCACGACGAGCAGGAGCAGCGTGCTGCGCGGCAGGTGGAAATTCGTGACCAGCGCGTCGACCACCCGCCAGCGATGGCCCGGGACGATGAAGAGGTCAGTCCATCCGGTCAGTTCATGCTCCACCTCAAGCCGGTCAGCGATCGATTCCAGCGTGCGCGCCGAGGTCGTCCCCACGGCCACCACCCGGTGGCCCTGTTCCTTGGTCGAGCGAATCGCGGCGAGCGTCTCGACGGGAACGTGATACCACTCCGCGTGCATCCGGTGCTCCCGGACGTCGTCTGCTTGAACTGGCTTGAACGTCCCCAGGCCGACGTGCAGCGTCAGCCGCGCCAGCCGGATGCCCGAGCTTTGGAGCTGGGCGAGGAGTTCCGGCGTAAAGTGCAGGCCTGCCGTCGGTGCGGCAACGGAGCCGGGCGCGCGGCTGTACACGGTCTGATAGCGCTCTGGGTCGCGCAGCGCCTGGCGGATGTACGGCGGCAAGGGCACGTGCCCGTAACGGTCGAGCGCATCGAGCACGTCGCTCGGGAGCTGGACGAGAACGCAGCCGGCTTCGAGCCGCTCGACGATCATTGCTGGAGCAGGATCGGCAAGCCCACTCTGGCGGGGCAGGATGGTGACGACTTCGCCAGGCCGGAGCCGGCGAGCCGGGCGAGCCAGTGCCTCCCAACACCCATGCGTGCGTGCTTGGAGGAGTAGGAGTTCGACCTGCCCGCCGGTGGCGCGACGTCCGAAGAGGCGAGCGGGCAAGACCCGGGAATCGTTGACGACGAGCAGGTCACCGGGTCTGAGGTAGTCGCCGATATCTCGGAAGATCCGGTGCTCGATCGCGCCTGTCCGGCGATCGAGCACCAGGAGCCGGGCTGCGTCGCGCGGCTCGATCGGCTCTTGGGCGATCAGTTCCGGTGGCAGGTCGTAATCGTAGTCGGAAAGCCGGATCGGTTCTTCCACCGTCGTTCGGTTGGATCTCACAGCTCGGTGTCCTCCTCGGCCAGGAACGATGCCTGAAGCGGTACGCGTTCGGCCGGGAACGGGATACCGAGGTGCTCATAGGCCCGGCGCGTCGCGACGCGGCCGCGCGGCGTGCGCTGTAGGAAGCCGAGCTGGAGCAGGTACGGCTCGTAGACGCTCTCGATGGTGTCGACTTCCTCGCTCGTGGCTGCCGCCAGCGTCTGCACGCCGACGGGGCCGCCCTCGAACTTCTCGATGATGGCGTGGAGGAGGAGCCGGTCGACCTCGTCCAAGCCCAGTTCGTCGATCGCCAGCAGTGCGAGCGCTCTCTGCGCCACCTCGGCACTCACCACGCCGTCGGCACGGACCTGCGCGAAATCGCGGACGCGCTTGAGGAGCCGCAAGCCGACGCGCGGAGTGCCGCGAGCTCGCCGCGCGATCTCCTCGGCCCCTTCGGGTGTGAGCGCGATGTCGAGGATCCGAGCGGCCCGGTGCAGGATCTGCACCATAGCGTTCTGGTCGTAGAAGTCCAGACGGAAGGTGGAGCCGAACCGATCGCGCAGTGGTGAGGTGAGGAGCGCAAGGCGGGTGGTCGCGCCGATGAGCGTGAAGCGCGGCAGGCTCAGCCGCATGCTGCGCGCGGCCGGGCCTTTGCCGATCACGATATCGACGACGAAGTCCTCCATCGCCGGATAGAGCACTTCTTCGACGAGCCGGTTGAGCCGGTGGATCTCGTCGATGAAGAGCACATCACCCGGGCTGAGGTTAGTCAGGATCGAGACGAGGTCACCGGCACGCTCGATCGCCGGCCCGGTCGTGACCCGGAGGTTCACCCCCATCTCGGCGGCGATGATGCCAGCGAGCGTCGTCTTCCCCAGTCCCGGCGGGCCGTAAAACAAGAGATGGTCGAGCGGCTCGCCGCGCTCTTGTGCGGCGCGAATGGCGATAGCCAGGCTTTCCTTGACCTTTTCCTGGCCGATGTACTCGCTCAGGCGCCGGGGCCGCAGCGTCGTCTCGATCGGTTGGTCGTCTTCCCGGCGTCGGCCAGATACGATCCGCGCTCCCATCGGTGCTCCCTCGTGCATGTCGCGGGCGGCTCAACCTCCAGGCTCAAGTATACGCCAGGTCGAACAGGTGTTCGGAAGCAGGCGCTCACGAGCCTGTCCGCTCAGGAGCCTCCGGCAGCTCGGCCTCGTCGATCAGCATGATCGGGATGCCGTCCTCGATACGATACCGTCTCCCGCAACCCTGGCAGACGAGTCGATCGCCGCGCAGCTCGACCGGGGATTTGCACGCCGGGCAGGCGAGGATCTGCAAGAGTTCCTGGCTGATCGGTAAGGACTCTCCCGCTTGCGACATCTCCGCGTCCCTCTCATGGCCGGCACTTCACCCAGCGGTCATATCGTACCAGCCCGGGCTGGAGTTCATCGGAGCGCGTCCAGCCGCTGCCTGGCGAGGCGGCCGTACGGGCTATCGGGGGCGGCCTGTGCAGCCTGCTCGTACATCTCGCGAGCGCGCTCCAGATCGGGTGGCGAGCGGGACTCATAGACCTGTCCGAGGAAATACAGCGGGGCGGGGTCGCTAGCGTCGAGCTCGTGCGCCCGCCGGAGCTGAAGCTCAGCGTCGGTAAGGTAGCCGTAGCGGAGCAGCGTCCTTCCGAAGGCCAGTCTCAGCGCCGGGTCGTCCGGTCGAAGCCTGATCGCCTGCTCGTAGAGTTGGACGGCCTCGATGCCGCGGCCGGTGTTGCTCAAGAGGTCAGCCAGGGCCGTCATTGCGCCGACATCCTCGGGATCGTCGGCCAGTCGCTGCCGTAGACGCGCTTCTTCGGCGCCCGGGGTGACCGTGATCTCGATGACGAAGCGCTCGCCGGTCGGCGAGGAAGGCGCCGTACACTGCGACGCCGATCCGGCCACGATGCCGAAGAGGAAGAGAGCCGAGATGCCAGCGATGGCAGCGCGAGCCATCCACCGCCCGCGCCTGGCACGCTGCTGGCGTGGCGTACGCACGGACATCGTCCCGCCTTCTCAGAGAGCGCTCCGGACGCCCGTAAGTAAGTGTGGATCGTCAGCCGCCCGCTGTGCCAGCGCATCGTTCACGCCGCGCCGACCCCCAGCCGGGAGCTTGCCAGCCCAGGCTGGGGGTGAGGGCGTGCTCCGCACCCGCTGATCTGGGAAAGGTGATGGCCAGCACCCCGGACGTGAAAAGACCCCGGCGGGTGCCGGGGTATCATTGGGGTGCCTCACGGGATTCGAACCCGCAACCACTGGTTCCACAGACCAGCGCTCTGCCATTGAGCTAGAGGCACCGTAGAGAGAAAAAGGGCGACGTTGAGCGAGTAAGCCGAGTTCTGTTCGCGGCGGTCATCTCTCTCGCCCGCAGTGTCCTGCGGGCGGCCGCTTCGTCACCTCCGCGGCTGCTCTCAACCTCGGGCCTCGGCGAGCAACCTGGTAACGGCCCGATCGGAGATTGCTGCGGGGAGGATTGCCCTTTTCACCCCGGATCATCCTGATCCGGTCATCGTCTCTGTTGCTCTCACGCCGACAACCGCCGGCGTGCCGATCCGGACTGTCAGCGCCACCGGTCAGCGCTGCCCTGGCTTACGCCAGGCACCCTCGCTCTCTGCAGCTCGGACTTTCCTCTGGCCCTCGGGCCAGCGACCGCCCTGCTCAACGTCACCCACGGGAGCACCACAGCGCTCCCGAACCGGTGGTGCCGAAGGGGAGATTTGAACTCCCACGGGCTCACGCCCACTACGCCCTGAACGTAGCGCGTCTGCCAGTTCCGCCACTTCGGCCTGTGGCGCCGAACCCTGTTGGGCCGGCTTGTTCGCACGTGAGAGTATAGCACGTGGAGGTGGCAGCCGGCAAGTGCGGGTATGCCCTCAGCACGCCCAGGTTCGGATACCGGGGCGCGCCAGCCGGAGCGCTCCGCGGGCTGGTGCTCTGGAGGCGCTAGCCGTGCTCCGTCGCGAGGCGCAACGGGATGCCCGCCAGCTCTGGCAAGTGGGAGACCTCGTCGGCCGGTACGTCGCGCGCGACACGGCCGTCGCGTAGCTCGACGACGCGTGCCGCCAGAGAAGCGATGTTCGGGTCGTGCGTCACCAGGATCAGGGTGCGCCCCGCCCGCCAGAGCTCGGAGAAGAGCTGCACGACCTGCCGACCTGACTCGGAGTCGAGGTTGCCGGTCGGTTCGTCAGCGAGCAACAGCGCCGGGTCGTTCGCCAGCGCGCGAGCGATGGCCACGCGTTGCTGCTCGCCGCCCGAGAGCTCGCTGGGCAGGTGGTCTGCGACGTGCCCGATCCCGACCTGCTCGAGCAGGGCCAGGGCGCGCTGCCTGGCCCCTTTGCGCCGAGCGAGGAGCATGGGTAACTCCACGTTCTCGACGGCGGTGAGCGTCGGCATGAGCTGGAAGAACTGGAAGACAATGCCGACGTTGTGCCGCCGCCAGCGAGCCAGGGCCTCTTCGCCGAGCAGGCCGATTTCCTGGCCCGCGACCTGGAGCGATCCCGAGGTCGGCCGGTCGAGCCCGGCAATCAAGTTGAGCAACGTCGACTTGCCACAGCCGGAGGGCCCGACGATGGCTACCCACTCTCCGCGGCGAACGGCGAGCGTGATCCCACGCAGCGCAGGGATCTCGCGCCGGCCCTGGCGGTACACCTTTGTGAGGTCGCGCGCGACCACGAGGACGTCGTCAGCCATCTGCCCCGTTGCCACTGGCGTTCCCGTTCCCAAACACCAAGGTTGACCGGACGCGTCGTATCCCGCTGTCGTGGTCTCCTAGCGAGGTCGCGCCACCAGGTTCAGCACGACGAGCAGCGCCGCAGCGCCCACGCAAGCGATCAGGACGCTGCCGAAGAACCCGGTGGGGCCGCGGAAGCCGAGTTGCGTAAAGAGATAGCCCCCAACGACTGCCCCGAGCAGGCCGACGGCGATGTTGCCCAGACAACCGAAACCGCGGCCACGCGTCAAAAGCCCGGCGAGCCAGCCGGCCAGGAATCCCACCAGGAGCCAGCTCGCCAGCGATCCCGGGTTCATCGGCAGTGCATCCATCGTGCCCTGTACCCCCTCCCTCGTCGGTACTGGTAATGCGCCTTCCGCGCCGGGCGACCGCGGTCACGGCTCTGGGTCGGTCGCGGTGGCGTCGCTCTGAGGCACCCACGGCGCGAACGGATCAGGTGGGCAAGCTTCGAGCAGGCGGCGATCCTTTTCCGTGAGCTGTGCCTTCGCGAGCAAGTCTGGGCGACGGGTGCGGGTGCGGCAGAGCGCCTGCTGGCGTCGCCACTCGGCGATCCGGGCGTGGTTACCGCTGAGCAGGATCGCGGGCACGGCGAGGCCGCGGAACACCGGCGGCCGCGTGTACTGGGGGTACTCGAGCAGCCCGGAAGTATGCGACTCCTCGGCCAGCGACTCGGGGTCGATGACGCCAGGGACGAGCCTGGCCACGACGTCGATCACCACGGCTGCCGCGAGTTCGCCACCGGTGAGCACGTAGTCGCCGATCGAGAGTTCCCGCGCGCGGAGGATGATGCGCACTCGGTCGTCGATCCCTTCGTAGCGGCCACAGATCAACGCCAGTCGAGGATGCTGGGCGAGCTCGCGGGCGAGATCCTGGTTGAACACCTCACCTGATGGGGTGAGCAGGATGACTGGAGTGCGCTCCAGATCCGGGCCGAGGACGTCCTCGACGGCGTGCACGATCGGCGGGGCCATCATCACCATACCTGGGCCGCCACCGTACGGCTCGTCGTCGACCGAGCGGTGGCGATCGGTCGCCCAGTCGCGGATGTTGTGGAGATGGATCGAGATCAGCCCCTGCTCCTGTGCTCGCTTAAGGATGCTCTCGCTGAGCGGGCCGGTGAAGATCCCTGGGAAGATCGTGAAGACGTCGAAGCGCACGGCCGTCACCTCCGTCCTAGAGCCTACCAGAAGTAGAAAGGGGAGTCGTCGCCCGCCTCAGGCGAAGTCGATGACCCGGCTGCCGCGCGGACAGGCGGGCATGGAATCGCGGAGTTTCCCGGCAGGGAACTACTCGGATGAAGCGATGTCGAGCACGCTGGGTACCGGCTGCCTCGCGGGCACTTCGGCAGCCATGGCTCGCTCGAAGGCAGCGACGACGGCGGGATCGAACTGGGTGCCAGCGCAGCGGCGGATTTCGGCCATGGCCTGCTCGTGGGTCATCGCCCGCCGATAGGCGCGGTCGCTGGTCATCGCGTCGTAGGTGTCGGCGACGGCGATGACGCGGGAGCCGAAGGGGATCTGCTCGCCGCTCAGGCCGTCGGGATAGCCGCGGCCATCCCAGCGCTCGTGGTGGTGCCGGACGATCCGGACGATCTGGCGATAGGGAGTGAGCCGCCGGAGGATCTCGCTGCCTTCGACCGGGTGACGCTTGATAACCGCGAACTCCTCGTCAGTGAGGCGGCCGGGCTTGGAGAGGACGAAGTCGGTGGTCGCGATCTTGCCGAGGTCATGGATGCGCGCGGCGGAGAGGATTGCTTCGAACTCCTCGTAGGGGAGATCCGGGAACTGCTTGAGGGTCATCTCGACGAGGTGAGCGACGCGCTGCGAGTGCTCGGAGGTGTAGGGGTCACGCCGGTCGAGCAGGTCGGCGAGCAATTCGAAGGTGGCCCGCGTCTCATGGTGGAGCTGGCGGTAGTTGCGGAACGCGAAGTAGGGGCCGAGGAGCGGGATGATCATGAGCACCAGCGCGAGGGGGTTCTCGCGTGCCAGCACCGGGTAGAGGGTACCGAGGGCCGGGAGGGCGAGGAACTCGACGAGCAGGCCGCGAGCAGCGGCCTTCCAGAGGTGCCATGGGCTCGTACCACCAGCTTGGGAGAGGATCACTGACAGAAAGACCGATTGCGCGAGGCTGAAACCTCCAGCAGCAAGGAGTGCCGCCGTGAAGTTTTGTAGTGTTGTGATCGGTGTCAAGCTAACATCAGCAAAGCTAACGTAGACCCATCCGGCAAGGAAGGTTGATAGTGCACAATTGACGGAATTAACGACGAGCTTAATAAGCTCACGCCGGTCGATCACATCTTCGACGAGAGAGCCGGCTACCGCAATTATCGTTCCTGGTAACGGGCCGAACGTTAAAGCTGCCGCGAAGCACAGAGCTGAGGAAACCGAGACGGTAATCCGCAAACGCGACACCGGTAAGTCGATAGCTGATAAGTCGGAGACAGCGATACCTGCAATAATGATCGCCGCGGCGACTAAAAGCTGCCACGTTATGGTCGGAGCCCAGAGCTGCGGTCCCACCAAACCTATGAGGCCTAGGGTAAGAGCCGCAAAGAGGCCAACTATAGCGTACAGTCGATGTGGATATTCCACGGCTTTTCTCCCCTGGCATCGGGGTGCAGATACGCTGAATCGAATGCTGCGCCCAGTTTACCTCACGGCATGCCCCCTACAGCGGATTCTATGCTGCAAGTCACACAAAAGTACTACTCCCTGAAAGTACCACCCATGAACGCAGTAAGCCGCTGATTAGAAAAGCAGCGGCTTACTGACGCGTGCCACAATTAAGGCGCAGATTTGGCGGACACTAGGCAGCGACTGAGCCTGCTGGCTCAACCCCTGCCTATTGCCACTTCCAGCCCTTCCACTTCATCGCGCTGATCCCCCTTCCCGAGAGGAAAACGAACCCTCCAAACGCCGCCACCGTGGCCGGGTGGCCTTCGGTTCTAGTACCAGAGTCCCAGGCGCCGGTACTCAGGTCACCCTTATCGTAGTACCTACGCCTCGATCTGTCAAGACTAAAGTCCTAGGAATTTGCGGCCCGTGATCCCAGGCGATGCTGCCACTCCTAGGACTGTCGGACTGGCCATATCGTACCGCCGTTGCGGGGCCGCCGACACCTCTGCTACGCTCAGGCGTCGGGCCGCGCAGGCGGCGACGGAGGGCGTGATGGAGATCACTGGCTTCCGGCGTATTCTGGTGACCGGCGGTGCCGGCTTTATCGGTAGCAACTTCGTGCGCTACCTCTTCGAGCAGGGCGCGCACGAGGTCGTCGTGCTCGACAAGCTCACCTACGCGGGGAATATCGCCAACCTGGCCGATCTGGCCGACCAGCCAGGATTTCGCTTTGTCCAGGGGGATATCGCCGACCCCTCGGCCGTCGCAGCAGCCATGGACGGCTGTGATGCCATCATCAACTTCGCCGCCGAGACTCACGTCGACCGTTCGCTCCTGGAGTCGGCAGCGTTCATCCGGACGAATGTCCACGGCACGCACGTGCTGTTGGAGACGGCGCTGCACACCGGGGTGAGCCGCTTCGTGCAGGTGAGCACTGACGAGGTCTACGGCGAGGTGCTGGCCGGCCGGTCACGCGAGTCCGATCCGCTTCGGCCGCGTAACCCGTACGCGGCGAGCAAGGCCAGCGGGGATCTGCTGGCGCTGGCGTACCACGCGTCCTACGGCCTGCCGGTGATGGTCACCCGCGGGGCGAATACGTACGGCCCGTACCAGCACCCGGAGAAGTTCATCCCGCTCTCGGTTACCAACCTGCTCGAGGGCCGGTCGATTCCGGTCTACGGAGATGGCCGCCAGCAGCGCGACTGGCTGCATGTGCGCGACCACTGCCGCGCGATCGCCTTCGTGCTCGCCAGGGGTGAGCCGGGGCAGGTCTACAACATCGGCGCCGGCAACCACCGGCCCAACCTCGAAGTGGCCCGTGCCATCGTGCGTCTACTCGGCCTGACGGAAGAGTGGATCCAACACGTCACCGACCGCCCCGGGCACGACCGGCGCTATGCCGTCGACAGCTCGAGGATCGAGTCGCTCGGCTGGGCGCCGGAGATCCCGTTCGAAGCCGGCCTGGCCGAGACCGTCCGGTGGTACGAGGCTCACCGCGACTGGTGGGTGCCGCTGAAGGCCGGCCAGTTTGCCGACTACTACCACCGCAACTACGGGTCGCGCGTGGTGCTCTCCGGTGGTTCCGAAACCTAGAGGCGGCATCCTCAGTGGCGGTCACGATCGACCTGGCGATCCACAAGACTCACCGCTTCGGCAGCCGCGAAAGCGGC
>JADBJL010000052.1 GCA_014874455.1 Thermomicrobiaceae bacterium
TTCCGATCTGCCGCGTCACGCCGGCCGACATCCATCGCTCACTGGACGACCTCGTCTTCGACCAATCCGTCATCGACGCGCTCGGGCAGGCGCTGAACAGCGGGCTGGCCATCTTCCTGTTCGGCAAACCGGGCAATGGCAAGACGGCGCTGGCGCAACGAATCTCGCTGATCTTCGGCGGTGAGGTGCTCGTACCGCACGCTGTGATCGCGGACGGGCAGATCATCCGCGTGTTCGACCGCCACCACCACCATCCCGTGGACGCTGAGTCGCTATCGCACGCCGATCGACGCTGGGTGCTGTGCAGGCGCCCGGCGATCATGGTCGGCGGCGAGCTGACGCTCGAAGCGCTCGACCTGATCTATGACCCACACCTCCGTGTCTACGAGGCTCCCTTGCAGATGCGGGCCAACAACGGCGTCTTACTCATCGACGACTTCGGGCGGCAGCAGGTCTCACCTCGGGCATTGCTCAACCGGTGGATCGTGCCCCTGGAGCAACGGGTCGACTTCCTCACTCTGCACACGGGCAAGCAGATCGAGATTCCGTTCGAGGGCTTGGTCATTTTCTCGACCAATTTGCGGCCGACTGATCTCGTCGACGAGGCCTTTCTGCGGCGCATCCCGAACAAGATCCATATCGGCAACCCGTCGGTACGGCAGTTCGCTCTCATCTTCCAGCGACAGTGCCAGGCGCTGGGCATCCCTTTCGACCAGCAGGGGCTGGCCTATCTCTTGCGCACCTACTATGTGAACAAGCGCGAGCTGCGGGCCTGCCACCCGCGCGACATCCTGCGCGCGCTGGTCGGCGCAGCTCGCTACCTCGGCCTGGAGCCTCGTCTCACGCCGGAACTGATCGACCGCGCCTGCCACAGCTACTTCGTCGATCCCTGACCCGCACCGCCGGGCACCTCGCGCTGCGGCGGTCAGGTTCTGCCCCCGGCGGACAGGCAAGCGCCCCCTCGTTGCTGATCGCGTACTAGCAAGCGAAACATGCCATCACAGAAAGCACCGCCCGGATCCGGTAGAGGATCACCCACCGGATCCGGGCCGTGTCCACGAATTCACGAGCCGCGCTGGATGCGCGCATTCACTTCGGGCATGAGCGGATGGGAATCGGCCGGCCGCCCGAGGGCCACCGATTCCTCCAAAAAGTGGCGGAGAAACACCGGAAGGTCGAAGGCGCCCCGGTGCACCTCGGGGCTGTAATACCGGCACCGCTCGATCCCACGCTCGCGCATCCGGCGAGCCAGCACCTCGGTCTCGACCGCAGCGGGATCGATCGTGCGCGAAGCGACGGTAAAGCTCCACCATCCGTCGTAGGACTGCACGGCGGTCAGATAGGTGCGCACAATCGGCAACACGCTGCGCAAATGCAGGTGCGTGGCAGCGGTCTGTGCGGGCAGGAGCATCGGTGACTCGGTCTGCTGGACGACGAGGCCATCCTCTTCCAGCATGTCGGCCAGGCCCCGATAGAAGTCGGGCGCGAACAGCACCGTGCCGGGGGTAAGCCCGATCGGGTCCGGCCCGTCCACGATGATGACATCGAACTTCTCGGGCCGCGCCTCGACGTAGGCGAAGCCGTCTCCGAAGCGCAGATCCAGCCGCGGGTCGTCAAACGCGTTGCCGTGGATGGTCGGCAGGTACTCTCGGCAGGCCTCGACGACGTCACGGTCGATCTCGACCATCGTGACCCGCTCGACCGGATGCTCGAGCACGCGCCGCAGCGCCCCCCCGTCTCCCCCGCCGATGATCAGCACCCGGCGGGGCGCCGGGTGAGCTACCATGACGGGGTGAACGAGCATCTCGTGATAGCAGAACTCGTCTCTTTCCGCAGTCTGAAGGATGTTGTTCAGGATGAGTGCCCGTCCGAAGAGGACAGTGTCCACAATCGCGATGTCCTGGTATTGCGACTGCCGCCGGTACAGCACATCGCGCACCTGAAGGAAGACACGCTGGCTGGGCACCTCCGGGTCGTCGGTGTGCCAGAGACCGCCGTCAATCAACGATCAACCCCCTACTCACCTGCATGACTTCCATCCGCTCGGGCTTGAAGTACTTACGGAGCACCGGAACCGCTGCCTCCGGCTGCGTGTGGTCGCCGCACGTGAAAATATCCACCGCGGCATACCCGAGTTCTGGCCACGTGTGGATACTCAAGTGGGATTCCGAGAGTATAGCGATGCCACTCACGCCGTTGTAGGGTTCCCAAGGGAAGACCTGAAGGTCACGCAGGGTAGCGTTCGTCGCTGCGACGGCATCCCGCAGCGCCTCTTCGACCACAGGCTGGGAGTCGATGTTCTTACATCCCCAGAGTTCGACAATGACATGTCGACCCAGGCTCTTCACTCCCCCAGAGACCTCCGTCTTGCTAAGTCAATCACCCCCCAACGCCCACTACGACTTGCCCGGGCGTGAACGACGTATTAGTGTAGCAACGGCGACGTGAGAAGACAAGCTATGTCTCTGTTACAGATCGAACGGTCTCGCCTCACGGCATGCCGCGGCGTAACGCCGTCCGGACGAGTCGTCGGGCAGCAGGCGCCGGCTGGCCCACCTTGAGCTGCACCAGCTCCGGCGGGAAGAACAGATCGAGTGTCCAGTCGAAGGCCACTCGCAGGCGCCGTTCCCAGCGAGGAAGCTTCGACAGGTAGTAGGTGCGCCACAACCACCAGGCGAAAAACCCGGAGAACGTCCACCCCCGGATACTGGCCGCGGCTGACCGGCGGCCGAGCGACACCAGCATCCCGCGCGCCCGGTAGCGCATGGGCCGCAGCGGTCGGCCCCGCAGCGTCGCGACGATGTTGCGGGCTACCACCTTCGCCTCCTGAACCGCGTGCTGGGCCGTCTGCGGGTAGGGCTCACCGGTCTCTGGATCGATGGTTAGCGCGTTGTCTCCCAGCGCCCAGACGTTGTCGTAGCCCGGCACCCGGAGAAACTGGTCCACGACGATGCGGCCGCGAGGATCCAACCCGACCCCGAGGTTCCCCACCAGCGGGTTCGGCTGCACGCCGACTGAACCGATGATCGTATGCGCTGCGATGATCGACCCGTCGTCGAGCTCGACATGTTCGGGCTCGACTCGAACCACTCGACGCCCGAGGAGCACCTCGACCCCTCGCGTGCGCAGCACACGTGCCGCATAATCGCCGAGTTCTGCTGGAAACTCGGGGATCAAGCGGGATGCAGCCTGAACAACCACGACACGGAAGTCGTCGGGCTCGACATGGCGGTAGTAACGCACGGCGTCGCGAAACAGGCTCCACACCTCCGACGCGACCTCCACACCCGTAGCCCCGCCGCCGATGACGACGACTGTCAGCAAACGGCGCTTCTCGAGCGGGTCGGTCTCGATGTCCGCCTGCTCCAGCACATCGATCAGGTGGTTGCGCAGGGCGAACGCGTTGCTCAGCCGCTGGACATCGAAGGCATACTCAGCCAGCCCCGGGATGCCGAAGGTCGCTGGCACGCCGCCCAGTGCCAGTACGAGGTGATCGTAGTAGAGCGAGCGCGGAGATTGCTGGTGCTGGTACAAGCCGTGAAGTATGGTCACGCGGCGCGCGGCCAGGTCGATGTCGGTCACCTCCCCCACATAGAGGGTCGCCCCCGGCACGACGAGCCGGATCGGGTTGAGGATCGCCTCCACGGCGATCGAACCGGAAATGATCTCTGGCAAGAGGGGATAGAAGACGAAGAAGTTCTCACGGTTGACGATAGCGATTTCGACTGGATTCCGGCGAACACGCCGCTGGAGTTCATACGCTGTATAGATGCCGGCGAAGCCGCCGCCCAGGATCAGGATCCGCGGCGGCTGCCGCTCACCGGGTCGAAGCCATACCATCACGCCACCTTTCCTCTTCGCAGCCCAACCGCGCGACACAGCGTGCGCTGAAGCAGCACGTTTTCACAACGAAAGCGTAGCAAAAGGCACCCGTACGGGCCTTCTCGCCACCTCGATACAGCTGTGCCGCGACGGGCCAGTAGTGCTAGCCTTGGTGCGTGGGCGCCTGTGTGAGGAAGGTGTGCGACTGTGCCCCGATGGATTCTCGAAGCGGCGGCCAATACCACGACGGTCACCGGGGCACTCGCTGACCGGGCTGTGACCCTCGGCGACCGTCTCCTCACGGCGTTCCCCGCCGTTCTGATCACCATCCTGCTGTCCTGGATCACTCTCCGCCTGCTGCGCGGTGTCCTCCGGCAGGCCATTCGCCGGATTCTCGAACGTCGCGGTGAAGCGCCGCGCGAGATCGCGGTACGGCTCAACACCCTGGCGAGCGTCATCGAATCGGCCACCCGGATCGCCGTGGTGGTGATCGCGGCTATGACCATACTGAGCGCGCTGGGCGTGCCGATCGGCCCCTTGCTGGCCAGCGCTGGCGTGGCCGGGCTCGCCATCGGGCTCGGTGCCCAGTCGCTGATCCGCGATGTGATCGGCGGGTTCTTCATCGTGCTCGAAGACCAGTACCACGTCGGCGATGTCATCCAGGTCAACGGTGCCGGCGGGCCCAGCGGCCTGGTCGAGCAGCTCACGCTCCGCTATACGGCGCTGCGCGGCCTCGACGGGTCGTACACGATCGTCCCGAACGGCGATATCCGGGCTGTCACCAACCTCACGAAAGACTGGGCGCGGTCGGTCATCGACATCGACATCGCCTACGAGGAGGACATGAACAAGGCGATCTCCGTGTTGAAAGACATGCTGGCAGAGTTCGAGCGCGACCCGGCGTTTGCCGACGCTATCCTCGAACCAGGTGAAATCCTCGGAGTCGAGGCCCTGAGCGCGACGCACGCGACCGTCCGCCTGATGATCAAGACTCGACCGATGGAGCAGTGGCGCGTGGCCCGAGCGCTCCGCCAGCGGATCAAGGCAGCCTTCGACCGCGCTGGGATCACGGTGCCGTATCCACGGAGCGTCGTGACGGTTCAGGCAGCCGAGCCGCCTGCTGCGCACGCCGACCAAAGGGAGAGTGTGGAGCGCCGGGAGTAGGGCGGCCGCGCTGAACCCGACAGTCAACCTGACCCTGGCATCACCGGCGATGCTGTCGTGCCTCCACCGAAGCACCGGTGACAGCCGAGCCGATCCGAACGTACGACCTTGTTGCCCCCTGGTGGAGGTGCTACACTGTAGCAATTAACATCGACCTGCGGCGGCAGGGGGCGGCGGCTTGCACCGGATCCTGGCACTGGCGAATCAGAAGGGCGGCGTCGGCAAGACGACGACTGCCGTCAACCTGAGCGTGTTCCTGGCCTCCTCTGGGCACCGTACGTTGCTCGTCGATATCGATCCTCAGGCGAATGCCACCAGCAGCTTGGGAGTCGACAAGCTGAGGCTCGAGCGGACAGTGTACGATGCTCTCGCGGGAGACCTCTCGATCCATCACTGCCTGCTACGCGAGGTGCGACCCGGGCTCGATCTCCTCCCGTCGAACGGAATGCTTGCCGGCGCCGAGGTCGAGCTGGTGAGCGCTGCACGCCGGGAGTTCCGCTTGCGCAGCGCGCTCGAACCGATCGCCGATGAATACGCAGTGATCGTGATCGACTGCCCACCGTCGCTCGGGCTGCTGACGGTCAATGCGCTAGCCGCGGCGAGGGAGGTGATTATCCCGATCCAGTGCGAATACCTTGCCCTGGAGGGCCTCGTTCAACTCGTCAACACGATCGACCTGATCAAGCGGCGGCTCAACCCGCCGCTCGACGTCTTCGGCGTGCTGATGACGATGTTCGACGCTCGCACGCGGCTCGCAGTCCAGGTGGTAGAGGAGGTGCGCCGCTTCTTCCCACGCCGGATGTTCCGCACCATTATCCCCCGCACGGTTCGGCTCGCCGAGGCACCCAGCTATGGTAAGGCGATCTTCGAATACGACCCGTCGTCACGGGCTGCCCGGGCCTACGCTGAGCTGGGGACGGAGGTAGTGGAACGGCTGAACCTCCCCACCACGGCTGGCGCTGTCGCCGCTGGCTCGGACTAACCGACGAGGCCGGCCGGGTCGCGCCGGGCCCGGCGATGGCACTGAAACACTGAAACCGGCGTACGGGTAACCGATCGGACAAACGACATGGTATGACCAGGGGGTAAACACCGATGACGATCGTACACGATTCGACGCAGCCCAAAGTGACAGAAGTACCCTCCCTCGACGAGGTGATCGCCGAGAAACTCGTTGGAGCCGGATTGACCTTCGACGACGTCTTGCTGGTTCCCGCCGAATCCTCGGTGCTGCCGAAGGACGCCGACACGCGCACGCGTCTCACGCGGAGCATCTGGCTCAATATCCCGATCGTGTCCGCCGCCATGGACACCGTCACCGAGGCACGAATGGCGATCGCGCTCGCGCGCGAAGGTGGTATCGGCATAATCCACCGCAACCTCTCAATCGAGGAGCAGGTCGCTGAGGTCGACAAAGTCAAGCGCAGCGAGTCGGGCATGATCGTCGAGCCGGTCACCCTGCGACCGGACGATCGGGTACGCGACGCCCTCGCGGTCATGGAGCGGTACCACATCTCGGGCGTGCCGATTACCGACGCACAGGGGAAGCTCGTCGGGATCCTCACGAACCGCGACCTGCGGTTCGAGGAGGATCTCGACCAACCTATCGAGCGGCTGATGACGAAGGAGAACCTGATCACCGTCCCGGTCGGGACGACGCTCGACGAGGCCCGTGAGATCCTGCACCGGCATAAGGTCGAGAAGCTCCCGGTCGTCGATGAGCGTGGCTACCTGAAAGGGCTGATCACGGTCAAAGACATCCAAAAGCGTATCCAGTACCCGAACGCCACCAAGGACGAGCAGGGACGGCTGCGGGTCGGCGCCGCCGTCGGCGTCGGGCCGGACGCGTTGGAGCGCGCCGCCGCGCTGGTCGAGGAGGGGGTCGACGTGCTGGTGGTTGACACCGCCCACGGCCACTCGCGCGGCGTCATCGAGATGGTACGGGAACTGAAGTCGCGCTGGAACGTCGAGGTGATCGCCGGCAACATCGCCACCGGCGAAGCGGCTCTCGCCCTGATCGACGCGGGGGCGGATGCCGTCAAGGTCGGAGTCGGCCCCGGGTCGATCTGCACGACCCGGATCGTGGCCGGCGTCGGTGTGCCCCAGATTACCGCGATTCTGGACGTCGCCAGAGTCGCTCACGCCTTCGGGGTGCCGGTTATCGCTGACGGGGGTATCCAGTTCTCGGGCGACATCGCGAAGGCCATCGCGGCCGGAGCGGACACGGTCATGCTCGGCAGCCTGCTGGCGGGCGTAGACGAGAGTCCCGGCGAGGTCATCCTCTACCAGGGGGAACGGTTCAAAGAGTACCGCGGTATGGGGTCGATCGGCGCGATGAAGGCCCGTTCCTTCAGCAAGGATCGCTATTTCCAGCAGGACGTCGAGAGCTTGTCCAAATTCGTCCCGGAAGGGATCGAAGGTCGGGTACCGTACAAGGGCCCGCTCGCGAACATCGTCTACCAGCTCGTCGGCGGCCTGCGGGCGGCGATGGGTTACTGCGGTGCCGCGACCATCGCTGAGCTCCAGCAGAAGGGACGCTTCATCCAGATGACCAGCGCTGGCTTGCGCGAGAGCCACCCGCACGACGTGGTGATCACGAAAGAGGCACCGAACTACCGGCTCGCTCCATAGGGCTCCAGGCTCGCCGGATACGGCACTGGGTCTCAGACATCCCCATACCCTGCGGCTATGAGCTCGGGAACCTGCTCCGCACCGCCAGGGCTCACCAAGCCCTGATATACTCTGCTGGATCGAGAGGAGCCGATCAGGAGGATCCCAGGGATGGCGCCGAGCAATATCGATGTGTGGCGCATCGCGCTCGCCCAGATCGACCCCACGGTCGGTGATCTGGCCGGTAACGTCGAGCGTATCCGCGAGGCCGCGCGCCGTGCGCGACAGGCCGGCGCGGCGATCGTCGCGTTCCCGGAGCTCGCGATCACGGGCTATCCTCCTGAAGACCTCCTGCTGAAGGTGAGCTTCATCGAGGCCGCGCGCGAGGCCTTGATCGAGCTCCTCGACGTGACGCCGGAGATCGTCATCGTCGTCGGCGTCCCGTGGGTAGAGGACGGGGTGCTGTACAACGGCGCGGCCGTCCTCGCTGGCGGTGAGGTCGTTGCGGTCGTCCCGAAGCACCATCTCCCCACCTATGGCGTCTTCGACGAAGACCGCTACTTCGCCCGGGGCGATTTCACCTACCGCTTCCTCTGGGGTTCACTGCGGTTCGGGGTGACCATCTGCGAAGACGTCTGGTATCCGGTCGGGCCTGCCAGCAGCCTGGCCGCGACCGGCATCGACCTCATCATCAACATCAACGGCTCACCTTACCATCGTGGCAAGTGGATGCAGCGGCAGACCATGCTCCAGACACGCGCGAGTGATGCCGGCTGCTACCTCGCTTACGTCAATATGGTCGGGGGCCAGGACGAGCTCGTCTTCGATGGCAACAGCCTGGTGCTCGGGCCAGACGGTGACGTGCTGGCCCGTGCAGCGTCGTTCGAGGAAGACCTGCTCGTGGTCGACATCGCCGTCGACGCCGTGCTCTCGAGCTGGCTCCACGACCCTCGTCGCCGCTGGCTCGCCACCGGCCACGACACCGTCACGCTTGCCGTCCATGATCGGGAGATCGAGCTCCCGCTCCCCGAGCAGCCCCTGCCACCCATTCCCGAAGAGTTCCGCCGCCCGCGGGTTCCGCTCCAGGGCCCTGCCGAGATCTACACCGCGCTGGTGACCGGCGTGCGAGACTACGTGCGCAAGACCGGTTTCCGCACCGCCGTGATCGGGCTCTCAGGCGGCATCGACTCGTCCTTGACCGCCTGTATCGCGGCTGACGCATTGGGGCCGGAGAACGTCACCGGGCTCTCGATGCCTAGCCGGTACACCTCGAAGGCCAGCATGGAAGATGCCGAACAGCTTGCGTCGGCGCTCGGAATCCGCTTTCACGTCGTGCCCATCGAGCCGATGCATCAAGCGTTCCGACAAGTCCTCGCACCGCTCGGCAACCAGCCGGAAGAACCAGATATCGCCGACGAGAACCTGCAGGCGCGTATCCGTGGCACGATCCTGATGACGTTCTCGAACCGCTTCGGGCCGATGGTCTTGACCACCGGCAACAAATCGGAGATGGCTTGCGGGTACGCCACCCTCTACGGCGACATGGCCGGCGGCTTCGCAGTGCTGAAAGACGTCCCGAAGCTCCTCGTCTACGAGCTGGCGCGCTACCGTAACAGCATCTCGCCGGTCATTCCGGAACGCGTCTTCATCAAACCACCGTCGGCAGAGCTGCGCCCGAACCAGCAAGACGTCGATACCCTTCCCCCCTTCGAGATCCTCGATCCACTGCTCGAGCGCTATGTCGAGCGCGACGCCAGCATCGAAGACCTGATCCGCGAGGGATTCGCTCCCGAGATCGTCCATCGGGTCATCCGTATGGTCGACCGGGCGGAGTACAAGCGGCGCCAGGCGCCGCCAGGCGTCAAGTTGACGCCGCGAGCATTCGGGCGCGACCGCCGACTGCCGATTGCCAACCACTATCACGGGTAGACACCGGCAACCGACCGGTGGTCACTGCCGAGAGCACCCGAGCTGCCCCCTGAGAACCAGCCCGCGTTGACGCCGATGAGCGCGGGTGTTAGCATTGTGCCGTAACTTCACCGATTGCGCGGGCTCGCCGCCTGGTACTTGGGTGCTCAGCACGGGGTCGATCCTGTGAGAAACGGCGCAATTCCCGATATCGTCATCCGTCGCTTGCCGATCTACGTGCGGACATTGCGCAGGCTCGCTGCAAGCGGAATCGAGAGCGTCTCCTCTGACGAACTCGCGGCTCACCTCGGGGTGACGGCGGCCCAGATCCGACGGGATCTCTCCTTCTTCGGTCGCTTCGGCAAACAGGGGAAAGGGTATAACGTCTCCCATCTCATCGGGGAGATCACGCGTATCCTGCATCTGGATCGAACCTGGGACGTCGCTCTGGTCGGCTTCGGACGGCTTGGGCAGGCGATCGCGCACTACCGGGGGTTCGAGGAGGACGGCTTTCGCATCGTCGCTATCTTCGATCACAACCCTGACCACATCGGCCAGGTCATCAACGGCGTCGTGGTGCTCCCCGATCACCAGATCGAGGCGATTGTCCGGGAGATGGGTATCAAGATCGGGATCATTGCGGTGCCTGTGGACGCGGCCCAGCGAGTCGCCGATCAACTGGTCGCGGGTGGCGTGCGTGCCATCCTCAACTACGCTCCGGTCATCCTCCGGCTACCTCCAGGGATCTGGATGCGAGAGATCGATCCGACCAGCGCGCTCCAGAGCCTCACCTATTACCTCGAGCCCGAGCCCGTGCCCGATACTGTCCTCTCGTCTAGCCCATTCAGCGCAGCCTGGCCAGGCGGCAACGGGGACGGGACGCCGAGCTCCGCATTCGGTTAATTCCCTCTACGGCAGGAACTGGCGCAGATCGCTCGGGATTAGGCCCAGGAGCTCGATTAAGAGCAGGAGATCTCCCATCAGGAGCATGGCTGCGACGGCCAGTGGCACGACCGGCCCGAGGTCTTC
>JADBJL010000100.1 GCA_014874455.1 Thermomicrobiaceae bacterium
ACACCGTCGACTCCGGTACGGTAGAAGTCGTCGACGACGATGTAGCTGTCCTTGGTCTTGATGCCCAGCTCTTCCAGGCCGATGTCTTCGATATTGCCCTGCCGACCGAGCGCGACCAGCAGCGTGTCAGCCTCGACGACTTCTTCCTTGCCGTCTCGCTTGACCCGCATGCGGACTCCGCCCTCGGTGATATCGAAGTCGTCAGCGGTCGGCCGGTAATCAGGGATGACCTTGATACCAGCTCTGGTAAACGTCCGCGTCAGGTGTTGCGAGACCTCCTCGTCCTCGTTGGGCACGATCCGGCCGACCAGCGTTACCTCGGCGCCGAACTCATGATAGATCGACGCGAATTCCACGCCGGTCGCGCCACCACCTCGGATGATCACCCGCTTGGGCAGCCAGTCCAGCCAGGTCGAGTGATCGCTGTTAATCACCCGCTGGCCATCGAACGGGATGCCGGGGATCGGGCGTGGCCGGGAGCCGGTATCGATGATGATGTGGCGGCCGGAGACCTCCTGGATCTGGCCGTTCGCGCCGTTGACGATGACTGTCCGGTTGTCCTTTAGTCGGCCTGTCCCCTCGATGAGCGTGATGCCGTGCTTGCGGAACAAGAACAGGATCCCCTTATGCAGTTGGTCGACGATCCGCGCTGAGCGCTTGATCGCCTGGGGATAATCGCCCTCCACGCCACTGATCTTGACGCCGTACTCGGCCGCGCGCTTGGCCAGGGTAAGCACCTCGGCGCTCTTGAGCAAGGCCTTGCTCGGGATGCAACCACGGTGCAGGCAGGTACCGCCGACCTTATCCTTCTCGACCACCGCGACTTTCAGGCCGAGCTGTGCCGCCCGGATCGCGGCGACATACCCGCCGGTACCACCTCCGAGGAAGACAATGTCGTACGTCTCCCCAGCCATCTCCACTCCCTCCACTCGCGCCGACCCGTGTGGCCTGGCCGCCACTGGCGCAGTTCACCCCCAGTATAAACGAGCCTGCCAGGCACCTCGCCGGAACGCCGAGTCCGCGCCGGCTGGACACCCCTCACCGCCCACCCGGCGAGGCGCCCGCTGGCAGAGGGTCGAGTACATTCCGCTCGCCGCATCTCGTCTCAGGCCGGCGGCACCTGCCCTCACCCCCTGCCCCTCTCCCGCACGCGCGCGAGAGGGGGTGGCCAAGCCGGGGCGAGAGTGGCTCACCTGTCACCGTCCCCTGCGCCAAGGGCGGGGTGAAGGACTCCGGGCACGACCGGCGCTCAGAGTGACGCGACGGAAGTCTGCTCGACCATGTGGCACGGCGGCCTGAATACCAGGTGCCTCGATCTCAGGCTGGAGACGACCGCGGCTACCCGGCAGACGATGCGGTCGTCCCTTGGTCGGCGGCGTGTGCATCGTCCTCGCCGCGGATGCGGCGGCGTGTCGCCTCCAGTTCGCCGGTCAGCGCGGGCTGCAGCCGACGGGCCGCAGTCTCCGGTGCCACCCCAGATCCGTAGAGGAGCAAGAGGTACATGATACCGAAGATCGGCAGGTGTCCCAGCAGCTCGATCGGCGGTAGGAGCGGTACCGTCAGGTTGAACGGCACCCACATCGCCAGGATGACGACGCGTGTCAGCACGCCGGAGATCAGCAGCAGGCCGATCGTTGCCTCGACGATCCCAGCCAGGTCACCGAAGAGCCGATCGCTTACCCACGACCAGCCGAAGAGCGACCGCAGCACGTTGAAGTGCGGGTACTCTCGCAGGAACGCTGGCGAGAGATCGGGATTGAGCAGCTTCTCGGAGAAGGCGACGATCACCAGTGAGCAGCCGGTCAGCACGCGCAGCGTACTCACCGCCTGCCGCTCGTAGCGGGCGAGGGGGAGCAGGCGACGGGCGACCCTTGCCGGCGGCACCGTCACGCCGAGGACGAAGACCACGACCGCGATCCCCAGATAGAGGAGCTGCTCGAGCATCGCATTCGGGGGAAAGACCGCGAATCCCAGGAAAAACACCAGGGCCAGCAGCGCGGCTCCGGCGCGATCGAACAGCGAGGTAATGAAGGTGAAGGCGACGGCGAGCTGTAGGACGACGAGCAGCCAGCCGAGCCAGGTCGGCGGCAGCGCGAGCGGCGAGACGAACAGGGCACGCTGGTAGGCGAACCAGACGAGGCTGATGCCGGTTTGCAGCGCCAGTACCGTGGTGGCGTGCGGCTCCATATGTGCGAGGAGCGGTGGGTTCGGGAAGTGAGGCGTGCCCACCAGCCGCTCCAGTCCCTTGAGAACGAGCCAGAGTGCCAGGCTCAGCCCCAGCACTGCCAGCGTCGGCCAGCGGGCCAGCAGCGACCAGTCCGGCAACTGGAGCTGCTGCTCTTCCGGCACGAACCAGCGGACATGAGCCGAAGCGATCGCGGGCAGCAGCGCTGCCAGTAGGCCGATCCCAGCGACACTCCAGCGTCGACGGAAGCTCGCCAGCCGCTTATCGGATCGAAACCTTCCCTTCCCAGCACACCCGCGCTGCACAGCGGCCTCCTCTACCCTGGGTGATGGTACACGGCGGCGCGTGACCGCGGCACAGAGAGCCGAGCCCGAGCTGGGCCGATATGGCATACTTTGTGAGGGAACTCGACAGAAGGTGAGCACATGGACGCGACGACCACGCAGGCGACGATCCGGAGAATCGAGAGCGTAGTGCCGCTAGAGACCTGGCGGCGGCTTGCCGAGAAGGCGCGCCGCCAGGGGTTGCGCGCCTTCCGGCTCAACGCTGATGCCCGCACCTGGGCTGTCACCAGCCACAGCCAGCCCGGTGCCGCCTACGAGGTGACGATTCTCGACGGCGACCTGCTCTGCTCCTGCCCTGGCAGCGCCTATTACCCGTACTGCAAGCACCGCGCCCTGGTTCTCGCAGAACTCGGGCTCCTCGGCGACCTCGCAGAAGATCGGCCCGCGCGGCGATCTCGCTCGCGCCGCCGTGCGCGCGCAGCATAGAATCTCAGTTCGAGCCTGCTTCGCCGCTGAGCCCGGCATTCGTCTGAGCTACGTCCTCGGCAGCGAGACGGGCGGCCTGTTCGCTGGGCGCGCGGCTACCTCGCCCACCTGGGCGCGTGGGCAGCCGGCGTGGACGACGATTGGTGACACCCCAGAGAGCTTTACGGAATCCCAGAACTACAGTATTGAGTTGAGACGTGAGCGCGGAGCGCGTGCCTGAAGCGAGGGGTGGCCGGAGCCGGCCACCACGAGCGCGTGAGCGAGGCGAAAGGAGACGACCCATGGTTGCCCGAGGGTTGGAAGGCGTTATCGCTGGCACCACCCAGATCAGCTCGATCATCGACGGCACGCTCGCGTACCACGGTATCGATATCGACGAATTGGCCGAGCAGGCACTCTACGAGGAAGTCGTCTTCCTCTTCTACCACGGCCGGCTGCCAACCCGCGCCGAGTTGACCGCGTTTCAGCGCCAGCTTGCAGCGAGCCGAGCTCTGCCCGATGGCGTCCTGAGATTGCTGCAAGACGCGCCGCCAACCGCTGTCCCGATGGATCTCCTCCGAACTGCGGTCTCAGCGCTCGCCTTCACCGAAGAACGCCCCAACGCCACCGACCGCGAGTCCAGCGTCGCCAAGGGGATTCGCCTCGTCGCTCAGGTACCGACCATCGTGGCCACGATCGGACGGCTGCGCCGTGGCTTGCCCCCCGTCATCCCGCCGCTGGACGAGCTCAGCACCGCACGCTCGTTCCTGACCGTGTTGCACGATCGCGTACCGGACGAGCTCGAAGTCACGGCCATGAACCGGGTGCTGGTGCTCCACGCCGACCACGAGTTCAACGCCTCCACCTTCGCCGCCCGGGTCACCGCCGCGACGCTCGCCGATATGCACGCTGCCGTCACCGCGGCCGTCGCGGCGCTGAAGGGCCCGCTCCACGGGGGCGCCAACGCGGCCGTCATGCAGATGCTCGAGGAGATCGGCACTCCGGAACGCGTCGAGCCGTACATCCTGGAGAAGCTCGGGCGTCACGAGCGGATCATGGGATTCGGTCATCGCGTCTACAGGGGAGAAGATCCGCGGGCGAAGTGGCTCCGGGAGCTCTCCCGCTGGCTCGGCGAGCGGGCGGGCGACCTGCGCTGGTACGATCTCTCCATCCGGATCGCCGAGGTGATGCAGCGGGAGAAGGGACTGTATCCCAACGTCGACTTTTACGCGGCCTCGGTCTACCACTACCTCGGCATCGAGAAGGAGCTGATGACGCCCGTCTTCGCCGCCAGCCGCATCTCGGGTTGGACAGCGCATGTCTTGGAGCAACAGGCGGACAACCGGCTGATCCGTCCGCGCGCCGAGTATGTCGGCCCGGTCAACCAGCACTATATCCCGATCGACCAGCGCTGGTGATGCCTGCGGCACGTCCCGGCGGCGTTGCCGGATGGCGTATGATGGTGCTGTGATCGGTATGCGCCCTTGCCTCAGCAGGGCGGCAGCGCGCCTGTTCGAGCACGCGCGTAGATATGACCGCGCGTGCTCTCGTTAGACACAGGTGATATGGCGAAGCATGACGGTCGCCCGATGACCGAGAACGAGCCCGTTCGATCACCCTGGCCAGACGAGCCGCCGGGCTGGTGGGGATATCGCGAGCCTCCCACCGACTCGCTGTCGATCGTCCAGTTGATTGCGCACGAGACACTCGATACCCGCGTGGCAGCGTTTCTCTGGATCGCTCTCGAGCGCCACGCGAGCGTGGTCGTCGCAGCCGCCGAGCCGCGAGCCGGGAAGACCACCCTGCTCACCGCGCTCATCGACCTTCTCCCCCCGGAGACGACACGACGGTACCTCCGGGGCTGGTACGAGCGATTCGACTTTGCCGAGCAGGACGACCCCGCACGCACGTACCTCCTGTGTAACGAGATCAGTAGCCATTTGCCCATCTACCTGTGGGGACGCGGCGTCCGCCGGTTGTTCGAGCTTGCGCACCGCGGGTTCGCCCTCGCGACCACCGTCCACGCTGCTGGGGCTCGGGACGTGTTGGCCCTGTTCCGCGCCTTCCCGCTCGAAGTACCGGAACCATATCTGGCCTCGATCGATCTGGTATTGACGCTCGGGACTGGCCTCGGGCCACGCGGCCCGGTACGCCGGCTCATGCGCGTCGAAGCGCCGATCCTCGTCGACGGTCGCCTCGAGATCGAGGTGCTCGCCGAGCGCGCCACCCCGCTGTCGCCGCTCGACTCGACGCCCGCGACGCTTGTGCGCATGCTGAGCACGCGCCTCGGGCTCGAACGAAGAGTCGCCAGTGCCGAACTCGCGAGACGCGAGCGGGCGCTTCAGCGCTGGCTGGCGAACGGCCCCACCAGCCGCGAGGCCGTACGCCTGGCAGTCGCCACGTTTCGCCAGCGTGTGGCCCACACGGATACTCCCGCCGCGCGCGCGGCTGCCGAGGACAGGTCGGAAGACTGATTTCGTCTCCCTACCCGAGACGACCGCCCCTCGCGCCGGCCATCGCGGCGCGCACCCCGTCGACTGCGCCCTCATCTTGACATAGAGCGTTGACAGGAGAGCGGGCTGGAGTACGATTGGGGCAGATCGACTCACCTGACGAAGGAAGCAGCCTGTCGAGCTTCCAGTGCCGAGCGGTTCGGCGCCTTCGGAGATACCCGGTCGAGGAGAGCAGATCGATGAACAGACCGCGCACGTTGGGCGAACTCCGCGAGAGCGGCTACAAGGTGCTCCCGATCCGCGAGGAGATGCGCAAGAACCTGATTGCCAAACTGGAATCAGGCGAGCCGATCTTCCCGGGCATAATCGGCTACGAAGACACGGTCATCCCGCAGGTCGAGAACGCCATCCTCGCGGGGCAGGACATCATCTTTCTCGGCGAGCGCGGCCAGGCGAAGACGCGCATGGCGCGGGCTCTGGTCAATCTCCTCGACGAGGAGATCCCGATCGTCGCTGGCAGCGAGATCAACGACAACCCCTTCGCGCCGGTGAGCCGTTACGCCCGCGACCTCGTTGCCCAGATGGGAGACGATACCCCGATCGAGTGGATCCGGCGGGAGGATCGCTACGCCGAGAAGCTAGCGACTCCTGATACAACCATCGCCGACCTGATCGGCGAGGTCGACCCGATCAAGGTCGCGGAGGGGCGGTATCTCTCCGATGAACTCACCATCCACTACGGCCTGATCCCGCGAACCAATCGGGGCATCTTCGCCATCAACGAGCTGCCCGACCTGGCCGAACGCATCCAGGTCGGCCTGCTCAACATCATGGAGGAGCGCGACGTGCAGATCCGCGGCTATCGGGTTCGCTTGCCGCTGGATGTCTACATCGTCGCCAGCGCTAACCCGGAGGACTACACGAACCGCGGGCGGATCATCACCCCGCTCAAGGATCGCTACGGGGCCCAGATTCGCACCCATTACCCGGCCACGATCGATCTCGAGATCGAGATCATGGAGCAGGAGCGAGCCCCGCTCGAAGTCCCGGGCATCGCGATCACTGTCCCCGAGTACATGCGTGAAATTATCGCTGAGATCACGCACCTCGCCCGGCGTAGCCACGACGTCAGCCAGCGCTCGGGGGTGAGCGTGCGTATGTCGGTCGCGAACTACGAGACCTTGATCAGCAACGCGGTGAAGCGTGCCATCCGGCTGGGCGAGAAGCAGGCCGTGCCCCGCATCAGCGACCTGCCGGCGGTCGTCGCCTCGACGATGGGCAAGATCGAGCTGGAGACGCTGGGCGAAGTCCAGGAAGACCGGGTCATCGAGAAGCTGATCAATGGTGCCGTGCTGGCCACGTTCAACCGCTACTTTTCCGTCCGTGACTTCGACGATCTGATATTGGCCTTCGAGAACGGCCTGGCTGTCGAGACGTCCGATTTGTTACCAGCCATGCGCTATATTCACCAGGTCTCGCATATCGACAGCCTACGGGCCGCGGCGAGCCGGCTGGGCGCCGCCGGGCAGCCCGAGCTGATCGCCGCCGCCGTCGAGTTCGTTCTGGAAGGGCTCCACCTCAATCGTCGGCTCAACAAAGATCGGGCCGGTGTGCGAGGCGCGGCCCGTTATCGGGGGTAACCACTATGACGCTCTCCAGCCGACGGTTCCGCTACTACCGCTGGGACGGCACCCAGCAGATAGACCAGCTCGACGCCGAGCAAATCCTGGACGCCATCGCCGACGACGTGCTGGCTGACGGTGACCTGACTCGGGCGCTCCAGCGTCTCTTTCGCTGGGGCTCCGACCGTCCCGACACGCACTTCCCCGGCATGCGCGACCTGCTGGAGCGTGTCCGCCAGCGGCGCCAGCAGGAACTCAGCCGCTACAACCTCGGCTCGGTGCTCGACGACCTGAACCGCCAGCTCGACGACATCATCGACACCGAGCGGCAGGGCATCGAGCGGCGACTCGCCGAGAGCCGCGAGCGGCTGGCGCGCCAGCAGGCCCGGCAGCGTGGCGAGAGCCAGCCCGCAGGCGGCGAGCAGGGCGCGGACGCCGGTTCCGGAAACGAGGAGCCGTACGACGAGTCGCTCCACGAGTTGCTGGAGCGCCTGGCCGCCCGCAAGCAGTCGTACTTGGACGCCCTGCCGCCCGACCCGGCTGGACGGATCAAGTCGCTGATGGACTACGAGTTCATGGATCCTGCCGCGCGGGAGCAATTCCAGCAGCTCCTGGCCTCGCTCCAGCAGCAGATGCTGCAGCAGACGTTTCAGGGCCTGCAGCAGGCGATCCAGAACATGACTCCTGAAGACCTGGCCAACCTGCGCGCCATGCTCCACGAGCTCAACAAGATGCTGGAGGAGCGCCGGCGCGGTGGCCAACCCGACTTCGAGCGCTTCATGCACAAGTACGGCCACTACTTCGGCCAGAACATCCAGAGTCTCGACGAGCTGCTCGACTATCTGGCTCGCCAGATGGCGGCGATGCAGAGCCTGCTCGACTCGATGACGCCGGAGATGCGCCAGCAACTCCGGGACGCGCTCGATGCCGCGCTTCAAGACCCCGGCATCCGCCAGGAACTTGCCCAGCTCGCCCAGAACCTCGGCCAGCTCATGCCGGATAACCCCTACGCCCAGTCCTACCAGTTCAACGGCGGCGAGGAGCTGACGCTCAACCAGGCTATGCGGCTCATGGAACACCTGCGCGAGATGCAGGAGATCGAGGCACAGCTCGAGAGCGTCCGCGACTGGCGAGATCTGCAGCGGGTCGACCTGGACAGGGTGCGAGAGCTCTTCGGTGACCAGCTCGCCGCCGAGATGGAGCAACTGCGGCAGCTTACCCGTGTGCTGGAGGATGCCGGGTATATCCAGCGCACCCGCCGGGGCTACGAGTTGACCCCGCGCGGTGTCCGCAAGATCGGCCAGAAAGCCCTCCGCGAGATCTTCCAGCACCTGAAGAAGGATCGCTTCGGCCAGCACCAGATCGACCGCACCGGCCGTGGCGGCGAGCCCAGTGACGACAGCAAGCCCTACGAGTTCGGTGATCCCTTCTTGTTGAACTTGTCCAAGACGGTGATGAACGCGGTCTACCGTGAAGGCCCCGGGAGCCCGGTTCGGCTGCAGCCGGACGACTTCGAGGTCTACCGCTCGGAGCTGATGACGCAGTCGTCGACGGTATTGATGGTCGACATGAGCCGGTCGATGCTCTACAACGGCTGCTTCCTGGCGGCCAAGAAGGTAGCGCTGGCGCTCGATAGCCTCATCCGCTCGCAGTTCCCGCGCGACAACCTCTACATCGTCGGCTTCTCCTACGTGGCGACGGAGCTGAAGCCGGCCACGCTACCCCACATCACCTGGGACGAGTACAACTACGGCACCAACATGCAGCACGGCTTCATGCTGGCCCGCCAGCTCCTCGCCCGGCACCGCGGCGGCAACAAGCAGATCATTGTGATCACCGACGGCGAGCCGACGGCTTACTTCGACGGTGAGCAGGTGCGCTTCTCCTACCCGCCGACCTACCAGACCTTCCAGGAAACGCTCAAGGAGGTGGCCCGCTGCACCCGCGAGCAGATCGTGATCAATACCTTCATGCTGGAGCGCAGCCCCTATATGGCCGGGTTCGTCAGCGAGATGGCGAGGATCAACAAGGGGCGTGCCTTCTTCGCGACTCCGGATCACCTGGGCGAGTACATCTTGCTCGACTACGTGGCAAACAAGCGCATCCGGCTGCGCTGACCGACTGGTGATCGGAGCGTGCCGCTGGGCCGGAGGAGCGATAGGACAAGAGGGCTACTTTGCCGGGTCGACCGGACCGGCTAGGATGGTGCCAACGGAACGGCCGCGAGCGGAGGGTGGCGGATGACGCCGAGCGATGAGCCCCTGGTGTACCGCTATGAGGACGTGCTTCGGGCCATTGGCCACTTCATCGACGAGCATGACCTGCAAGACGTCGTGATCCTCCAAACCGACGAGGGCATCATACTGCGCGGCTACCGCCGCCCTCGCCCTGGCGACCCGACCCCGACCTCCTTCATCAGCCGAACCTTTACCAGCGAGGAGATCGCCCGCATCCACGAGGAGGCGAAGCAGCGCCGCGGTACCGGCTCCAGGCTCCTCCAGTAGCCCTCCTCACGGACAATGCGAGCCGAACTGGCGATACTGCCATACCGGCAGGCGGTGATACTGCCGGCAGACCTCGATCAGACGCTCCTTGGCCGCGTTGAAGAGCAGCTCGCCCTTCTCTGCCGAGGCCGTCAGCGGGTTGCCATGCACTCCGTGCTCCCGCTCGCGGCGACGTTCCGGGAATCCGGTGAAGGCGAGGATGTCCGGCGTGAAGTTCGGCTCCCGCTCGGGATCAGCTACCATGCGGGAGCGGTCGATCAGGCTGGGCCGCAGGTAGAGCTGGAGCGAGGTCTCCCACTCGCCGCCGTGCCCGATGAAGCCTCGGTCGTTCTCGGCCCGCTGCTGCAGGATCTCCGGCACCATCTCCCAGTACGTGATCGGCAGCACCCAGATATCCTCCTCAGCGAGCTTGATCGAGATGACCCGGATAATATCGCGGTTGCCGCCGTGGCCATTGAGCAGGACGATGCGGCGAAACCCGTTGGCCCAGATGCTGCGGCAGACCTCGGAGACCAGCGCGATATAGGTCTCGACGCTCGCGGTGATAGTGCCGACCTCGCCCATGTTGTAGTGCGTCAGGCCGATCCACACCGGCGGGGCGACGATCACCGGGAACTCGCTGATCGCGAGCGCCGTCTCCACTGCCAGCGCCTGCGTGTGGCTAATATCGACGTCCATCGGACAGTGCGGGCCGTGCTGCTCCACCGACCCCAGCGGCACGATCACTACCGGGTCGCGCTCGAGCGCTTCCAGTAGCTCGTGTCGCCACATCTCCTGCCAGTGGACGGTGCGACCCAAGCGCGCCCG
>JADBJL010000084.1 GCA_014874455.1 Thermomicrobiaceae bacterium
GATGATCGCCTCCTGTTAGAGCTAGCGAAGCGCTCCCGCAGTCAGGCCCACCACGAAGCGGTCGAGGAAGGCGTTATAGAGGAGCGCGACCGGAAGGCTCACGACGAGAGCGGATCCCATGATGGCTCCCCAGAAGAAGACGTCGCCGCGAATGAGATCGGTTGGCACGCCAGCGCTGACGGTCTTCAGGTGCGAGATCGAGACGAAGGTCAGCGCGTAGATGAACTCGTTCACCGCCAGGGTGAAGGTGAAGATCACGGCGGTGAGAACGCCTGGAAGCGCCAGCGGCAACACGATGCGGCGGAAGGCGGTGAACCGGTCAGCGCCATCGACGAGCGCAGCCTCCTCCAGTTCCTGGGGCAGCGAGCGGAAAAACCCCATGAGCAGCCAGGCAACGAACGGAGTGCTGAGACTCGGGTAGGTGATCACGAGAGCCCACAGCTTGTCCTGGAACCCGAGGCTGCTGATGATCTGGGAGAGCGGCAGGAAGAGCAGCGTCGGCGGCACCAGGTAGGTGAGGAAGATAGCGACGGCGAGCTGCTGGCCGAGCCGCCCGCGCAGGCGCGACAGGGCGTAGCCGGCAGGGACGGCCAGGGCGAGGGTGATGAGCACGGTCGAGAGACCGACCCCTGCCGTGTTGACGACCCAGCGCGGGAACTTCGTCTCATTAAAGAGAAGCCGGAAGTGGACGAGCGTCGGTGGCTCGTTGAAGATGAACGGGTTGTTCGTCGGGTTGTAGAGATCGCTGTCGCGCTTGAACGCGGTGATCGCCATCCAGGCGAATGGAAAGAGCGCCTGAGCGAGGAAGATCGCCAGGACAGCGACAAGCACGACCTTGACGAGGTAGCGACGAAGCTGGTACGACCCGCTCACTGCGTCGTCTCCCGGCTGACCAGATGAAGTACCCAGACCGCGATCGCCGCCAGCACCGGCAGCATGAAGAGCGCGATGGCAGCGCCCCGCGCCAGGTCACCGGCGAGGATACCGACCTGGAAAGCCCAGCTCGCCAGCACGTGACTGGTGTTGTACGGCCCGCCGCGGGTGAGGATCCATACCACGGCCATGTCGGTAAACGTGAACAGCGCGGTAAACAGCACGGCGACGCCGATGATCGGCCGGATGATCGGTAGAGTAATGCGGAAGAGCCGGGTAAAGAACCCAGCACCGTCAACCAGCGCGGCCTCGATCAGCTCGCGCGGCACCGCGGTCATCCCGGCGAGCGTGATGACGGTCGCGAAAGGCAGGATGCGCCAGACCTGCACGACGATGATCGAGATGATGGCCAGGCTCGGGACACCGAGCCATTGGGGAAACTCGAACGGGCCAATGATGTGCAGGCGACGCAGCACCCAGTTCACCACGCTGTACTGGGAGTCGAAGACCCACTTCCAGGCAATCGTGCTCATCACGACCGGCGCCGCCCAGGGGAGCAACAGGAGGTAGCGGATCACCGTCCGGCCGCGAAACTGCTCGGCGAGTGCGGTGGCCAGGATGGTGGCCAGCACCAGGACGACGACCAGCACCACGATGGTGATCAGCACGGTGTTCCTGAGCGCCAGAAGGAAAACCTGGTCACCGAAGAGCGCCCGGAAATTCGACAGACCAGCAAATGACAAGTCCCGCCTGCCGACGGAGATGTGGCTAACGCTGTAGTAGAGGGAGAGCAGCAGCGGGAAACCGATCAGGAGAAAGATGTACGCGACTGCTGGGAGGAGAAGCCAGAGCTCCCATGTGAGGAGCCGATGGGGCCGCCGGCGAGCGGCCGCTTCACGCTGGAGAGCTGTCGAGACCATCTTCCCGCCCGATCGACGACCCTGTAACGACTCCCTCGAGCCTCGAACGACACTGCGCCAGCTCGGCGCTCCAATAGTGAAGAGGGGAATCGCCCCCTCTCGCCAGTCAGCCCTGCTTACAGTTTTACTGTAACGCCGTCGCCGCCCTCTGTCAAGCCTTATGAACCCTCCCGCCTATCCGGTTAGGAAACTTCTTGCAACGTGCCTGCCAGGCAGGTATTCCCAGGTCGCCCAGATCGGGATGATTGACGAACTGCTCAGCTCACCCGTGCTGACGAGAGCAGGCAAGGCTTGACGCATCTACCGCTACTGGAGATGGAGCAGGCTGCAAGCGGGGTTTCGCGCCAGGTCGCTGACGTGCGTTCCTATGCCGCGGGTGCCAGCAGGCGTTGCCGAGCCGGCTGTAAGCGCAGTCTACCGGGTACCGAATCAGAGCGAGCACGGGTGATATCCAGGAGGGCTCGTGTGGAGCACTTGCCCACCTCGTTGCTTCGAGGGTACGCTGCTGGTAGTGACGCTTCTGCTCGTGGCTAGGCACTGCCGAATCCAAGGTCTCTGCTCCAGAGCAGTAGCGAGAATGGCCATAGAGCATGGATATCGCCCTGATCACGGTGGGCTACCTTCTCGGCTCTATCCCGACGGCGTACCTCGCGGCTCGGATCCTGCGCGGGGTCGATTTGCGCCACGTGGCAGCGAGCACGATCAGCGGCTCGGCGGTGTACTACCACGTGGCGCGATGGGCCATCGTCCCGGTCGGCGTGATCGATGTGGCGAAGGGGTTCGTGCCACCCGCAGTCGCGTTTTGGCTGGGCCGCCAGGAGGGAGTCGCCGTCGCCGCCGGCCTGGCTGCGGTCGTCGGGCATAACTGGTCGCCCTGGTTGGGCTTGCGCGGCGGTCGCGGGCTCAGCCCGTTCATGGGCCTGCTGCTCGCCTTCTACCCAGCCGGAGCGCTCCTGCTCCTGGCTGCGCTGGCTGTCGGGCGACTCTTCCATCTCACACCGGTGTTCACGCTGCTGGCTCTCTTCGTTCTCCCTGGCGTGATCGCTGTCCAGGTCGGTCGCCAGGAGCCGGTGCTCGGGGCACTCGGCATGCTCGTGATCACGGTGCTCAAGCGGCTCGAAGCCAACCGCGTGCCGCTTCCGAGTGAGCCGGAGGCGCGCTGGCGGGTGCTCTGGAGTCGCTTCTGGTTCGATCGCGACGAGCCAGCGGAGAAGTAAAGAGTTACGAGCTGCTGTGGTCGGCACTGTCGCTGTCGTGACCGATAGCATTGCCTGCCTGCCCGCGGACTCGGTCGCCGACCTCGACGTGTGCGTCGTACCAGTCCGCATCATCCATCGTGGCCAGGTGCTGCGCGATGAGCTCGATGTGACGCTCGACGAGGTCTTCGAGTGGCAACGGAGCGGGCAGCAAGTGTCATCGTCGCAGCCATCGGTCGGGGACTTCGTGGAGGCGTACCGCCGGCTCGCAGCTCATGCCGATGCGATCGTCTCGATCCACGTGTCTGCGGCGATGACGGGCGTCTACCAGAGCGCGCGCTTGGCCGCCTCGCTGGTGCCTGAGGTGCCGATCCGGGTGATCGACAGCCAAGCAGCGACCATAGCCGAAGGGTTTCTCGTGCTCGAGGCAGCCCGGATGGCACGAGCCGGAGCTGCGCTGGACGAGATCGAACGGCGCGTGCTCGCCTTGCGCCCACAGATCCGATTCTTCGCCGTTCTCGATACGGTCAAGCACCTGGTGCGCAGCGGGCGGGCTCCGCTGCTGGCCTCGCTGGCTGTCGACGTGTTGCAGATCAAGCCGATTCTCACCTTGGCAGGTGGGCGCATCGTCGTGCTGGCGAGAGCGCGCACGCGGCGCCGGGCGCTCGGGGCGATGGTCGAGCAGATGGCACGGGATGTCGGTGAGCGTCCGGTTCGGGTGGCGGTCTTCCATGCGGCGGCACAGGAGGAGGCCGAGCGGCTGCGGTTTGAGGTAATGGAGCGGTTTGTGTGCCGGGAGTGCCTCCTGGTGACAGTTACCCCGGCGATGGGCCTCTACACCGGCCCTGGCCTGCTGGGGCTCGCGTACTACACGGATCCGGCCGACCGCTGAGCCGGACACGGATGCGGAAGCGATCACGGTCACCGAAGAGGGAGTAGGAGTCCGGAGGAACGCTCCTGAACCTGGCCTCGCCGATCGACCTCTTGGAGCACTCGAGCTTCTTACCCTCTGCGCGGGCACCTGGTCAGGCTGCACGGCCTCGGCCGGTTTCTCGTGCAGGGCTGCGGCGAGGTGCGCAGTGTCAGCACGGCCGAGAGGGAGTGCAAGAGCTGGTCTCCCTAGCCCTGTTGCCAGCATGGACTGCCGCGCCATCGCCCTGCCGTCGGTGGAGCGCGCCTGGCGCGATAGCCGCGCGTCGCTTGTGCCTTCCAGCCGAGTTGCTACAATCGCACGAAGTTGCACCGGCGCGCCGGTATGTCCTGGCACGTCAGCCTGCCATCGTCCTCGGGACGAACCGGAGGTGTCCAGCTTGAGAGCCCGGACGTGCACGCCGAAACTGAGGGTTTGGGCAAGGACTAAGACATGGGAGCGGTGACGATCGCGGTACGGGAGAGCCTCGCGCGGGCGCGCGTCGGTGAGCCGCTTCGGCCGGAAGATGCCTATCCGCTCGCGCGAGCAGAGGGTGCTGACCTCTGGGCCGCGCTCGACGTAGCCAGCGCGCTCCGCGACCACTACAAAGGCCGCGTGGTGACGTACTCTCGGAAGGTCTTCATCCCCCTCACCAATCTCTGTCGGGATACGTGCGGCTACTGCGTCTTCGTCAAACGTCCTGGTGATCCGGAAGCCCGCACGATGACACCAGAGGAAGTGCTCGCGGTCGCTCGGGCTGGAGAGCGCCAGGGTTGTAAGGAGGCGCTCTTCTCGCTCGGGGATAAGCCCGAGCTGAAATACGCCTCCTACCGCCGCTGGCTGCGCGCGCAGGGCTACGCTACGACGCTGGCGTACCTGCGCGCGATGTGCCAGCGCGTGTTCGAGGAGACCGGGCTCTTGCCCCACGCGAATCCCGGGCAGATGAGCGAGGCGGACATCGCGATGCTTCGTCCTTACAACCTCTCCATGGGCATCATGCTCGAGAGCGTATCGCTCCGGCTGTTGCGGCCTGGCATGCCCCATCACCGCTGCCCGGACAAAGTGCCACGGCGGCGCCTCGAAACCATTGCGGCGGCGGGGCGGCAGCACGTGGCCTTCACGACAGGGATCTTGATCGGGATCGGCGAGACCCCGGAGGAACGGGTCGACTCGCTCTGTGCCATCCGCGCCTTGCATGCGACCGGCCAGCACATCCAGGAGGTGATCATCCAGAACTTCCGGGCCAAGCCAGGGACACCGATGGCCGAGCATCCGGAGCCGACACTTGTCGAGATGTTGCGCACCATCGCCGTCGCGCGCCTGCTCATGCCCCAGATGAATATCCAGGCTCCTCCAAACCTGGCGCCGCGAGACTACCGCTGGTACCTCCATGCCGGCCTGAATGACTGGGGTGGTATCTCTCCGGTCACCTGCGACTGGATCAACCCGGAAGCGCCGTGGCCCAAAGTCGCCGAACTCGACGACGTGTGTCGTGCCGAAGGGTTCACCTTACGTGAGCGGCTCGCGCTCTACCCCGAGTACGTGCGCGAAGGTGAGCGCTGGATCCCTCCAGCGCTGCGAGCGCGCGTCGCAGCGCTCGTGGATGAGACGGGGCTGGTGCGGCGTACCGTCGAGGGCGAGCCATTGGGGTCGACTCAGACCGCAAGACACCAAGGGGGTGACTCGTGATGGGATCGCAGGACAGGACAGCAGGCTCGCTGAGCCAGCTCGACGGGCTGTGGCGGCGGGTGCTCGACCAGCTCGACCGCGAGTTCGTTCGGATTCTCGACCGAGCGCTCGGGGGAGAAGATATCACGCTTGAGGAAGCCGAGCGCCTCTTCGCCGCCGAGGGACTGGAGTTGAACGCGCTGATCCTCGTGGCCGATGAGCTGCGCCGACGCCGGGTCGGCGATGTCGTGACGTACGTGATCAACCGCAACATCAACTTCACGAACGTCTGTATCAAGCGCTGTGGATTCTGCGCGTTCTCGCGGGGCCACCGTGAGGAGGAGGCCTACTTCCTACCCATCGAGGAAGTAGTACGCCGTGCGCGCGAAGCGTGGGAACTCGGCGCCACCGAGGTCTGCATCCAGGCCGGGTTGCCGCCGAAGATGAGCGGGTACTATTACGTCGACCTGACACGGGCGATCACGCGTGAACTGCCGGAACTCCATATTCATGGTTTCTCTCCTGAGGAAGTCTGGTACGGCGCGGTGAGGGCACGCTGCTCGGTTGAAGACTACCTGAGGGCGCTCAAAGAGGCAGGGGTCGGCTCACTGCCCGGCACCTCGGCTGAGATCCTCGACGATGAGCTTCGCAAGCGTATCTCCCCCGGCCGGATCACGGTTGCCCAGTGGATCGAGGTCATCACGACAGCGCACCGGCTCGGTATCCCGACCACGGCAACCATTATGTACGGCCATGTCGAGACGAACCGCCACAAGGCGGCTCATCTCGCGCTTCTCCGTGATATCCAACGCCAGACGGGTGGCTTCACGGAGTTCGTCCCGCTCTCGTTCGTCGCCGAGGAAGCGCCGATGTACCGCAAGCGGCTCGTGCCGGGCGTTCGCTCGGGAGCGACCGGCGCCGAAGTGGTCAAGATGTATGCCGTCTCGCGCATCATGCTCAACAACTGGATTCCCAACCTCCAAGCCTCGTGGGTGAAGGAGGGGCCGAAGTTCGCGCAGTTCTGCCTCAATGCCGGCTGCAACGACTTCATGGGCACCCTCATCAACGAATCGATCTCGACCGCTGCCGGGGCTCAATACGGCCAGCGCCTCAAGCCGCGCGAGATGCGCCGGCTGATCCGCGACATCGGCCGTATCCCCGCCGAGCGCACGACGACCTATCAGATCCGCCGTCTCTTCCCGCCGGACGGCGACGATCACTACGACCCTCTCGACCTCATCGATGATGTGACGGCTGATGCCCGCTTCGGCTCGTACCAGGCACTCGTCCAGCGGCAGGACTTGCGCTTCTCCCAGCTCCGGCATCTCGTGCAGGTGCCCGTCCTCAGAGCGGCAGAGCAGGAGACGGACCGCACAGAGAAAGCAACACCGACGCAACTCAGCTAGACAACCGAGCTTGTTCAGCACGGGGTGATCGCCGCGACCGCGGCCTGGCCCAGGCTGATTCCTCCATCGTTCGGCGGAACCTCGCGGTTCACCAGCACGGTGAACTCCGGGTAGGCCGTAAGCCTCTCCCGAACGCAGGTGAGCAGCAGGCGGTTCTGGAACACGCCGCCAGAGAGGACGATGAGGCGAATCCCCTCACCTTCAGCGTGCCGCAGTGCCACCTGCCCGATGGCCTGGGCGATCGCCTCGTGGAAGGCGCGCGCGATCTCGGCAGGGTCACGGCCGCGTAAGCGGTCTTCCACGACGGCGGCGAGCAGGGGGCGGAAATCGAGCTCGCGCCCCTCCAGCGGGAAGGGGTAGGGCGCGACGGACGGCGCTGCCCGCGCCAGGTGCTCGAGCCAGACGGCCGCCTGCCCCTCGAAGGTAATGCCGCGGGTGAAGCCGAGCAGCGCGGCCACCGTATCGAAGAGCCGGCCACAGGACGTCGTGGGGAACGTGCGCACGCCCTTCACGACCAACTCGTGGGCGTGCCGGTAGCGCTCGGGGAAGCTGAATGGCGGTGCCGAGAGGTCTGGTAGATCCGGGAGCTGGGCTAGGAAGCCGGCAGCCGCCTGCACCGGCCAGCGCGCGGCGGCGTCGCCGCCGGGCAAGGCCGCCGGGCGCAGGTGGGCCACGCGCTCGAAGCCGCTCTCCAGTGATCCAACGAAGACCTCGCCACCCCAGACCGTGCCGTCGTCACCGTAGCCGGTGCCGTCGAAGGCAAAGCCGAGCACCCGCGCTTCCCAGAGCCCGCGCTCGGCCAGGACGCTGGCGATGTGGGCGCGGTGGTGCTGCACGCCGAGGCGCTCACCCGGTAGCTCCAGCGCATAGCGGGTCGAGGCATATTCCGGATGGAGGTCGTGCGCCACCAGCGCGTCCTCTAACCGTACCTCGTACATCCGGCACAGATCCTGCACCGCCTCAGTGAAGGCGCGGAAGGCTGCGAAGTGGTCCAGGTCGCCGATGTGCTGGCTCACGAACGCCTGCCCGTCGACCACGAGCGTTACGGTGTTCTTGAGGTCGGCGCCGACCGCCAGGATCGGCCGCCGGGTCGGGAGTGTCGCGACCGCACTGGGCGCGTAGCCGCGTGACCGCCGCAGCACCATCGGGCCGAACGGGCCGACCCGCGCCACCGAGTCGTCGACGCGCCGGGCGATCGGCCGCTCGCCGACCAGGAAGGCGTCGGCGATGCCGGACAGCCGCTCGAGGGCATCGTCGTCCTGGTAGGCGAGCGGCTCCTCTGAGCGGTTGGCGCTCGTCATGACGAGGACGTCGGGCGCGCCGAAGGCGAAAAGGAGATGGTGCAGCGGAGTGTACGGCAACATCACGCCGAGGTCGCGGTTGTCGGGAGCGATGCCTGGGAGCTCGACTCTCGCTGGCGCGAGGACGATCGGCCGAGCGATCGAGCCGAGGAGGGCGAGCGCCGCCTCGTCCAGCTCCACCAGGCGCTGCGCGACGTCCAGGTCGCGCACCATGAGGGCGAAGGGCTTCTCCTTGCGGAACTTCCGCTCGCGCAACGCCTGGATCGCGGCCGCCTCGCGGGCGTCGCAGGCGAGGTGATATCCCCCGAGCCCTTTGACCGCGAGGATCCGGCCGGCCTTGAGCCAGCGGACCGCTTCCACGATCGCGTCCTCGCCGCGCGCGAGCACCCGGTCGTCAATGCGCAGCAGGTAGTTCGGGCCGCAGCGCGGGCAGGCCACCGGCTGCGCATGGAAGCGCCGGTCGGCCGGATCGACATACTCCCGAGCGCAGTCCGGGCACATCGGCCAGTCGCGCATGGTCGTGCGGGGGCGGTCGTAAGGCAGGCTCAGGATGATGCTGTAGCGCGGCCCGCAGTCGGTGCAGTTGATGTATGGGTAGCGGAAGCGCCGGTCGTGCGGGTCGAACAGCTCGCGCAGGCAGGCCTGGCACACCGGCAGATCCGGCGAGATGCGGACCGTGGGGAGCGCCGTCTTCTGACTCTCCAGGATGGAGAAGCTGTCGAACCCCTCGACCGGAACCGCGACGGACTCGAGGCCCGCGATGCGGGCGGCCGGAGGTGGGCGATGCTGGAGCTCGTCGAGGAACCCGGCGAGCGACTCCAGGGCGCCCTCGGCGTGGATCTCGACGCCACCCTCGTGGTTGAGCACCCATCCGCTCAGGCCGTGCGCCAGCGCGACGCGGTAGACGAACGGGCGGAAACCCACCCCCTGGACGATGCCGGTGATCCGGATGCGCCGGGCGGCGCGCTCGCCTACCCGCTCAGATCGTACAGCCACGGCCCTGCCACCCGACCTCGACGACTCGCCCGTCTTCGACGAGCACCGGCACAGTGCGTACTCCGCCAGTGAGCCGGAGGAGCCGCTCGCGGGCTGCCGGGTCGGCCTCGACGTCGTACTCCACGAAGGCCGCCCCGCGCCATTCCAGCGCTTCCCGCAGCTCGGCGGTGTAGGGGCACCAGCGCGTGCCGTACAGCTCAAGCCGTCCCATAGAGCACGACCTCAAGCGCCTCGCGCAAGACGTGATATGCCGAAGCCTGAGCCTCCTGGATACGCGGAACATAGTCGGAGTGCACGACGATGGCGTAGTCGACCAGCTTGCGCCGCACGATCTCGCCGCCGTCGTAGCCCAGGAGTCCGACGGTCAACAAGCCATGCTTGCGCGCCTCTTCCAGCGCGATGATGACGTTCTTCGAGCTCCCGCTCGTCGAGATGCCAAGTGCGACGTCGGCAGGCTGCTCGTGCGGGATGAGCTGGCGCAGGAACATGACTTCCTGCCCGACGTCGTTGGCGATGGCGGTCAGGTTGGCCGGTTCGAGCGAGAGGGAGATGGCGGGGATCGGGTGGTAGCCCGCTGGCGGCAGGACGCAGTCGAGGGCAAGATCGTTGGCGTCCGTCGCCGAGCCGCCGTTGCCGAAGCAGATGAGCTTGCCACCGCGCGCGACCCGCTCGGCGATCACCTCCGCAGCTCGGGCGATGAGCTCCGCCTGCTCGTCCGCGATCTCGGCGCGCAGGCGCTCGTCGTCCTGCGCCTTCATGACGACGGAACGCGCCACCTCAGGCTCGACCTCGCGCAGGTCGACCTGCTCGCCGCCGAGGAACGGGTAGAAGACGGCCGTCTCGCCGACGTCTTCCCCGGAGAGCTGGCGGTGCTCGAAGAAGACGTGCACGGTCTCCCAGAGCGTGTGGTAGAGGATCTCGATGAACTCCTGGTGGA
>JADBJL010000060.1 GCA_014874455.1 Thermomicrobiaceae bacterium
GCGATCACCAGCGAGCGCTCGGGCTCGGCGGGGTCGCTCACCAGCTCGACGGCGAGGCGACCCTCACCCCGGCGCTCACGCGCGATACCGTCGGCCTGCTCGTCGCTGGCCGCGCCGGCCAGTGGCCAAGCGAGCAGGCGCGGCCCGACCCGGGCCAACCAGACGCGGAAAGGAGGCTCCAGCGATACCGGCACCCCGCTCCCCAGCTCGGCCTCGACCGTGGGGTGGACATCGGGCAGCGCGAAGAGGTCGTCGACGCGGCAGCGCAGCGCCCGGGCGAGGCGGAGCGCGACCGCGACGCTGGGGACGAGCCGACCGGCCTCGATGGCGATGAGCGCCTGGCGGCTCAGCCCGGCGCGGCCGGCCAGCTCCTGCTGGCTGAGGCCGAGCGCGAGCCGGCGCTCGCGCACGTGCAACCGGAGCGGTGACGGATCAGACTGGCGGCCCATCGCTCCTCCGATCGAGCAATCGCTTTCCTCTGGAGAGCAGCGTAATCGATCGACGACTCGATGTCAACGATATGCGACATCTCGCTACCGGTTCAGGGGCGCGCACTCCCGGCAGCCCGGGCGGCCGGGTGACCAGCCGGGCAGTCTCGCGCTGGCAGGCTGGTCGCGGTAGGATGGCGGCAGCGGGCACCGATGCGCCCACGATTGGCCAGCTATGTAGCGGTCGTGACGAGGGCCAAGCGCGATGCCGTCGCTGCCTCAGAGACAAGCGCGTGCGGGCTCCTGCACGCTGGCGGCGGACACCGGATGTGGTGATCTTGGCTGTGAGGGGGCGGAGGGTCACATGCCTGGAGGTCTCGAGCCGCTCGAGCGCTACGTCGTCGCCGCTGTCCAGTTCGAGCCCGAACTGGGTGAGAAGGAAGCGAACCTGCGTCGCCTCCTCGCGCTGGTCGAAGAGGCAGCCCGTCGCGGCGCCCGGCTGATCGTGACGCCGGAGATGGCGACGACCGGCTACTGCTGGTACGACCGCGAGGAGATCCGGCCGTACGTGGAACCGATCCCGGGCCCCACCACCGAGCGCTTCGCGCAGGTAGCCCGTGCTCACGGCTGCTACATCGTGGTCGGTATGCCGGAGGTGGCGCCGGAGACCGGCATCTTCTACAACAGCGCGGCGCTGATCGGCCCTGAGGGGCTGGTCGGCGTCTACCGCAAGACGCACAGCTACATCAGCGAGCCGAAGTGGGCCAAGGACGGCGACCTCGGCCTGCCGGTCTGGGAGACGCCGCTCGGCCGGCTCGGGATCCTGATCTGCATGGACGCCGACTACTTCGAGCCGGCCCGGCTGCTGGCGCTCCAGGGGGCCGACGTGCTCTGCTTCCCCACCAACTGGCTCGAGGAGAAGAGCCCTTCGGCCGCCTGGATGGCGCGCGCCTTCGAGAACGGCTGCTACCTGATCGCCGCCGACCGCTACGGCTGCGAGCGCGGCGTCCAGTTCTCCGGCGGCTCGGCGGTGCTCGACCCCGACGGCGCGATCCAGGCCATGCTCGACACCGGCGACGGCGTCGTCCTGGGCGAAGTCTCGTTGGCCCGGGCACGCGAGAAGGCGTTCTCGCCCGGTGGCCCGCCCGAGAAGCTGCGCGCCCGCCGCCCTGACCTCTACGATACCCTGACGCTCAACGCGTACCTCTGGAACCCGCTGCGGTTCCACGGCCTCTACGGCCACCGCCCGCTGCCGCCGGGCCGCCGCTCGACGGTCGCGGCCGTCCAGCTCGCGCCGGTGCCCGGCGACCCGAGCGCTAACCTGCGGGCAATCGCCGGAGCCATCGAAGAGCTGCCGGCAGAGGTGGAGCTGGTCGTCTTCCCGGAGTACGCGCTGACCGGCCCCCCAGGCCGGCGCGAGGAAGCCCGGCGCTGGGCGCTGCCCGGCTCCTCCGGGCCGGTCGCTGAGCTGGCCGGCCTGGCGGCCCGGCGAGGGATCTACCTCGTCGCCGGGCTGCTGGAGCGGGTGGGAGACGAGATCTACTCCTCGGCGGTGCTGGTCGGCCCTGAGGGGGAGCTGGCCCGCTACCGCAAGGCGCACCCGATCGGGCCGGAGCGCGCCTGGTGCGCTCCCGGGCGAAGCCGGCCGCCGGTGGTCGACCTACCGCCCGGGCGCGTCGGGCTGCTGCTCGGGAGCGACCTCTGCTTCCCGGAGATCGCCCGCGCGCTGGCGCTCGAGGGCTGCGACCTGCTGGCCGTGCCGGCCGGCCCTAACCTGCCGCCGGCCCGCGGGCTGGGGCCCACCGCTGTGCCGCTGGAGCCGCCAGCAGTGACCGGCGAGGATCCGGTTCATTTCCACCTGGCGCGCGTGCGGGCGATCGAGAACAACTGCTATCTGGCCTTCGCCAGCCTGCCGGCGCCAGCAGGCATCGGGCACAGCGCGGTCTTCGGCCCCACCGCGACCTTCCGGGCCAGCGAGGTGGTGCTCGGCCCGGACGAGCGCGGCGTGGCTGTGCGAGCGATCGACACGAGCAACCTGGAGAGCGAGTACCCCACCTGCGCGGTTCGGGCCAAGGACTACCTGCGCATGCGCCAGCCCCACCTCTACGACCTGCTGCAGGTCGCCGAGCCGCCCGCGGTCTGACCCGGCCGCCTGGCCGTTGCCATACCCGCCGCTGGAGTCGCCAGGACGCGGCAGGGGATCACTCCGCCTCGCTCACCGTGCGCACGTCGAGCGCGTCGCGCAGGCCGTCGCCGAACAGGTTGAGGCTGAGGACGGTCAGCATGATGGCCAGCCCGGGGAAGACGCTGATCCACCAGGCCTGCCGCACGAAGTCGCGCCCTTCGTTGAGAGCGAGGCCCCAGGTCGGCGTCGAGGGATCGACACCGAGGCCCAGGAAGGTGAGGCCCGATTCGGCCAGAATGCCGAGCCCGACGGCGAAGGTGGCCTGGACGATGATCGGCGCGGCGGTGTTGGGCAGGATATGGCGGAGCATTATCCGCAGGTTGTCGGCGCCGACGGCACGGGCCGCCAGCGTGAAGTCCTCCTCGCGTAGCCGCAACACCTCGGCTCGCACCACCCGGGCGAAGTCGTCGAGGTACGCCAGCGCGATGGCGATGACCACATTGCGGGCACCGGCACCGAAGATGGCGACCATCCCCACCGTCAGCACGATGACCGGGAACGCCCAGAGCAGGTCGATGAACCGCATGATCAGGCTATCGACCCAGCGACCGTAGAAGCCAGCGACCAGCCCCAGGAGCACGCCGGTGACCATTGCGATGAGCGCGGCCAGGATGCCGATCGTGAACGAGACCCGCGTTCCCACGATCATCCGGCTCAGGAGATCCCGCCCGAACGAGTCGGTTCCCATCGGGTGGCTCAGGCTCGGCGGTTGGAAGAGCCCGAAGTCGTCCGCATCGGGGTGGTAAGGCGCGATGCCGGGGCCTACGAGGGCCAGGAGGGCCAGGAGGCCGACGAGAAAGAGCCCGAGCAACGCCTTGCGCTCGGCACGCAGGCGCCGCCAGAACCGGTTGCCGGCAGCGGCCCGGCGCTGCTCGGCCAGCGCGGACAACCGGTCGTGCGCGACCTGTGCTGGTGCGATGCCGGGTTCCCTAGCCATAACGGATCCTCGGATCCAGGAACGTGTAGATGATGTCCACGATCAGGTTCGCCATCACGAAGATGACAGCGATGAGCAAGATGACCCCCTGCACGATCGGGTAGTCCTTGTCGAAGATCGCGCCGACCAGGATACGCCCCAGACCCCGGATCGAGAAGACCGTCTCGATCACCACCGCCCCGCTCAGGAGCAACGCGAGCTGGATCCCAGCCACGGTGACGACGGGGATCAGCGAGTTGCGCAGCGCGTGTCGTGCGATCACCGTCCACTCGGCCAGACCTTTGGCTCGAGCTGTCCGCACGTAGTCCATGCCCAACACCTCGAGCAGCCCGGCACGGACGAACCGCATCAGGATGGCGGCATAGCCGGTGCCGACCGCCAGGCTGGGCAGGAGCAGGTGCGAGAGCCAGGGCCAGAACCCCTCCTTGGTGAGCGAGGCGTAGCCCACCGCCGGGAGCCAGCGGAGCTGCACCGCGAACAGGATGATCAAGATGATCCCGAACCAGAAGCCCGGCATGCTCACCCCGGCGAATGCCAGCACGCTGACGAGGTAGTCGATCAGCGAGTTGCGCTTGAGCGCCGCGACGATCCCCGCCGGCAGCGCGATCGCCAGCGCGATGAGGAACGAGAGGACGGTGATGCTCAGCGTCTTGGGAAAGCCGGTCTTGATGGCCCCCACCACCGTCTCGCCGGTCGCGATCGAGTCACCGAGGTCGCCGCGCAGCACGCTGGAGAACCACTTCAGGTACTGCACGTAGATCGGCTGGTCGAGGCCGAGCTTGTGCCGCAGCGCCTCGGCCGCTTCCGGCGTGTACTCCGGGCCGAGCATCTGGAGCACCGGGTCGCCGGGGATGAGCCGGATCATGAAGAAGACCAGCGTGGCGCAGCCCCAGACGATGAAGACCGCGTGGATCAGGCGACGCACGATGTACTGCGTCATGGGCCTGCCCTGCCCTCGTGCTCCCTCTCGCTACTTCTCGAGCCAGACGGTCTCGAGGTACCGCATCTCCGGGATCGCGACGTAGCCCTTGACGTAGGTGTAGAACGCAGTCCGATCCGGCGTGTGGTAGAGGAAGGCGTAGGCTACGTCCCGCTGCAGGATGCGCTGGATCTCGTGCCACATCTGCCGGCGCTCGTCCTGGTTGTTCGTCTTGCGGGTGCCCTCCAACAACTCGTCGACCTTGGGGTTGTTGTACCCGTAGGTGTTCCACGGCCCCTTCGAGTGGAAGAAGTTCCAGTGCCCGTCGTCCGGGTCAGCGTCCACCACGCTGCCGTTGATGTTCATGTCGTAGTCGCCGGCCTTCCAGCGCTCGTTGTAGGCGGCGTCCTGGAGCTGCTCGATCTGCACGTCGAGCCCGATCTCCTGGAGCATGGTGCGGAGGACTTCCTCGGGCCGGGGATCCTGCGCGCTGGAGAGGATCTTGACCGAGGTACCGCGAATGCCGGACTTCTCGGCGAGCGCCTTCGCCTCCTCCAGGTTGTAGCCCTGTGGGTTCTCGCCCCACTGCTCCGGCGGCACGTAGACCCAGCCGAAGGCCGGCGCGATAGCCCCGATACTCGGCACTGCCAGGCCGAAGAGAGCCTTGTCGATGAACTCCTGCCGGTTGATCGCCTTCGAGACCGCCATGCGAGCATCCACGTTGTCCCAGGGCGGGCGCTTGTAGTTCATCGTCAGGCCGATCCAGTTGGTTCCCGGCGCCTCGACGAGGGTAATCCGGTCGTTCGCCTTGAGCTGCTCGACGCCGCTTGCCGGCACGATATCGAGCATGTCCACATCGCCCGCCTCCAGCGCGCTGATCCGGCTGGACGGCTCCGGGATGATCTGCACAATGATCTCGTCGAGCAACGGCCGGCCCCCGTACCAGTCCTCGAAGGCGACCATCCGGAAGCCCTTGCCCACTTCGACCGACTCCGGCACCACCATGAACGGCCCGCAGCCGACCGGCGTCAGGCCGAACTGCTGGTCACCCATCTCCTCGATCGCGCGCTTGGAGATCGGGGTGAGCGCGCGACCCGGCCCCCGGCTGCAGGCGGTGGCCAGGAACGGCGCGTAGGGTTCGCTCAGCTTGATGACCAGCGTGAGCTCGTCGGGCGCGGTGATCGAGGTGATGAGGTTGAGCTTGTTGGCGTGCGGCGAGGCGAAATCGGGGTTCGTGGTGCGCTCGTAGGTGTAGATGAAGTCCTGCGCCAGGAGCGGATCACCGTTGTGGAACTTTAGCCCATCGCGCAGGTGGAAGGTGTACTCCGTGCCGTCCTCGTTGACCTCCCAGGTCTCGGCGAGGTCGGGAATCAGGCCGAGATCCTTGTCGAACTGCACCAAGCTGGAGAAGATGTTCGAGACCAGTTCCCCGGCGACGATGCCCTGGGTCACCTGGGCTGGGTCGAGGGTGAGGATCTGTCCAATGCCGAACCCGAGCCGGAGCGTGCCTCCGCGCCGTGCCTCACCGGCTGGCGTCGCTGCCGCTGTCGGCGTGGCCCCGCTCGGTGTAGCTGGCACTGCCTGCGGCGTAGCACCCGCGGCCGGTGCGGCCGTCGGTGTCGCGCCACCGCCAGCGCACGCGCTCAGCCACTGCGCAAAGCCCACCGCACCGGTCGCTAGGGCCATCTGCATCAAGGTGCGCCGGGAGACCCGTGGGCCACTCAGGACGCGCCAGTCGAAACGCTTCATGGCCAACCTCCTCCTCGCTCGCCTCTCTCCGTCACATCCCCTGACGGGGGCTGCTGCCCCACTAGCCTGCGGTTTCCCTATCCCGGACTCTCGGTGTTTCGAATCCCTAGGCGGCTGCCCGAATACCGGGCCGCGTCTCCCTAGCGCCCTCCTTCCTCGGCGGCCGTGGCCCCGCCCTGATCGCCCAGCGCTTCGCTGAGGATGTAGCCCTCGATCTCAGTCAGGTGCCGGATCATGGCCGCGCTCGCCTCAGCGGCATCGCGCGCTTCGATCGCCGCCAGGATCTCCTGGTGTCGCTCGTGCGCGCGGCGCAGGCGCTCGGTGGAGCCGATAAAGTGCCGGCGTACTTCCTGCAGCGTCTGGTTGATCAGGTCGATCACGCGCACGGCCACCTCGTTGTGCGATGCGCGGGCGACTGCGCGGTGGAATGCCCGGTCGTACTCGAGCGTCTCCAGCGCCACACCGTCCCGATCCAACAGCGAGGCCACCGCAGCGACCGCCGCCTTCATCTCAGCGATCTCGGCTGGCGTCGCCCGGACGGCCGCTCGCGCAGCGATCTGGGGCTCGACGATCATCCGGACTTCGAGCAGGTCACCGACGAGGTCGCCGCTGGCGCCGAAGATCACGGCCAGCGGCGAGAGCAGGCCCAGCCCGGGCCCCTCGCGGACGAAGGTTCCGTCACCCTGGCGGGCTTCGACCACGCCAGCGACCTCGAGGATGCGTAGTGCCTCGCGCAGCGACCCGCGGCTCACCTGGAGCTGCTCGGCCAGCTCTCTTTCCGGGGGCAGCCGCTCACCGGGGCTCCAGTACCCGTCTCGGATCAACCGCCAGAGCTGGATAACCGCCTGGTGCGAAATCCGCGAGCGGGCGATAGGTTGAAGGCCAGCCGGGCGATCCAATGCCGCGCGCCTCAGTGGTTCAATGGTTCAACCATTCGAACGCTCTCAATCTAGCAGCCTCCGCACCGCCTGTCAAGCGTCGCCGATACGTGCGGCCTCCTCTCTGCTGGTCGCAGCATTGCTGCCTGGCGCGCGATCGGGTATACAGCCGGCCAAGCCGATCCGGACGACGGTGAGCGCGAAGGAGTGGGGTCGTGGACGAGCGCGCGGAGCTGATCGAGACCTACCAGGCAACGCCGGTAACGCTGGGTGCCCTCGTGCGAGGGATCACCGGCGAGCAGGCCTGCCAGCGTCCGAACGCCAGCGAGTGGTCGATCGTCGAGGTGGTGGCGCACCTGGGCGATGCCGAGGAGGGCGCGCACGAGCGGGTGCGGCGGATGCTCGAGCAGGATCATCCGTTCCTGCCGGCCTACGACCCCGCCGCGCTGGCCGAGGAGCGGGATTACCGCTCGATGTCACTGGCCGCCGCGCTCGCACGGTTCGAGCGGCTGCGGGCCGAGCACGTAGCCACGCTCGCGCGGCTCGATGCCGCTGGCTGGACACGCAGCGGCCAGCACGAGGAGGCCGGCAGGATCACGGTCGAGTCGCTCACCCGGCACATGGCGGCACACGACGCGAACCACCTGGCCCAAATCGCGCGGCTCATCACCGCTGGCGCAGGGAACTGATCTATTGACCCCTATCGATATAGGCGCTACACTCCCGGTTGTCGAGTACCCCCTTCCGCGCTGTGTATCGATTCCGAGCACGAAGACGGCGCGGCAGACCGCTGAAGGGAGATCGCGTGCACGCAACGTCGGCTCCTCGACACAGGTGGCGGCGCGGCCTCTACTACGGCTGGTACATCGTCGCCGCCCTGGCGGTGACCGAGACGATCTCCTGGGGCATCCTCTACTATGGCTTCGCCGTCTTCCTCACCCCGATGGAGCGCGAGCTGGGCTGGTCACGCCCGTCAGTAACCGGCGCGTTCTCGCTGGCCCTCCTGATCTCCGGCTTGGCCGCGCCGCTCGTCGGCCGCTGGCTCGACCGGAACGGCCCACGCCTGCTCATGACCGCCGGCTCGATCGCCGCCACCATGCTCGTGCTGGCCTGGTCGCGCGTTGCGAGCCTGACCGCCTTCTACGCAATCTGGATGGGTATCGGGCTAGCGATGGCCGCGGTGCTCTACGAGCCAGCGTTCGCCGTGATCGCCAAGTGGTTCTCCCGGCGCCGCCGCCAGGCGCTCACCGCGCTGACGCTGGTCGCCGGGCTTGCCAGCGTGATCTTCACCCCGCTCTGCAACTGGCTGGTCGAGCTCTTCGGCTGGCGCGAGGCATTGCTGGCGCTGGCCGTCCTGCTCGGTGCCGGCACGATCCCGCTGCATGCCCTCGTCCTCCGCCGCAGCCCCCAGGCCCTGGGACTGGCACCGGACGGTGAGGCCGCCTGGGCAGGCGACGCGACGACCGCGCCAGCGCGCGATCCCGGCATCCCGGCACGCGCAGTGCTGCGCACGACGACCTTCTGGGCGCTGACGCTGGCAATAGTGCTGAGCGCAGCCACCACCGTGGCCGTCAATGTCCATCTCATCCCTTATCTTCTGGGCAAGGATTACAGCCCGGCGTTCGCTGCCACTGTCACCGGTCTGATCGGCGGGATGCAACTCCCGGGCCGGGTGCTGTTCGCCCCGCTGGGCCGACTCCTGCCAGCCCGGCTGATGACAGTGCTGGTGTTCCTGCTCCAGGGCACGGCGCTCGGCATCCTCCTCGTCGTACCCGGGGCGACCGGCGTGCTGGCCTTCGTAGTGATCTTCGGCATGAGCAACGGGATGGCCACCCTCCTGCGGGCGGCCCGGGTGGCCGAACTTTTCGGCCCCGCCGCGTACGGCAGCATCGCCGGCGTGATGGCGCTGTGGGCCACGCTGGCCCGTGCCGCGGCTCCGGTCGGCGCGGGCACGCTCTACGACCTGCTCGGCCGCTACGAGCCGATCTTCTGGGGGCTCGCGCTCGGCGGGCTTGCGGCGGGCTTGGCCGCTTACCTGGCTGAGACGACCGGAGCCCGCCTGCCGGTGCAGGTGGCCCAGCCAGACCATCACCGGGCGAGCTGACCGGCGCGCGCGCCGACGTCACTGCCGTGTCAGCAGGGCGTCGCGCCGCAATGCCCTGCTGCCCAGCCTGAGCAACAGGGCGTCGCGAAATTGGACTGCTCCAATTGGCTGTTGATGCTGCCAGGGCCAGGTCACACGCTTGCAGTGGCGATGAGCACGAGGGTGAGCGCCGTCGAGAAGCCGGCGAGGAGGGTGCGCGATGCAGCAGGGCAGGGCCGCCCCAGTCAGGTCAGGTCTTTCTCCACGGGTGATCGCGCTGGCCGGGGTGATGATCGCCGTGGTGTTCGTGGCGACCCGGCTGATCCAGGTGCCGATCCCGGGTGGCTACGTCCACCTCGGGGATATCGCCATCTACTTCGCCGCGTTCACCTTCGGGCCACTGGTCGGCGCCATCGCGGGGGCGCTCGGCCCCACGCTGGCCGACCTGAGTTCCGGGTTCGCGAACTACGCGCCGGGCACCTTCGTGATCCACGGCCTGCAGGGGCTGGTCGCCGGGCTGATCGGCTGGCGCGTTGGCCTGTGGCGGATGGCGCTGGCCGGCCTGGTCGGTGGGGTGATCCTGGTCGGCGGCTACTTCATCTACGACTTCTTCATCCTGCGGGTCGGCACCGGCACGGCGATCGCCGACGTCTGGTTCAATTTGGGGCAAGCCGCTACCGGCGCGATCATCGCGATCCCGCTGGTACTGGCCGTCCGCAAGGCGTATCCTCCGATCGAGACCTGGGCAGCCCGGCGGGCCTGGCAAGAGGAGACCCGCTGAGGCGACCTCTACCTCACCGGTGCGCTGTCTCCTCGGGGAGAGGAGGCGGCGCGTCCTAGAATTGCCCTCATGATGGACGCGACGGCGCCGCGCGAGCCGGAGCAGCCGCTGATCCGGTTCGAGCGCTTCACCTTCCGCTACCCGCCGGTCGCCGGGGCCGAGAGTGGGTCAGGGTGACCGCGCGCTGGCTGCACCGGCCTAAATGAATTGCGGGCCCCCGGCAGCAA
>JADBJL010000076.1 GCA_014874455.1 Thermomicrobiaceae bacterium
CTTCCGATCTTCTTCGGCTCGCAGCGCTGCGACTGCGGCGAGCAGCTCGAGGCGGCGCTACGACTGATCGGCCAGGCAGGCCGGGGTGTGGTGATCTACCTGCGACAGGAGGGCCGCGGCATCGGGCTCCTGAACAAGCTGCGCGCCTACCACCTGCAGGATCAGGGCCTGGACACGGTCGAGGCGAACCTCGAGCTCGGCTTCCCGGCCGACCTGCGCAACTACCGCGAGGCGGCGCTGATCCTGCGCGACCTGGGGATCCAGCGGCTGCGGCTGCTGACGAACAACCCGCGCAAGGTAGAGGCACTGGGCGACTGCGGCTTCGAGATCGTCGAGCGGGTTCCGCTGGAGGTTCCACCGAACGAGCACAACCGTCGCTACCTGGAGACGAAGCGCGACAAGCTGGGCCACCTCTTGCAGCTCAACGGGGCCCTCCCAGCGGCGGAGCTGTCCCGTGCGATTCCGAGCGTGCACGACTAGCGTGAGAGGGAGGTCGCTATGGAGACGATCGGGCAGGACGGCCGGGGGTTGCAGACGATCGAGGGATTGCTGACCGGACGCGGGCGGCGTTTCGGCATCGTCGCCAGCCGCTTCAACGAGTTCATCACGAACAAGCTGCTGGACGGCGCGCTCGACGCCCTGCTGCGCCACGAGGTGGACACCGACGCCATCGACGTGGTCTGGGTGCCGGGCTCCTTCGAGATCCCGATCACGGCCAAGCGGCTGGCGAAGACGGGACGGTACGACGCAGTGATCTGCCTGGGCGCGGTCATCCGCGGGGCGACCCCGCACTTCGACTACGTCGCGGCCGAGGTCTCCAAAGGGATCGCCAACGTGGGGCTGGAGACCGGCGTGCCAGTGATCTTCGGCGTGCTGACCACCGACACCATCGAGCAGGCGGTGGAGCGGGCCGGAACCAAGATGGGGAACAAGGGCTTCGAGGCGGCGATGGCCGCGATCGAGATGGCCAACCTCTTCACCGAAATCGACCAGCTCGCGGAGGGAGCGGCCACGCCCGAGCGCCGCCGCGGCAGCCGGGCCGCGCGGAACGCCTAGGACTGGCGGCTGCCGCTCGAGAGCGAAGGACAACGGCGAGGGCAGCGACGTCGCCCTCGCGCGTCCGCGCACGCACGATCGGGCACGTTTGCTCAACCTCGCCGACCAGCGCTTGGGCTTGCCGCGTCCCCACGCGGGAGGGCAACGTGGAGATCCTGCCAGCCCGGCCCTGACACTGGCTGAGCCGGCGTTCCGGTGTGACGGGCATTTCCTGCCGCCTGCGCATGGCCTCCAGGGCGACCACCAGAATCGCCCCTCCGCTATCCCTTAGCCTGTGCACGCATTGTCCTGCGTACATTCCCCAGCACACGACCTCCTGCACCGTCGAGCGCGGATGGCTCACTTACCCTCACCCCCTTGCCCCTCTCCCGGGCTGCGCGGGAGAGGGGTGCCCGAAGGGCGGGGTGAGGGCGGGGAAGCTGCCCTCACCTCGAGCCCTCTCCCTTGAGACGGTTTTGCACGTGAGGTGAGCGCGAGCCCGCCATGGACTGCCGGCGTGTGTTCGTGATCGGAGGCAACGAGCGCATTCCCGCTGCGATCCAGGCAATGCACCGCTGCCCGCGCCGCAGTTCGCAGCCGCACTACGGAAATCCGTAACGCCAGTTGCGGAAATGCGGACTTCCGCCTCGACGTCTTCCCTCCACAGCGGCGGATTCGCTGTAAGGTGTGGTTTCCGGTCTCAGGGCAGGGGTCGAGAATCGCTCAGTGTCGCCGGGTGTGAGGCAGAGGGGAGCGCTCCAGGGCGAGCGGTCTCCTCATGCCACGCAGGCCGAGCGCCCTAGCGGACAACCGCTTGCGACCATCCGCAGTCCGCCTTGCCGTCGACCGATCTTGTCTGCCATGATCACGGTGCTGGCCAGGCAAGGGGCAGGAGCTGCGGCGTGAGTCGGTGGGCGTGCGTGCTGGCGGTGCTGGTGGCACTGCTGGCGCTGGTTCCGAGCCAGGCGCTCGCCGCGCCGCCAGTCCCCCACCCGGCCGTGGCCGCCACGCACTGGATCGTGATGGACGCCGACACCGGCACGGTTCTCGACGGCGTTCGCCAGCACGACCGCACAGCGATGGCCAGCCTGACCAAGATCATGACCGCGCTCGTCGCCCTCGAGCGCGGCGATCTCGACCAGACGGTGCGCATCGTCCAGTCCGATCTGATCGGCGAGGCGACTGCCGAGCTGGAGAAGGACCAGCAGGTGACACTGCGCACGCTGCTCTACGGCCTGCTGCTCCGCAGCGGCAACGACGCGGCGATGGCGATCGCCCGGGCGGTCGGCGGCAGTCCCGAGAGCGATGACCCGCTGGCGCGTGCCCGCTTCGTCGGCTGGATGAACGACAAGGCGCGCGAGCTGGAGCTGGCCGATACCCACTTCGTGAACCCGCACGGGCTCGATGCGCCCGGCCACTACACGACGGTCTACGACCTCGCGGTGTTGACGCGGGCGGCGCTGGCCAATCCCACCTTCGTGGCCATCTTCAGCGCCGATCGCTACGAGGCCGAGGGCTTCACCTACGAGCACGGCAACCAGCTCCCGAAGCGCTACCCGGGGGTCATCGGCGGCAAGACCGGCTGGACGGACGACGCCGGGCTCTGCCTGATCGAGGTAGCCGAGCGCGCCGGCCACCGGCTGATCGTGGTGCTGGTCGGCTCGACCTTCGAGCACTGGTACGACGACGCGGCCAGGCTGCTCGACTACGGTTGGGCCTTGCTGGATCCCCCGGTGAGCGACGAGGCGGCGGGCCGGGTGTTCGCCTGGTGGCGGGAGCGGGTCGATGGGCCAGTGCAGGCGGGACTGGTCCAGCGTACCTGGCTCTGGGGCGAGCCGCTGGGGCCGGTCGCGCACGAGCCCTACGCCGGCACTCGGGGCGGCTGGCGCCGGGTGCAGTACTTCGAGAAGGGGCGCATGGAGATCACCGATCCGCTGGCGGCCGTGGACGCCCGGTGGTACGTGACCGGCGGCCGGCTGGCCTGGGAGCTGATCACCGGGCGGCGACAGGTGGGCGAGCGGGAGTTCTCGACCCTGAGGCCGGCCGATCTGCCCGTGGCGGGTGACCCCGATTCTCCCGGCCCAACCTACGCCGAGCTGCGGCCGTTGCTCTCCGCGCCACCGCTTCCGGCCGGGACACGGGTAGCGCTGCGGCTGCGGCCGGACGGCCTGGTGCGCGTCGATCCGGAGCTGGAGCGCTACGAGGTGACCGCTGGCGCCCCGTTCCCGGAGACCGGACATGGGGTGGCTTCGGTCTTCGCCGCCTTCCTGGAGACCCGCGGGCCGGTGCTGGTGAACGGGTCGCTGCGGGAGGAGCCGCTCTTCAACCCGGTGCTCGCGCTCGTCGGCCTGCCGATCACCGAGGCGTACTGGGTCAGAGTGCCGGTGGGCGGGCAGGAGCGTGATGTCCTGCTCCAGTGCTTCGAGCGACGCTGCCTGACCTATACGCCGGACAACCCGCCCGGCTGGCAAGTGGAGATGGGCAACATCGGCCGGCACTACCAGCAGTGGCTCGCGAGCCAGGCTACGTCCGGGTCGATCTGGGCGATGGCTGCTCCTTCTCCGGGGTGCCTGAGGTCGAGGATGCTCGATGCAGACAGCCCTCGATGAGCTCCGAGAGCACCTGCGACGCGTCCGCGCGTTCAGCCGCAACGCGCGGCTGCTCCTGCTGGCGCTCGGGCTGCTCGGCGTCGGCTACGGCGCCTTCTCGACCCTGTTCACGCTCTACATCGTCGAGATCGGGTACGCCGAGGACTTTCTCGGGCTGCTGATCGGCGTGGGCACAGTAGGGGGAGCGGTCGCGGCGTTGCCGGCCGGGCTGCTCTGCGACCGGCTCGGCGTGCGGCGCGGGCTGCTGCTGGGCACGCTGATCACGGCGCTCGGCATCCTCATCGAGTGCACGATCACGATCGACTGGCTGCTCCTGGCCGGCGGGCTGATCGCCGCGACCGGCGTCACCCTGCTCTACGTGGCTCAGGCGCCCTTCCTGGCTGCCAATAGCACGGAGGAGGAGCGAACGCACCTCTTCAGCGTAGCCGCGGCGCTGCTCGTCGCGGTCAGCATCGTCGGTAGCCTCTATGCCGGCGGCTTTCCGAAGCTGCTCCAGGCCCTGTGGCCCGGCATGGCGCTGGCTACCGCCTACCGGCTGACACTCCTGGGCGCCGGGGTCGTCTCGGCCGGCTGCCTGGCCCCACTGCTGCGGCTGCGCGACCCGGCGGACGCACCGCCGCCGCTGGGGAGCCAGGTCACGCTCGCGGTCTGCCTGGGCAGCGGCGCGGTGCGACGGCTGGTTGCCACCGGGCTGGTACTGGCGCTGGGGGGCGGGCTGGTCGTCCCGTTCGTCAACGTGTACTTCATGCGGGAGTTCGGGGCGGGCTCCGGCACGGTAGGGCTGATCCGCTCGCTCGGGGTCGTGGTGCAGGTGCTGGGCTCGCTGGGGGCACCCTGGCTCGGGCTGCGGCTAGGGCTGGTCGGCGGGGTGGCGGCAGCCCGCCTGGTCTCGGCGCCGTTCCTCTTGCTGATGGGATTCCTGCCCTTCCTGCCGGCGGCCGCGGCCGCCTTCGCGCTGCGCACCTTCTTCGTCTACCTCTCGGATCCGCTGCACACGGACTTCTCGATGCGGATCATCCCGCCAGAGGTCAGGGCCACGGCGAACAGCCTGACGTTCCTGGGCTGGAACGCCACGCTGGCGCTGGGCGGCTGGGCCGGAGGCCAGCTCATCGTCCGCGCCGGCTACGAGCCGCTGTTCCTGCTCGGGAGCTCGATCACAGTAGTAGCCGCCGCGGTCTACTGGTTTACCTTCCGCCGCTTCCTGCCGGAGCTGCCGCGAGTGAGGGTTCGCCTGGCGCGCGCCGGGTCCGGGCTGGAGGACGACGGGCACTCCTGAGCCGCACCTGAACCCAGGAACCATCCGGTACCCGCTGAGCTCCGCGGGCTCCGCGACGGGCTACGCGCCGGTTATGCGGCCTTCGCCTACCCGCGCAGCAGCCAGAGGCGCTCGGCTGGCCGGCCGGAGCCGGCCTCCAGCGCCGCTCGGTAGATAGCCTCGGCCGGGTCGCCGAGGTGGCGGAAGATCACGGCGATCTGCGAGGCGTAGCACCGGACCGCGACGATCCGGCGCTGGAGCAGGTCGTCGCTCAGCGGCTGCAGCCAGGGCTCGGCCGCCGCGTGCTCGCTCGCCAGTCGGGCCAGCTCGCGGCTCCCGCCCTCGAGCGCACTGTAGGGGAAGTCTTCGTAGGCCCAGACCGTCCAGCCTTCGCGACGCAGCTCGTGGCCGAGCGCGCGCACGAGCTGGTGATCCACGTGGTTGCCGGCGCCGAGCGGCACCGCGAACCAGGCCGGCGTGACGCCGGCCCCAGCGAGCGCCTCGCGGAGTGCCGCTCGCAGGCGGGGAAGCACGTCGGCGTCGTCGGGGTGCAGGCTGCCGAAGAGCTGCTCGTCGGAGAGGTAGCGGGCATCGCGGTAGATTGCGTCCGGGAGGCCGAGCCAGAGCGGCTCGGCGCCCAGGGCATCGGCCGCGGCTCGCTCCTCGGCCCGCCGGATCGCCAGCGCTTCCTCGTCGCTCAGGCCGCGCCAGCGGTGCTGGAAGGCGGCGAAGGGGCTGAGCGGGCCGTCTGGCTCACCGCCGAAGCAGGTCACGATCACCGGGCGCAGGCCCTGCTCGGCCAGCGCCGCCACGGTGCCGCCGCAGGAGAGCGCGACGTCGTCGTAGTGGGGCGCGAGGAAGACCGGGCGGGCCGATTCAGCCATGGGCGTAGCGCACCCGGGTATCGCCGACCCGGCGGGTGACCCGCCGCTGGTCCAGGTACTCGAGCACCGCCTGCGCGTACTTGCGGCTGGTGCCGAAGTGGTCGCGGAACTGCGCCAGCGTCAGGCTGCCCTGCCGGTCGATCAGCTCCAGCACTGCGCGCTGGATCTCCTCGAAAGTCTCGCGGGCGAAGACGATGCCCTCGTCTACCCGCACGATCGCGCCGGTGTCGACCAGCGCTGCCACGAGCTCCGGCTCCAGCTCGAACTCGGCCGGCGAGGGCGGGCTGTACGGCTGCGACCGCAGCGCGCCGAGATAGCGGTCGATGCGGGCCTGCTGCTCGGGCGTGAAGCGGATCTGATGGTGCGGTAGCCGGACCGTGTCCGCCTCCTCGACGATCGCGCCCTGGCGCGCCAGCGCGGCCACCACCTCGTCGAAGGCGCGGGGGGTGAGCGCCAGGCGGCTGCGGGCTTCCTCGCGCGGCATGCCCCGGCGCAGCGGGTAGCGCTCGTGGTAGGCGCTCAGCAGCCTGGCCAGCCCGGCGCCGAGGGCCCGGAGGGCATCGGTGCGGATGAGCAGCGTGGTCGGGGCGAGCGCGCGCTCGGTGCTGAGAGGCGTGATCTCCTGGCGCCCGATCAGCTCCTCGACCGTCGCCCGGCCTTCGGCCTCGGGCAGGCCGGCCTGCTGGATCACCTCGCGCAGTTCCCGTGGCTGGCGATCGAGCACCTGCAGGACGAGTTCTTGCGGCGTGCCGCTGGCGAGGACTTCGAGTGCCCGGATGACCTCCGGGCGGAAGCGGCGGTGCCGGCGCGGGTGGGGGTCGACGACCACGCCGCCGCCGATCGTCGAGCCCGGCGACGGCCGGCGGATGATGAAGCGGTCGCCCCGCACCGCGACCACCGGCTCGGAGAAGCGGAACTGCACCCAACCCTCGCCGCCCGGGTCGATCCGCTCGGCGTCGAGCAGGGTCACCCGGGCGAGCGTCTCGGCCGCGCCGATGAAGAAGTCCACCTGGTCATTCTGCTCCAGCGGCGCAGAGGCAGCAGGGATCAACCGCAGGCGCGCGTCGAGCAGCGTCGTCGGCCGGAGCCAGCCGGGCGTGGTCAGCACGTGACCCCGCGCGATCTCCTCGACTGCGATGCCGCTCAAGTTCACCGCCGTGCGGGAGCCTGGCTGCGCGCGCTCGACCTTGACGCGGTGGCTCTGCAAGCCGCGCACGCGCCCGCGCTTGCCAGTCGGCAGCAGCTCGACCTCCTGGCCAATCTCCAGCGGCCCGCCCCGCAACGTGCCGGTCACGACCGTACCGAAGCCAGGCATGGTGAAGACCCGGTCGACGGCCAGGCGCGGGCGGCCGGTTTCCAGGTGCGGCGGCACCCGCTCCAACAGCCGGTCGAGCGCGGTGACCAGCTCCGGCAGGCCTTCACCGGTCACCGCCGAGACCGGGACGATCTCGGCCCCTTCGAGCACGGAGCCGCGGAGCCGCTCCAGCACCTCCACCGTGACCAGCTCGCGCCACTCCTCGTCTACCAGGTCGACTTTGGTCAGCGCCACCAGCCCATGGCGGATCTGGAGCAGGTCGATGATCGCCAGATGCTCGGCGGTCTGCGGCATCGGCCCCTCGTCGGCGGCGACGACCAGCAGCGCCGCGTCGAAGCCGCCGACGCCGGCCAGCATGTTCTTGATGAACCGCTCGTGCCCCGGCACGTCGATGATGCTCACCCGCCGCCCGCTGGGCAGCGAGAGCCAGGCGAAGCCGAGATCGATCGTCATCTCCCGCTCTTTCTCCTCGCGGAGCCGGTCGGGATCGATGCCGGTGAGTGCTTTGACCAGCGTCGATTTGCCGTGGTCGACGTGGCCGGCGGTGCCGATGACGTAGGTCTGTGGTTGCGTCGTCATCGCTGTGCGCGTGCCTCCCGTACCCTTGCACGCATGAGAGTGTACTACCCTCAGGTGAGTACGAGATCGGTACCGTTGTCAGCCAGTCGAGCGAGGAGTGCCCGATGACAGCGCCACGTTTCGTCTCCGTTGAGCACCGCGCCGTTGTGTTCGATCGCACCGTGCCGCCAGCTTTGGAGATCGAGCCGGGAGAGGTCGTCACATTCGAGACGAGCGACGAGGCCTACCAGCGGCTCGCCCGCGGGGAAAGCGTCGAGACGATCGGCCTGGAGCGGTTCAACGCCGTCACCGGCCCGGTGCTGGTGCGGGGTGCCGAGCCGGGGGACGCGCTCCGGGTCGAGATACTGGATATTGCGGTCGAGCGGGCCTGGGCCGTCTGGCTGCCGGGCTTCGGTCGCCTCGGCAGTCGGGTGCGGGCCGTCCAGATCCGACAGGTGCCGGTCGAGGGTGGCTACGTCCACCTGTCGGAGCGGCTGCACGTGCCGCTGGAGCCGATGGTCGGCTGCATCGGCCTCGCCCCGGCGGCCGGCGAGAGCTCGACCTTCAGCCCGGCCTATCCCTGGGGCGGCAACCTCGACCTGCGCGAGTTCTCGCCCGGCGCGGCGATCCTGCTGCCAGTGCAGGTGCCCGGGGCGCTGCTCTCGCTCGGCGATCTCCACGCCGCCATGGGACGGGGCGAGCCCGCGCTGGTCGCGATCGAGGCGGCCGGGCGGGCGACCGTCCGGATCGATCTGGAGAAAGGCCGGCGGCTCGAGTACCCGCGCCTCCGGCTGGACGGCGCGACCGCCTGCCTGGGCATGGGAGAGGCGCTCCAGGCGGCGCAGCGCTGCGCGCTGGATCAGGCCTACGAGCTGCTGACCAGCGAGTACGGCTTGCAGCCGTTCGAGGCCTACACCTATCTCTGCGCACGCGTCGAGCTGCGGCTGGGCGGGCCGGCCTCGCCGATGGTGCTGGCCGTCGTGCCGGATCCGGACGTCGCGCACTCGCCGGCCAGGCAGTAGGGAGGCCTACGGCAACGAGCAGAGACGCACGCCACGGGCCGTACCCGCATCGAGCCTGTGGGGTGCCATAAGCGGGCGCTGGCTCAGCTCGATGGCGGCCAGCTCGCGTGCTCGGCCTTGGCCCGAGCGAGCAGTTCCGGATCGGTCAGCAGGTCGAAGGCGGTGAGGGCCATCGCCTTCGAGACCTTCAGCAGTTGCTCCTGGCCGAACGGCGAGCCTGAGGCCTCGACGACCTGCTGCGAGTGACCGGGGATCGGCTCGGTGCTGATGGCGAAGCTACCGGTCGCCACCGGGATGCGATGGCTGATGTTGCCGAGGTCGGTCGAGTACATGCCGCGGCCGGTACGCTCCCAGTGGATCTCCATCCCGACCTGGCGCATCCGCTCCAGGTAGCGCCGACCGATGACGTAGCTCGGGCGCACGTCGTAGTAGGTCACGCCTTGCTCGGTCTTCAGTTCGGCTCCGGTCATGAGGGCAGCGCCCTCGGCCACCCGGCGCACCTTTTCCAGCACGCGCTCCAGGTCGTCGAGGGTGGCCGCCCGGACGTAGAACCTGGCCGCCGCGTAGTGCGGGACGATGTTCGGCGCGTCGCCCCCGTGCGTGATGATGCCGTGGATGCGGGTCTCCATCGGCACGTGCTGCCGGAGCGCGTCCAGCCCGGTGAACAGCTTGATGACGGCGTTGAGCGCGTTGACGCCGTTTTCTGGATCGGCCGCCGCGTGGGCCGGCTTGCCGAAGTACTCGAACGTCAACTCAGTGATGGCTAGGCAGGTGCCGTCCGGATAGCGCGTTCCCACCCCGGTCTGGTGGCCGGCGTGGTGCACCATCAGCGCGGCGTCGACGTCGTCGAAGACGCCGGCCTGCTGGAGGATGATCTTGCCGCCGCCGGCCTCCTCAGCGGGGCAGCCGATCACCTCGAAGATGCCCGGGATCTCGTCCATCACCGCACTCAGCCCGATAGCGGCAGCCAGCCCGGAGGCGGCGATCAGGTTGTGCCCGCAGCCGTGGCCGATACCGGGCAGCGCGTCGTACTCGGCCAGCACGGCGACGATCGGCCCGTCGGCCCGGCCGTGGCGGGAGGCGCGGAAGGCAGTCTCGAGCCCGCCGATCGGCTTCTCCACCTCGTAGCCGAACCGCTGGATGCTGGCGGCGAGCAGTGCCGACGCCCGGTGTTCCTGGAAGGCGATCTCCGGGTTCTGCCGGATCGTCTCCGCGACTTCGAGGATGAGATCCCGATGTCGATCGATCGCCTCGACGATGCGTCGCTCGAGCTCCTCGCGCGTGGCCATAGCTGCCTCCCTCCTACACACGCCAGCCCTGTCACTCTACCTCACCGTGCCCGAAACGGGCAGGGTTTTGACAATGATCGACCGGGCCGGTGATCCGGAAGACCGGGTGGCGAGGGGTCTCGGCGACGAAAGCGTCGATCGGATCGTCCGGTGAGACGTCGAAGTAGGGGCGAACCACCGGTACCTGGCGGAGGTACTCCTTGAGGATCGCGGCGGTCTCTTCCGGGGTGACCTCCTGGATCCGCACCGTCTCGACGCGTCGCCCGCGGTGGAGCGTGACCTGCCCGGCCGCCCGCGCGTTCCGCACCCAGTTGACTTCTCCGTACGGCGCGACGAGCCAGCGCTGGGTGCCCCGCTCGACCAGCGTCACCGGCGTCGTGTACAGCCGGCCGGTCTTGCGCCCCTTAACCGTGAGCAGGTACGTGTGCGGGATCGGCAGGCCGAGCCTCAACAGAGCACGCACGAGCGCGTTCACGGCGCGCCGCCAGCGTGTGCGGCGATAGGTGCGTGCCATAGCGCCGTCGCCTCCGAGCGAAACTCTCGCCTGGTTCAGCAGGTGAGAGGATACGCCGGTGTCGATCGAGCATCACCGACTATGGCGGCGCCACGCCGAGCTGCTCGGCCAGCGCTTCCGGCTCCGTTACCGGCTGCTGGCAGGCGAAGTTGCGGCACACGTATGCGGTCGCGTGGCTGTCCACTGTCGTCCGGTGGGCCAGCAGCGGCACGATCTCAGCGGCCTGCTCGTCGCCGGGCCGGCGCAGGGCGACCACCTTGTACGGCTGGTACGGCTCGCGCACCACGCGAAGCAGCGCCCGCGTGTCAGCCGCCGACGGCTCCCCGACGAGCGCCACCTCGAACGGCTGGCCCAATGCGAAGTCGATCGCGATCAGGAACTGCCCGAAGCCAACCGGATGCTCGGAGGCCAGCTTCGCGTACCGCTCGAGAATCGCCGTCGCCCGCTGCTGGTAGCGCGGCTCGCCCAGCAGCAGGGAGAGCCGCAGCAGCGCCTCGGCGGCGGCGCCGTTCCCGCTCGGCGTGGCGGAGTCAAAGAGCCCCTTAGGCCGGGCGACCAGCGCCTCGCCGCGCACGCTGGTATCGAAGAAGTCGCCCTGCTCCGGGTCGCTGAACTCGGCGAGCATTGTCTCGGCCAGCTCGCGGGCCCAGGCGATCCAGCGCGCCTCGAAGGTCGCCTCGTAGAGCGAGACCAGCCCATTGACCAGGTAGGCATAGTCCTCCAACAGGCCCTCGACCTTCGCCCGGCCATCCTTGTAGACGTGGTACAGGTGGCCATCGCGCGCGACGGTCGCGCGCAGCAACTCGGCGTTTCGGGTGGCGGCTACGGCGTAGTCGTCGCGGCCGAGCGCGGTGGCCGCCTCGGCCAGGGCGCGGAGCATCAAGCCGTTCCAGGAGGTGATCACCTTCTCGTCGCGTCCCGGCCAGACCCGGCGAGCGCGCGCCTCGTACAGCTTCCGGCGGGCATCGGCGATGATTCGCTCGAGCTCGTCGGGCGCGAGCCCGAGTTCCGCCGCCACCTCGCGCGGGTCGCGCGGCACGTGCAGGATGCTCTTCCCTTCGAAGTTACCGCCCGGCCGTACCCCGAAGAAGCGCATCACGACCCGGGCCTGCTCCGGCCCGAGCACGTCCTCGATCTCCTCCGGCGTCCACAGGTAGAACTTGCCCTCCTCGCCCTCGGTGTCGGCGTCCTGCGTGGCGTAGAAGCCGCCCTCAGGACTGGTCATCTCCCGCAGGACGTAGTCGATGGTCTCCTCGGCGATGCGGCGGAAGAACCGGTTTCCGGACGCCTGGTAGGCCAGCACGTAGACGCGGCTCAGAAGCGCGTTGTCGTAGAGCATCTTCTCGAAGTGCGGCACCAGCCACACGGCGTCGACCGCGTAGCGGTGGAACCCGCCGCCGATCTGGTCGTAGATGCCGCCGCGGGCCATCCGGTCGAGCGTGATGGTGACCATCTCGAGCGCCCGTGGCGCTCCGGTGCGCTTGAACGTGCGCAGCAGGAATTCGAGCGGCATGGGCGAGGGAAACTTGGGTGCTCCGCCGAAGCCGCCGTGCTCGCGGTCGAACTGCGGCACCAGGTTGCGGGCAGCCTCGTCGAGCAGCGACGGCTGTACGCTGGTCGACTCCAGTGGTAGGCGGAACTGCTGCTCGAGGTGCTTGACCAGCTCGCCCGAAGCCCGCTCGACCTCGTCGCGCCGCTGGCGGTAGGCCTCGGCGACGGCGAGCAAGACGCGCGGGAAGCCCGGCATCTGGCCGCGGTCCTCCGGCGGGAAGTAGGTACCGCCGTAGAACGGCTTGCCGTCAGGGGTGAGAAAGACCGTGAGCGGCCAGCCGCCGTGGCCGGTGAGCACCTGCACCGCGCTCATGTACAGCTCGTCCAGATCCGGCCGCTCTTCCCGATCGACCTTGACGTTGACGAACAGCTCGTTCATGAGCTGGGCGATCGCGGGGTTCTCGAACGACTCGTGCTCCATCACGTGGCACCAGTGGCAGGCCGAATAGCCGATGCTCAGCAGGATCGGCTTGTCCTGCTCGCGCGCCACGCGGAAGGCCTCGTCGCCCCAGGGGTACCAGTCGACGGGGTTATCGGCGTGCTGGAGAAGATACGGGCTGGTCTCGTGCTGCAGACGGTTCGGCATGGTGCTTTCCTCTCGATAGCGGGTTCCACCGGTCTTGACGGGCGAGCCCGTCGAGACGCGGAGGTCAGCAGAACGGCTGCGTCGCGTGCCCGTGCGCGCGGTGGCCGCTCGAGGGGTTATCATGGCTGAAGCTTAGCAGAACCTTCCGCAGAGGGCAGGCGATGGCAGGCTCAGCAGCGTCGTGACAGAATCAACGTAGCGGAGACCACACGAGCAGGCAGCCCGCCCTACGATGCCCATCCCTTCGGAGAGGAGTGCTCAGATGTCTTCCCGCATCACGGCATCCTACGGCACCTGGCGCTCGCCGATCACCGCGAGCTGGGCTGCGCAGGCGAGCGTGCGGCTGAGCGAGCTGCGCCGAGACGGTGGGGCCACGTGGTGGGTCGAGAGCCGGCCCGCCGAGCAGGGTCGGGCCGTTATCGTGCGTGCCGATGACGGCGGAACGCCGCGCGATGTCACCCCGCCGGGGTTCGATGCCCGCACCCGTGTCCACGAGTACGGCGGCGGGGCCTACATCCTCTACCGGGGCACGGTCTTCTTCAGCCACTTCCCCGACCAGCGCCTCTACCGGCAGGATCCCGGACAGGAACCGCGTCCGATCACGCCGGAGCCGCCGCTGCCGGCCGGCCTGCGCTATGCCGACGGCCGCGTCACCCCCGACGGGCGCTTGATCGTGGCCGTGCGCGAGCGGCACGAGATCGACGGCTCGGTGATCAATGAGCTGGTGACGCTCCCGACCGACGGCGGCGTGGCCCCTCGGGTGATCGCGAGCGGTCGCGACTTCTATGCCGCTCCGCGCATCAGCCCCGACGGCCGGCGACTGTGCTGGCTCTGCTGGGATCACCCGCAGATGCCCTGGGACGGCACCGAACTCTGGCTCGCCGAGCTGAACGATGACGGCTCGATCGACCAGGCTCGCCAGATCGCGGGTGGGCCGAGCGAGGCGGTCACGCAGCCGCAGTGGGGGCCGGACGGCCAGCTCTACTTCCTGTCGGATCGCAGCGGCTGGTGGAACCCCTATCGCTGGCAGGAGGGTGCCGAGCCGCAGGCGGTCGCCTCGCTCGAGGCCGAGATCGGCGAGCCGCACTGGGTCTTCGGCCAGTCGCGCTACGCGGTGCTGCCGGACGGCCGCCTCGTCTGCGCCGCCTCCGAGCACGGGGTCGACCGGCTCGTCGTCGTCGGCCGCGATGGCCGGATCAGCCGCCTCGCGGTACCGTGGCAGGCGATCTGGATGGTGGTCAGCGATCCGGCACGAACCGATCGGGTCTGGCTGATCGCTGGTGCCCCGAGCCTGCCCACTGCGGTGGTCGAGCTCGAGCTCGACTCCGGGCGGTGGACAGCGCTCCGCCAGAGTGTGACCGACGTCTTGCCTCCCGAGTGGATCTCCTCGCCGCAGCCGCTCACCTTCCCCACCGACAGCGGCCGAGAGGCGTACGCCTTTTACTACCCGCCGACGAATCCCGAGTTTCAGGCACCGCCTGACGAGCGCCCCCCGTTGCTGGTCTTCTGCCACGGCGGGCCGACCGGCCACGTGCGCCCCGACTACAACCTCGGCATCCAGTTCTGGACGAGCCGCGGGTTCGCTGTCGTGGACGTGAACTACGGGGGGAGTACCGGCTACGGCCGTGCCTACCGCGAGCGGCTGAGGCGGGAGTGGGGGATCGTGGACGTCCGTGACTGCCTGAACGCCGCCCGCTACCTGGCTTCGAGCGGGATGGTTCACCCCTGGCGGATGGCGATCCGGGGCGGCTCAGCCGGCGGCTACACGGTGCTCTGCGCGCTGGCCTTCCACCGTCTCTTCGCCGCCGGGACGAGCTACTTCGGGCTGTCGGATCTCGAAGCGTTCGTGCGCTCGACGCACAAGTTCGAGTCGCGCTACCTCGATCGCCTCGTCGGCCCGTACCCCGAGGCGCAGGAGGTCTACCGCGAGCGGTCGCCAGTCCACTTCGCGCAGCGGATCGAGGCGCCGGTGCTCTTGCTGCAAGGCTCCGAGGATCGCGTCGTGCCGCCAGAGCAGGCCGAGCTGATGGTTCAGGCGCTGCAGGCCCGCAGGCGACCGTATGCCTATCTGCTCTTCCCCGGCGAAGGCCACGGCTTCCGCCGCAGCGAGACGCTCCAGCGCTGCTTCGAGGCGGAGCTCTCGTTCTATGCCCAGGTGTTCGGCTTCACCCCCGCCGACCAGATCGAGCCGATCCGGATCGAGAACCTCCGCGCTGAGCGACTCGGATCCTGACTGGGCCCTAAAGCGTCGACGAGAGCGCCCCCGAGATGAGCGCCCTGTCGCAGACGACTGCAGCGCTGGCACGGGCTGAACTGGACCGGGAGACCCTTGGCGTCGGGCTGCTGGCGGCCGCCACGATGCTCCTGGAGACGACCCTGACCCGGCTGCTGGCAGTCGGCCAGTCGTACCACTTCGCCTTCCTGGCGATCAGTCTGGCTCTACTGGGTTTCGGTGCCAGCGGAAGCGTGCTCACCCTCTGGCCGGGCGTGGCGCGCGACGTCGCGGGCCGGCTGCTTCCGCTGGCCGGGACAGGCTTCGCCCTCGGTGTGGCGCTCTCCTGGCTCGCGGTCAACTGGCTCCCGTTCGATAGCTACCGGATCGCCTGGGAGCGACGGCAGCTCCTCTACCTTGCCGGCTACTGCCTGGCGCTGGCGCTGCCGTTCGTCTGGAGCGGGCTCGGCATCGGCGGCGCGCTGGCCAGCCGCTCGGAGCGGCACCTGGTCTACGCCGGTAACCTGGTCGGATCCGCGCTGGGGACGCTGCTGGCGTTGCTCACCATGGAGGCTGCTGGCGTCCCGGGCGCGCTGCTCGCGAGCGCCGTACTGGGTGCGGGGCCCGTCCTCGTCCGGCCCTCGCGGCGCCTCCGCTTCGCCGTGGCTGGGATGGCCGGAGGCGCGCTGGTCGGGTTCGTCGTGCTCGCGTGGCTGAACTGGCAGGCGGCCGCGCCGCTGGGCCTGGAACTCTCACCCTACCGGGGGCTCGCACACCTGCGCCGCTACCCAGGTGCCGAGACCGTGTATGCCCGCTGGAGCGCGACGGCTCGAGTCGACGTGGTGGCGGACGCCGGGGTACGACAGTTCCCAGGCCTCAGCTATACCTACGACGGCCTACCGCCCTCGCAACTCGGGCTCTCGCTCGATGCCGAGTCGCCCCAACCGGTGACACTTCAACACCCCGAGGAGTTCGACCTCGCGGCCTATCTGCCAGAGGCAGTGGCTTTCCAGCTCCGGCCTAGCGCTCGGGTACTCGTCCTCGAGCCCGCAGGTGGCCTCGGCGTGCTCCAGGCGCTGGCCGGTGGCGCCCGTGAGGTGCAGGTGACGCTTGGTAGCGGGCTGGTGCGAGAGGCTGTGGCGCATGGTGCGGTGCCCTACGATGTCTACGCTGACCCACGGGTCACCGTGATCGTCGAGCCGCCGCGATCGACCCTGGCACGCGACAGGCCGTCCTACGACATCGTCTTTCTGCCGCTGGCAGACGCCTACCGCCCGGTGATGGCAGGCAGCTACAGCCTGGGCGAGACCTACCTCCTCACGCAAGAGGCCATCGGCCGCATGCTCGATCGGCTCGCCCCGGGCGGCATACTGGTGGCGACCCGCTGGCTCCAGACCCCGCCGAGTGAAGACCTGCGCCTGCTGGCGACGGTCGCGGCGGCACTGGAGGCGCGAGGCCAGCAGCCGGCCGAGCGCGTCGTGGCCTACCGGTCGTTGCAGACCCTCACGGTTCTCGTGAGCCCGGCCGGCTGGTCTGACGCTGAGCTCGAACGGCTGCGGGCATTCCTCGAGGCGCGGCGCTACGACCTGGTCTGGGCCCCAGGCGTGCGGCCGGACGAGGTCAACCGCTTCAACCGGATGCCGTCCCCCGAGCATTACCTGGCAGCGAAGGAGCTGCTGGCCGGCGCAGGGAAGCGCTTCCTGGAGTCGTACCCGTTCGCGGTGGGGCCGGTGACTGACGACCGCCCGTTTTTCTTCCACTTCTTCCGCTGGCGGCAGACGCCCGACGTGCTCGCGACCGCCGGCCATACCTGGCAGCCGTTCGGCGGTAGCGGATACCTCGTCCTCCTGGTGCTGCTGGCCGTGGTCGTGGTGCTGAGCCTCGCCCTGATCCTGGCCCCGCTGCTGGTGCGCCGGCCAGCGCTCGCGGGCTCGAGCGAGCTGCGGGCACCCGCGCTCGTCTACTTCGGCGCCATCGGCCTGGGCTTCTTGCTGGTCGAGATCCCGCTGATCCAGGTGGCGATGCTCTCGCTCGGCCAGCCGAGCCTGGCGTTCGCCGTGGTGGCCGCGCTGGTTCTGAGCGGGGCCGGGCTCGGAAGCAGTGTGGCGAGCCGGATTCCAGAGAGCGCTCCGGTCACCGGGCTCGTCGGGATACTCGCGGCCGGTATCGCGATCAGCCTGCCGATCCTGGTTAGCGGCACGCTGGGCTGGCCCCTGTTCGGCCGGGTGCTCGTCCTCGCGCTCGGTATACTGCCGCTCGCCGTGGCGATGGGGTTACCGTTCCCATTGGGGCTGGGCTGGCTCACCCGGCGGTCACCTGGGCTGATCCCGTGGGTGTGGGCGATCAACGGCTGCGCCTCAGTCATCGGCGGTGTCGTGGCCGCGATGGTGGCACTGAGCTTCGGGCTGCGCTCGACGGTGCTGCTGGGTGCAGCCTGCTATATCGTGGCCTTGCTCGCGGCAGTGAGAGCGTCGCGATCGCCGAGCCCACGCCTGGTTGCAGCACCGGGTCGGGAGGGCTAGGCGAAGCTGCTCCGCTACGGCTCCTCGCGGACGAGCGGCACGAAGAGTACCGGGCCGAGGTTAGTGGCCTGGAGCTGGCCGTCGGCCCCCTTCTCGAACAGCCAGAGGGTCTGGTAGCTGCCCTGAGGGCCGATCGGGATGACGAGGCGGCCGCCGGGCGCGAGCTGCTCGATCAGTGGCTGTGGGAGGTGATCGGGAGCGGCGGTAACGATGATGGCGTCGTACGGCGCGTGCTCGGGCCAACCGAAGTAGCCGTCTCCCTGCTTGACGTGCACGCGCTCGTAGCCCAGCTCGTGCAGACGCCGGGTAGCCTGCTCGGCGAGCTGCGGGATGATCTCGACCGTGTAGACTTCGCAGCCGATCTCGGCGAGCACGGCCGCCTGGTAGCCACTCCCGGTGCCGATCTCCAGCACTCGATCGCCTGGCTCGACGCGTAGCGCCTCGGTCATCAGCGCCACGATGTAGGGCTGGGAGATGGTCTGGCCGTATCCGATCGGCAGCGGACGGTCTTCGTAGGCCCGGCTGATCAGGTCGGACGGCACGAAGCGGTGGCGGGGTACCGCGCGCATGGCCTTGAGCGTGCGCGGGTCGGTGATGCCGCGCGCCTCGATCTGGTGGCGAACCATCTGCTCCCGGGACTCGGTGTAAACGTCCTCGCCGGGCGTGCCTGTCGGCGACGCTGTCCCAATGCCCGGCTCCGAGCGTGGCGGGAGCGCCCGGCAGGCTGCGAGCGCCAGCACGAGGAGCACGAGAAGGGGGAGCACGCCGCGCATCGCACGACCTCGATCCGGCGCAGCCGCTCTCAGCTCGCTGCGGCCACTTCCGCGATCGAGACCCCGGACTCGCGCAGCATCCGGAGCAAGTCTTCCTCGCCCAGGATAGTGACGCCGAGTTGCTGCGCGCGCTGGTACTTGCTGCCGGGGTCTTCGCCAGCGAAGACGTAGTCGGTGTTCTTGGAGACCGAGCTGGTGACGTGCGCGCCGGCCTGGCGCAGCGCCTCCTCGGCCTGGGCCCGGGTCATCGAGACGAGCCGACCGGTCAACACGACAGTCTTGCCAGCTAGCGGGCCCCGCACCGGGCGCGGTGCCGGTGCCGCTTCCGCCAGCCTCACGCCGAGGCGGCGGAAGCGCTCGATCATCTCCAGGTTCTTCGGTTCGCGGAAGAACTCGTAGACCGACTGCGCTACTGTCGGGCCGAAGCCGGGAATGCTGAGCAACTCTTCCAGGCTGGCCTTCTTCAACCGGTCGATGGAGCCGAAGCGCTCGGCGAGCAGCCGGGCGTTGCGCTCGCCCACGTGCCGGATGCCCAGTGCGAAGATGAAGCGCTCCAGTGGGCGATCCTTACTCCGCTCGATCGCGTCGCGCAGGTTCTGGACGCGTTTGTCGCCGAATCCGTGGAGCTGGCGGATCTGCGCCCAGTCAAGCTCGTAGATATCCGGGAGCGAGCGGATCAAGCCGAGGTCGACGAAGAGGTCGGCGAGCTTCTCACCCAGCCCTTCGATGTCCATGGCCCCGCGGGAAGCGAAATGCCGCACCTGGGCCTTGAGCCGGGCCGGGCAGTTCGGGTTGACGCAGTAGCGATCGACCTCGCCTTCCAGCCGGACAGCGTGGGCGCCGCAGACTGGACAATGGTCGGGCGGCACAATCGGCCGCTCGTCACCGTCGCGGCGGGCCGGGATGGCCGCGATCACCTTGGGGATCACGTCGCCGCGCCGCTGGACGACCACGGCGTCACCCAGCAACACGCCCAGCCGGCGGATCTCGTCCTCGTTGTGCAGGCTGGCGCGCTCGACGACGACGCCGCCGATCGCAACCGGTTCCAGGATCGCGATCGGCGTCAGCTTGCCCGTGCGGCCGACGCTCCAGATGACGTTGCGAACAATCGTCGTCTTCTCGATCGCCGGGAACTTGTAGGCCGTGGCGCCGCGGGGCTCGCGCCCGACGACGCCGAGTTCATCGTAGAGCGCCCGGTCGTTCACTTTGATGACGACGCCGTCGGCCTCGTACTCGAGTTCTTCGCGGATCTCCTGCCAGCGCCGCACCTCGGCCAGCACCTCGTCGACGTCGCGGCAGATCTTGTAGTCGGGAACGACCGGAATACCGAGCAAGCGCAGGTAGTCCAGTACGCCCGCATGCGTCGGCGGCGCGGGGACGCCTTCGAAGCGGCCGATATCCCAGGCGGCGAAGCGGAGCGGTCGTGAGGCGGTGACGTTCGGGTCGAGCTGGCGCAAGGAGCCGGCTGCCGCGTTGCGGGGATTGGCGAAGAGGGGCAGGCCCTGCTCCCCACGCTGCCGGTTGAGTTCGTTGAAGTCCTTGATCCGCATGTAGACCTCACCGCGGACTTCCAGTACGGTGGGCAACCTGGTGCCCTCCGGTGGGTAGAGTCGCAGCGGGATCGTACGGATGGTGCGGATGTTGGCCGTGACGTCCTCTCCGGTGAAGCCGTCGCCGCGCGTCGCTCCCCGCGTGTAGACCCCGTCCTGATAGAGAAGCGAGACCGCGAGCCCGTCGATCTTCGGTTCGGTCACGAACTCCACGTCGTAGCGACCGCTCAGCCGGTGAACCCGCTCCGCCCAGGCGCGGAACTCCTGTTCATCGAACACGTTGCTGAGGGTGAGCATCGGGATCTCGTGGCGAACGGTCGCAAACCCCTCAGCCGGCGGTGCTCCGACGCGCTGTGTCGGCGAGTCCGGCGTGATAAGCTCGGGGTACTGCTCCTCGAGCCTGCGGAGCTCGAGCATCAAGGCATCGTACTCCGCGTCGCTGACTGTCGGCTGGTTGAGGACGTAGTATTCGTAGTTGTAGCGGTGGATCAGGCGCCGGAGTTCCTCGACCCGAGCCCGGACTTCGGGAGGCACGGTAGACATCGCGGCTTCCTCCCTGTCAGTGCTGGCACTCGCGTTCTCTTGCTGCTCTTCGGTCACGCTCACCTCGCCGCGAAGTATACCGCGCGCCCAGTGTCCGTACGCCTTCGGCGCAGGTCGCGGCGGGCTGGGTGGTGGAGACGGGCGAATGGCTGAGGCCGAGGTCGCCTACGAGCAGTTGCGCCAGCGCGCGTACTGGTTTATCCGGCAGCGCGGGGGGATCGTCCCCGAGGAGGCGTTGATCCGGCACGTCTTCGGGTCGGCCGGCACCGCGCGTCTCTGGAGCCCGCTCCTGCGGCACGTGCTCGCTGGCGACGACCGTATCGGCGCTCGCCCCGACGGCTGCTGGGTACTCCGAGACGGGCGACCGAACGGCCATCTGGCATCCCTCCCCGGCGACTTCGTCGCCCTCGACGTCGAGACGACCGGCCTGCGCCCGTCGCGGCACCGGGTCATCGAGTTCGGGGCTGTCCGTTACCGGGGCGGGTGTCCAGTGGAACGGATGGCGACGCTGATCAACCCGGAGCGCCGCTTGCCAGCCTACATTGCGCAGCTTACCGGCATCCGCGAGGCGATGCTGGTCACCGCGCCAGCGTTCCGGCAGGTGGCCGACCAGATCCTCACGTTCCTGGGCGATGACCTGCTGGTTGGCTACAACCTGGGCTTCGACCTGGACTTTCTGAACATGGAGCTACGCCGGATCGGGCGGGCACCGCTTGTCAACGAGTCACTCGACGTGCTGCCGCTGGCCCGGCGGCTCGTGCCGGAGCTTGGACGGCTGACGCTGGACGTGGTCTGCCGGGCGCTCGCAGTGCCGCAGACCCAGCGGCACCGGGCGCTGCCCGACGCCGAGGCGACCGGCCAGCTCTTCCTCGCGCTCACCGAGCGAGCGCGGGCGAGCGGGCTGGGTGGCCTCGACGAGCTGCGCCAGCTCTCGGTGGGTGTGCCGACGACCGCCGTCGAGGCCGTCGCCCGCGGGCGAGCCGTGCTCGATCGCACGCACGTCGAACGCATACCCGAGCGGCCCGGGGTGTATCTGATGCGCGATGCGCAGGGACGAGTCCTTTACGTGGGCAAGGCCAAGAACCTGCGTCGCCGGGTGGCATCGTACTACTCGCAGCCCCTCGGCTACACGCGCAAGATGGACGGGCTGCTCGAGTCGGTCGCCGAGATCGAGGTGGTGGAGACAGGGTCTGAGCTGGAGGCGCTGTTACTCGAGTCGCAGTTCATCCACCGCTACCGGCCGCCGTACAACTCGCAGCAACGAAACCACGAGAGCTATCCGTACATCAAAGTCGAGGTCAGCAACCCGTGGCCCCGCGTGCTGCTGACTCGCCAGCGAGCGGACGACGACGCGTGCTACCTGGGGCCGTTCCGCAGTACGGCCGCCGCACGGGCCGCGGTCGAGCTGATCCACGAGGTCTTCCCGCTGCGTACCTGTAGCCGGTCGTTCCGCACCGCCAAGAGCTATGGCTCGCCGTGCCTGCAACTCGCGCTCGGCCGTTGCCTGGGCCCCTGTGTTGGGCGCGCCGACCGCGAGGAGTACCGGCGCATGGTTCAGGAACTCCTCGCGTTCCTGCGCAGCGAGCGGGATGACCTGCTCGCGCTGCTGCACCGCCAGTTGACGGCCGCGGCTGAGCGCCTCGACTTCGAGCGGGCGGCCCGGCTGCGCGACCTGATCCGCCGGGCGCAGAGCCTGATCCTGGCCCAGCAACTGGTCGAGGAGACGGTCAGCCGCGCGCCGGTGGTGGTCGTTACACCCTCGCCGGAGCCGGGCGCGCGCGAGTTCCTGCTCGTCGTCTACGGCCGGCTGTGGGCGCAGGTTCGGGCTTCTGCCGGGCAAGGCGATGCGGAGGTGGCAGCCCGCTTAGAGCTCGCCTGGGAGCGGGCGAGAGCTGCCGGCCCCGTGCCTGTCGATCAAGAGAGCCTCGACCAGGTCTCCATCCTCGGCCGCTGGCTGCGGCAACACGCCGGGCATCCGAGCGTCATCGCCGTGCCAGACCAGCCTGACTGGATCGAGATCGCGCGTCGTGGCAGGCTCCTGCCGGAGGCGACGTTGCTCGCCGCGGAACTCGACGACGATCGCGGCGACGCGGTGGTGGGTATGGAGGACGATACCCTGCTGGATCATGGAGAGGACGCAGGTTGACCGGTGTGTGACCGCTGCGCTGGCATCCGCTTCGGTACCGACGGTTGGCGCGGCATCATCGCCGACGACTGCACTGTCGAGACGGTTCGCTGTGTCGGACGCGCCTACGCTGCGTTCCTGCGCGAGCAGCGACCGGAGCCTCACCCGCGTGTGGTGCTGGGCTTTGACCGGCGCTTCGCTTCGGATCTCTTTGCGGAAGCCCTGGCGGACGAGCTCGTCCGCGCCGGAGTCGACGTGTTCGCCTGCCGGGGGCCGGTGCCGACGCCGGCCGTGAGCTTCATGATCACGCAGTTGAGCGCCGATGGTGGCCTCGTGGTGACCGCCTCACACAATCCGGCGCGCTATAACGGCATTAAAGTCAAGACGGCGGCCGGTGCTTCGGCACCGCCGGAACTCTACCGGGCGCTCGAAGAGCGGATGGCACGGAGCGAGCCCGTGCAGCCGCTGCCTGTTCGGGGGGAGATCACGGAAGTAGGTGCACTGGAGGCATACCTGGAGCGGCTGCAGCGGGCGGTGTCGGTCGAGGCGGTGCACAAGGCGGGCTTTACCGTCATCGCCGACCCGCTCTACGGGGCAGCAGCCGGCCTGCTCCCCCAACTCCTGAACGGTGACCTGACGAGCTGCGTCGAGATCAACAGCGCGCACAACCCACTCTTCCCCGGGATCAGCCAGCCAGAGCCGGTGGAGCGGAACCTCGGCAAACTCCAGCGGGCCGTCGTCGATGGGAGAGCGACCCTCGGCCTCGCCTTCGACGGTGACGGCGACCGGGTGGGGGTCGTCGACGAGCGAGGGAGGTACGTCAGCACGCAATACGTGTTCGCGCTGCTGGCCTACTATCTGCTGGAGCTGCGCGGCGTGCGCGGGCCGATCGTCCGCTCGGTCAACGGCACAGCCATGCTGGATCGGCTCGCACTGCGGTACGGCGTTGCGGTCGTCGAGACGCCCAACGGCTTCCCCTACCTGGCCCGGGCAATGCAGGAACACAATGCCATCCTCGCTGGCGAGGAGAGCGGTAGCTTCGCTGTCAGCCTCCACCTGCCAGAGCGCGACGGGGTGCTCAGCGGGCTGCTGCTGCTCGACCTGATCCGACTGCGGAGACGCTCACTCTCACAGGTGCTCGAAGAGCTGCGGGGGATCGTCGGAGACTGGGCTTACCGGCGACTCGATCTGCCGATGAGACCCGAGTGGCGAGAGGAGGTACGCGCCCGGTTGCAGGGAGAGCCGGGCCCTGCCAGCCTCGCGGGGCTGGCGGTCGTCGACGAGTCCCGGATCGATGGGGTAAAGCTGTATCTGGAGAACGGCGCGTGGGTGCTGGTTCGGCTGTCAGGCACCGAGCCGCTGCTCCGGGTGTATGTGGAAACTCCCGTGCCTGGCCAGGTCGATCGACTGCTGGCTGGGGCACGAGAGTGGCTCGGGCTCTAGTCGGGCGGCACAGCACGCTCGTATCCTGAGGCCGTCGATGCGGCATGCTTGGCCGGGCGTGGTGGATGGAGTCGTGTTGATGGGTAGCGAGCGCGAGCGAACGCCGGAGGAGATCCTCCAAGACGTGGCAGCGCGGGTGCGTGTCTGCACCAGGTGCGAGCTCTACCGGAGTCGGACGCATGCGGTGCCGGGAGAAGGGAATGCCCGCGCCGAGGTGATGTTTATCGGCGAAGGGCCCGGGTGGCATGAAGACCGGCAGGGACGCCCCTTCGTCGGCCCGGCGGGGCAGTTCCTCAACGAGATGCTGGAGAAGATCGGACTCAGGCGCGAGGACGTCTTCATCACGAACGTCGTGAAGTGCCGCCCACCGGGCAACCGGGATCCGCTCCCTGACGAGATCGCCGCCTGCGCACCGTATCTGGACGAGCAGATCGCGGCGATCCGGCCGCGGGTGATCGTGACGCTCGGCCGTTACTCGATGGCCCGCTGGTTCCCGTCGGAGAAGATCTCGCGTATCCATGGTCAGCCTCGCCGGTTCGGCGAGTACGTCGTCGTGCCGATGTATCACCCGGCAGCCGCGCTGCACCAGCCTGCCCTCAAGTCGCTGGTCGAGCAGGACATGGCCAAGCTGCCTGCGATCCTGGAAGAGGCGCGCCGCAGCCAGCTCGCCCCCGAGGCGTCCGAGGAGTCGAAGCCGGAGCAGATGCGGTTGTTCTAGCGCCAGGCCCGTCGCTGGCTCGTCTGAAGCCGGCGACCGCCTCCACTGTGCTATACTGCGTACGGACACAATGAACGTACACACGTTGGGAGAGCGCAGGGTGACTCGTTCGAGGAAGTCGCGGCGGCGGACGAGGGAGACGGTGGCTCGGGTCGATCCGCTGCCGCTGGCGGCACCGTTCAGGGCGGTCGGCAAGGTGCGGCGCTGGTTTCTGCCGATCGAGATTCCCCAGCACATCCTCCGCGAGGCCGTGGCGCTGCTGGTGCTCACCGTGGCGCTGCTGATGGCTGGGGCGCTGCTCGGGCTCGGCACCTCGTACGGCGCGATCGGCTGGCTCACGTCGGCTGTGCGCCAGCTCTTCGGCCGTGGCGCGGTGCTGATCCCGCTCTGGGGGCTGTGGGTGACGGGAGAGCTGCTCTTCTCCAGCCAGCCCGCTGCGAGCCGTCGGCGCGGACTGGGGCTAGCGCTCTACTCGTCGGCGGTGCTCGCCTTCCTCGATCTGCGCGGCGCTGTCCAGATCTCCGAGGCGGGTGGCTACATCGGTGCCGGCTTCAACGGCATCCTGCAGCTTATCGGTGGGCAGATCGGCGCCGGGTTGCTGGCCCTCGCGATCGGCTGTGTCGGTCTCGGTTTCGCGACCGGAGCCGAGCTGCTGGCGCTGCCGGCCCATTGGCGCGCTCTCCAGGAGGCACGGCACGCCCGCCGAGCGGCGCCAGCGGCGTTGGACGCAGCCGAGCGGCGGCGCTCGCGGGAAGACGGCACGGTGGCTGCGACCACCCAGACGCAGGAGATCCGGCCGGTCATCACGCTACCCCAGGCAGGCGCGAAGGCCGAGAAGGCCGCTGGACGGGCAGGGCGTGGCCGCAAGCCGGCCGAGCATGCCCCTGTGCACGCGGCGCCGCAGGAGACCACCGAGCCATTGCCGGAGCCGGTCGCACCAGCGCCGCTTCCGGAGCTCGCCAAGCTCAAGCTGTACCAGACTGGAGCGCCAGATCCGGCCGAGCTGCACCGGAAGGCGGCCGTGATCCAGGAGACCCTGGCCAGCTTCAAGGTGGACGCCCGGGTGCGAGAGGTCTACCCCGGCCCGGCTGTGACGCTCTTCACGCTCGAGCCGGGGCCAGGCGTCAAGGTACGGCGCATCACCGAGTTGCAGAACGACCTGGCGCTGGCCCTCGCAGCCAAGGCGATCCGGATCGAGGCGCCGGTGCCGGGGATGGCGCGGGTCGGGATCGAGGTGCCGAACGAGACCATTCACACGGTGGGGTTGCGCGAGACGATCGAGTCGGCGGCCTTCCAGCGCTCGCGGGCCAACCTGCCTCTGGCGCTCGGGCGCGACGTGAACGGCCAGTATGTCGTGGCCGACCTCACCAAGATGCCGCACCTGCTGATCGCTGGCGCGACTGGATCCGGCAAATCGGTCTGCATCAACAGCATCATCGCGACCTTCCTGCTCACCCGCCGGCCGGAGGAGCTTCAGATGCTGTTGATCGACCCGAAGATGGTGGAACTGGCCGGATACGACGGTGTGCCCCATCTCAAGCGGCCGGTCGTGACCGACATGGGGCTGGTGGTTGGGGCGCTGCGCCGGGTGCTCCAGGAGATGGAGCGCCGCTACCAGCTCTTCTCGAAGCTCGGCGTGCGTAACCTGGACGGCTACCGGCTGCGCCGGGAGGAGGATCCCTCCCTGGAGCCGCTGCCATACCTCGTCGTCATCATCGACGAGCTGGCCGATCTGATGCTGACCACACCGGACGAAGTCGAGACGCTGCTCGTCCGTCTCGCCCAGATGGCTCGGGCCACGGGGATCCACCTGCTCATCGCCACGCAACGCCCCTCGGTGGACGTGCTGACCGGCCTCATCAAGGCCAACGTGCCCGCGCGCATCGCGTTCGCGGTCACTTCGCAGACCGACAGCCGGGTCATCCTCGACATGCCCGGCGCTGAGCGCTTGCTCGGCCGCGGCGACATGCTCTTCCTGCCGCCGGATGCGGCACGGCCGCAGCGGATCCAGGGCTCGTTCATCGATGACCGTGACCTGCAGTATCTGGTCGAGCACTGGCGAACGGTGATGCCCGATCCGCAGTACGATCCCGCCTGGCTCGACCTGGAGGACGTGGAGGCTGAGAGTGGCCGCGAGGATCCCCTGCTGGAGCAAGCGCGCCAGCTCGTGCGCCAGCAAGGCACGGCGTCGACCTCGATGCTGCAACGTCGGCTGCGGATCGGCTACAACCGCGCGGCACGCATCATGGAGCAGCTCGAGGCCGAAGGCATCGTTGGGCCGGGTGATGGGCCACGCGGCCGGCTCGTCTATCTCGCCGAGGACGACTGAGTGCGGAAATCTCTAAGATGTCAAGCGTTTGCTATACTCAAAGGTGTGAGTTCGTGGCGTAGGTGCCATCGAGGTGGACGTGCGGCCAAGAGTCACAGTCGAGCCGGTGGCCCGGCTCATCGATGAGTTCGCCAAGCTGCCGGGCATTGGGCCGAAGACGGCGTCACGCCTAGCGTACTTCATCCTGCGCAGCCCTCGTGAGGAGGCGATCGCGCTGGCGCACGCGATCCTCGAGGTGAAAGAGCGCGTCAGCCTCTGCTCGGTGTGTTTCAACATCACCGACGTGGATCCGTGTCTCATTTGCCAGGACGAACAGCGGGATCGGCGGACGATCTGCGTGGTCGAGGATCCGCTGGACGTGCTCGCGCTCGAGCGCACTGGCGAGTATCACGGTCTGTATCACGTCCTGCACGGGGCGATCTCGCCGGTCGATGGCATCGGGCCCGATCGGTTGCGGATTCGGGAGCTGGTCACCCGGGTGCAGGCCGAGCGGCCCGATGAGGTCATTCTGGCGATGAACCCGAACATCGAGGGAGATGCGACGGCGATGTACATCGCCCGGCAGCTCCTGCCCCTCGGCGTGACGGTGACGCGCCCGGCAAGCGGGTTACCGGTCGGGGGGGATCTGGAGTATGCCGATGAAGTGACCTTGGGACGGGCTCTGGCCGGGCGGCGCGTGCTGTAACCGCCGCGTGGTCACCGAGGAGTACGGCGATGCGTCCCTGGTGGTATCGTCGACAGCAGCCATCGCCAGACAGGCCTGGCAGGGAATCGCTGCTGCTCCGCCCGTTTGCGCTGTGGCATGCGCCAGACCTCCGCCAGTTGGCGCGAGGCCAGGATATCCTCGGTCTGCCGTTCGAGCTTGGGCCACCGCTCCAGCGCGCGGCGCTCATCGGCTTGCTTGCGCGGCGTCAGTCGAGCCGGCTGTTCACCTCGCGAGACCGCGAGGCGGGTGCCAGCCTCGTCCAGGTGATCCAGGAGCCAGGTCCAGATCACTGGCTGATCACGCGGCTCATCGTCTCTGGAGCCTCTCCTGGGCCCGACCCGGCGGCGCATTGCCAGGCGATCCTGGAAGAGGTCGTCCGCGTTGCCGGGAGCTATGGGATCAAGCGCGTGCACGCACTGCTGCCGCCGTCCGGCCCGGTGAACGAGGTATTCCAGCGTGCCGGCTTTCAGCCCTTCCGCCCGTTGACGGTCATGCGCGCGGAACGCCTGCACGCGGGCACACCGGTCGACAGCCGCGTGCGCGCGCAGTCGAGCCACGATGCGTGGTCGGTTATGCGGCTGTACGAGCGCGTCACCCCGCGCCCGGTGCAATACGCCGAGACGCGCACGCGCGCGTCCTGGCAACCGGGCCACCGCGCGGGCTGGCGGGTCAGAGGCTTCTTGATCCGCGACCACGAGCAGACGCTGGCGTATTGCCAGGTGCGCTCGCGCGGTTCACGCCATGTGCTGGAAGTGCTGGTCGATCCGCAGGTGATCGACCTGGTGCCTGGCCTGGTTGCGAGCGCACTGGCGAGCAGCGGGGTACGGGAAGGCGATGAGGTCTGGGCGCTGGTGCCCGACGATATGGCCGGACTGCGCGGGCAACTGGAATCGCTCGAGTTCCGGGCCGTCGAGGCACGGGTCTGGGCGGCCCGTTACACAGCCCAGCGAGTGCGTGCCCGCGTGCTGAAGCACGCCCGAGCGCTCCGCGACCTGCAGGAGGCGGTGGCCGCGGGAGTGCCCGTCTATTCGCAGCTCCGGCGGGAATCGCCGCCACTGGTCGAACTCACGACGGACTAACGGAGTAGTGCTGCATTGATTATGAAGATGACGCAGAGCTTGCCGCAAGAGACACTCTTTGCCCCAGAGCAAACGATCACGGACAACCTGGAAGACCTGCTGGCCGTCTTGCCACCCGACATCGTCGAAGCGTTAGAGGAGTTCAACCAGCCGGAACACCGCAGCAAGCTGCTCGAGGTCGTCCTCGACCTCGGTCGCCGGCCCGAGGCACGCTTCGAGGATCGCGAGGTCTACCTGGCGGAGCGTGAGGTGACCCGGGAGGATATCGCATACGTTGCCGCGCGGATCGGCCGCTTCGGTGACGACAACCGGGCGGGTATCGAGCGCACCTTGCACCGGATCTCGGCCATCCGCAGTCGCTCCGGTGACATCGTCGGCCTCACGTGCCGCATCGGGAGAGCGGTCTACGGTACGGTCGGCATCATCCGGGATCTGATCGAGACGGGGGAGAGTATCCTGCTGCTCGGCAGACCTGGTGTGGGCAAGACCACGATGCTGCGCGAGACGGCTCGGGTGCTGGCCGACGACTTGCGCAAGCGCGTGGTGATCGTCGATACCAGCAACGAGATCGCTGGTGACGGCGATATCCCTCACCCGGCGATCGGCCGGGCGCGCCGGATGCAGGTTCCGACCCCGACGCTCCAGCATGCGGTGATGATCGAGGCGGTGGAGAACCACATGCCCGAGGTCATCGTCATCGACGAGATCGGCACAGAGCTGGAAGCGGCAGCGGCACGCACCATCGCCGAGCGCGGCGTGCAGCTCATCGGCACGGCGCACGGCAACACGCTCGAGAACATCATGATGAACCCGACGCTCTCCGACCTGATCGGCGGCATCCAGTCGGTCACGTTGAGCGACGAAGAGGCGCGACGACGGGGGACACAGAAGTCGATCCTGGAGCGCAAGGCGCCGCCGACCTTCGGTGTCCTAGTGGAGATCCAGTCGCGGAACCGTGTCGCGATCCACCGTGACGTGGCGGCCAGTGTCGATGCGATCCTCCGCGGGTTGCCGCTGCGTGTCGAGATCCGCGAGCGTCATCCTGACGGCACCGTCTCGATCCACTACGAGGAGCTCCAGGGCAGGGAGCGGCCGAGCGAACGAGCGCTCCCGCCGGGCCCGCGGCGTACCTACCAGCGCGGTGTCCCCTTCGAGGCTCCACGAGCAGTGCGGCAGGCTCCGGTTCGCCCGCTCCAGCCCGGCGAGGCGGCCAGCCTGCCCGAGGCGGGCCGGAAGACACTGCGTATCTTCCCCTTCGGGGTCAGTCGCAACCGGCTCGAGCAGGTGATCGGCCAGCTCATGGTACCGGCAGTGCTCGTCCGCTCGTTGGACGAGGCAGATGCCGTCGTGACGCTGAAGAACTACTATCGCAAGCGGCCACAGATGCTGCGCGACGCGGAGAGCCGGGGGATTCCGGTCTACGTGTTGCGCAGCAACACTGCGGTGCAGATGGCGAATCTCTTCCGCTCGCTGTTCCCGGAGCGGTTTGCGGCCGAACCGCTGGAGCAGGCCGACGACGGTGTGTTCGAAGCCGACATCGGCACGGTGCCGGAGGATCAAGTGGCTGCCGCGATGTACGAGGCGGAAGCGGCCATCCACGATGTCCTGAGCGGCGCATCGCGGGTCGAGCTGCGGCCGCAGGTCTCCTGGATCCGTCGGCTCCAGCACCAGCTCGCGGAGCGGTACAATCTGGGCTCGCGCAGCCGGGGGCGCGAGCCGTACCGGCGCGTCGAAATCTACCGCGAGGACTGAGGCCATGAGCCTCTTCGTCACGTTCGAAGGGCCCGAAGGGAGCGGGAAGACAACCCAGAGCCGCCGGCTGCACCAGCGCTTGATCGCGCTCGGCTACGATGCAGTGCTGACTCGTGAACCTGGAGGGACGCCGCTCGGCGAGGCGATACGGGAGTGGCTTCTTGTCCTTGCGAACGACGGGATAGTGCCAGAGAGCGAAGCCCTCCTCCACACCGCCGCGCGAGCCGAGCACGTGGCGAGCGTCATTCGACCGGCGCTGGCTCGCGGGGCGGTCGTCGTCTGCGACCGCTACGCCGACTCGACGCTCGCCTACCAAGGCGGGGGGCGAGGACTCGAGGAGAGCGCGCTGCGCTCGCTACAGGACTTCGCGACCCGGGGGTTGTGGCCCGATCTCACGATCCTGATCGACGTGCCGGTCGAGGTCGGGTTGGCCCGGCGCCGGGAGTCCGGTGAGGCGTTGACGCGCCTGGATCGGGAGGCGCTGGAGTTCCACCAGCGTGTGCGTGCCTGGTACTGGCAGGCGGCACAGCGAGAGCCGAGGCGTTGGCACGTGGTCGATGGCCTGGCACCAGTGGACGAGGTCGCGCGACAGGTTTGGGACGCGGTCGCCTCCCGGCTGCCGCGCGTGGAGCATGTTCGATAAGGTGTCGCGACGATGAAATTGGTGATCGCCGTGGTGCAGGGGAAAGACGCGGAGAACCTGATGGCGGCGCTGCGCACGGCAGGCTACCGCGCCACGCAGATCAACAGCGCCGGTGGCTTCCTGCGCGAGCAGAACGTGACCGTGTTACTGGGCGTCGAGGACGCCCAGGTGCCCGACGTGCTGCGCATTATCAAGGCGAACTGCTATACCAGAACACAGTACGTGAACCCGCTCCTGCCGATTGTCGAGTCGGGCGAGTTCTACGTGCCGAACCCGATTGAGGTTCAAGTGGGCGGGGCGAACGTGTTTGTCATCCCGGTGGAGCGCTATGAGCGACTTCCCTGACGGCGCTGCGCGCAGGCCGGGAGCATCGTAGGAGGGCTGTCGGTGGAAGCGATTCTCGCCCGCATCGTCCACCTGACTATCGCCATTGGCGGCGCGTATTTCCTCGCGCTGTGGTTCGCGCTGGTCGTCTGGACGTTCCGCGACATTCAGGAGCGTAGCCGGAGCGTGATCGCGCAGATCTTCTCTACGCTCGTCGTGGTGCTCTTCTCGGTACCTGGCGTGTTGCTCTACCTGCTCCTCCGCCCGCGAGAGACGCTCGAGGAAGCCTTCGAACGCTCGCTGCAAGAGGAGTACCTACTCCAGGACATGGAAGGCTTCGGGCTGTGCCCGGAGTGCCGGCAACTGGTGGCCGACGATTTCCTTTACTGCCCGTCTTGCCGCACGCAACTACGGCTGCCCTGCGCCGAGTGCGGTCGGGCGGTGGATGTCCGCTGGGCGATCTGCCCCTACTGTGGCACCGAACAGCACGCCGAAGAGCCACTGGCAGCGCCAGCTCAGGGCTGGGCGCTGCCCGATCTCGGCCGGCTGACTCAGGGCATCCGCCGGAGCGCGGCAGCCGGCAGCCTCGCGGACGATGCCGCTGCCGGGCCACAGCTCGTGCCGACTATCCGGGCCGGTCGCTCGAGTGCGAAGTCGCCGCAGCATCTGGACGGGGCACGCCCGGGTCAGATCGAGGCGCCCTCCTTGTCGGGGACGGAGGCTGCTGAGGACACCAGCGAGATCTCACCTCCTCACCGGCGGTGACCGCGCTCACCTGATCGAGCGTGGTCTCTTCGTCGCTCGCCTCGCTGCATTGCGCACCATGGACGTGTTGCTGCCTGCGGTCTGGGTCTGGAGGCTCTGAGACCGAGGCGGCTAGCAGGCGCCGGATGCCGGCTAGGCCCGCTCGCGTCGCGCTCGGCGCGTCGGGCGGGCGTCCGGCCGGATCTGGAAGTTGAACTTGCTTCGAAACGCTTCGTAGAAGTTCATCCCCGGCAGGAGAACCAGGCGGAAGCGGTGGCTTCCCCGGCGCACCTGGACGAGGTCGCCTTCGCGCAAGGCGAGCTGGGGCACACCGTCCAGGATCAGGCTCGCCTCGCGCTCCCTGGCGACGACCAACTCGATCAGTGCCTCCTCCGGCACGACCAGAGTCGTGCGGATCGGCGAGTGCGGGCAGATGGGCGTCACGGCGAATCCCCGCACCCCGGCGCTCAGCACCGGCCCCCCGGCAGCCATGCAGTAGGCGGTGCTGCCCTGGGGTGTCGCCACGATCATGCCGTCGCCAGGGTAGGTGTTGACGAACTGGTCATCGATATACAGCTCTACGTCGATCATCTGGAAGCCAGCGCGGATCACCACGTCGTTGATGGCCCATCCCTGGCCCACAGGCTGGTCGCCGCGCCAGACGCTCGCTTCGAGCGTCGGGCTCTCCTGGACTCGGTAGTCGCCTTCGATCAAGCGCTCCAGGGCAGATTGCCACTCTTCTCGCTCGATCATGGCCAGGAAGCCGACGCGGCCCACGTTGATACCGAGGATCGGGATATCAGGGTACGCATGCGCCATGCGCATGATCAGCCCGTCGCCACCGATCGTGATGAGCACCGCTGCGGCCGAGGGATCCCGCTGCAGCGCCGTCTCGTCGAGTACAACGCAGCCGCGCTCGGCGAGCCAGGTAGCGATGCTCGCAGCCAGCTCAGCGGCCTCAGGCTTGCCGTGCGCCGCGATGATGCCGATTGCACTCTCCATGTCCTCACCGTTCCCGCCCGCTGGCGCTTCCGCGGCCTGCTAGGGAATCCCGTAAGCCGGTACACTTGCAGCGGATGACTTCGCTCGTCACCCGCGCCACCGCTGGCGTTCCAGGTGGCCGCTAGAATGGTACCTGAGAGCTTCCCGGCGCGGGTGCGGCTCGCCCCATCAGTCGATAGCGCGAAGGAGCAGGCATGCACTGGATTGAAGAAGCAGGGCTCATCGCCGTCATCCGGCTCGACGATCTCGACCCAGCCGTCGAGCTGGCCGAGGCGTTGCTCGAGGGCGGTGTGCGCGTGATGGAGTTCACCTATACCAACCGCGATGCAGGCAAGGCCATCGAACGCGTCCGGCAGGAACTGGGGGCCCACTGCCACGTCGGTGCCGGTACCGTACTCGACGCGGAGACCGCCCGGCAGGCGATGCTCGCGGGGGCCGAGTTCATCGTCACGCCGACACTGCGGCTGGAGACGATCGAGGTCTGCCGCCGCTACAGTATCACCAGCGTCATCGGTGCCTTCACACCGACGGAGATTCTGACGGCCTGGGAACACGGCGCGGACTACATCAAGGTGAACCCGGCCAGCCTTGCCGGGCCAGGGTATTTCAAGGACGTGCTGGCGCCGCTACCCCAGGTGAAGCTCATTCCCTCAGGCGGAGTGACGCTGGAGACTGGGCCGGAGTTCATCCGCGCCGGGGCAGTGGCGCTGGCGGTCGGTGGTCACCTCATCGATAAGCAGGCAGTGCAGCGCCGTGACTGGGCCGCGATCACAGCACGGGCACGCGCCTTCGTCGACATGGTCGCGGCCGCGAGGGGAACCCGGCGGACATGACGACTGGTGCCGGGGCAGCCGCTGGGAGCGAGATGACGGCCCCGACTCCGGAGAGCCGGATCCGGCTCTACCGTGTGGAGGCGATCGTCCTGCGCCGGTGGGATCTAGGCGAGGCCGATCGCATCCTCAGCCTCTACACGCGCCAACGCGGCAAGTTGCGCGCGGTCGCCAAGGGCGTTCGCCGCCCGAAGAGCCGGCTGGCCGGTCACCTGGAGCTGTTCGCGCGCAGTACCGTGCTGATTGCGCGCGGCCGGGATCTCGACATCGTGACCCAGGCCGAGTTGATCGACCCGTATCGTGGCCTTCGGCGAGATGAGCGACGCATCGGAATGGCCGGGTACGTCGCCGAGCTGCTCGATGCGTTGACCAGCGAGGGCGATCCACAACCGCTGGTCTACGAGCTCCTGGCCGAGACGCTCCACGGCATCGCGAGCCGGCCGGATCCGTTCTTCGTGGTGAGACGCTACGAGCTCCGGTTGCTCTCCGCGCTCGGATACCAGCCGGAGCTGCACCGTTGTGTCGTCTGTGGGAGAGCGTTGGAGCCGGTGACGAACCTCTTCGCTCCGCAGCTCGGCGGCATGGCGTGCCCCGAGTGCGCCACGCGTGACCCATCAGCCGTGCCGCTGCCGGTCAATGCAGTGAAGGCACTGCGCTTGCTGGCGGGCCAGCACTGGGAAACGGTGCTCGAGCGCCGTACGAGCAGGGATCTGCGGGGAGCGGTCGAGTCGGCGCTCGTCGTCTACACCCGGCACATCCTCGGTCGCGAGCTGGCTTCGCGCCGCGTGCTCGATCAACTGCACCTGACCAGCGCGTGGGGCGCTGAGGCGCAAGCATCGGAGGCTCCTTCAGCATAGGCCCGGCCGATGGAGCGTGAAGACATGCGTCGACCTTCGCGTGCTGTCGCGGCTCGTCGCCTCGCATCTCTGCTCACCGAGGCGGGAATACGGCCCGCGGTGGCCCTGATCGCCGGCTCGGGGCTGGGTGACCTGGCGGAGCGCGTCCAGGTGGTGCGACGGGACTCGATGGACGAGGTGCTGGGGATCTCCGCGCCAGCGGTCGGCGGGCAGGCGCGTGAGCTCCTGGTCGGCTCCTGGGCTGGTGTGCCGGTGCTGGTCTTCCTCGGGCGCTACCACCTCTACCAGGGACTACCGGCTACCGAGGTGGCGGCGCCGGTTCTGGCACTGCAAGGGAGCGGCGCGCGCGTGCTGGTCGTGACCAACGCCGCCGGAGGCCTCGACCCGCGCTTGCAGCCGGGAGACCTGATGCTGATCAATGATCACCTCTTCCTGCCGGGCCTGGCCGGCCAGAGCCCGCTGATCCCGCCGCTTGCGCCATCGGCGGTCGAGTTCGTCTCCATGCGCGATGCCTATGACCCGCAGTTGCGGGATCTGGCCCGGCGGGCCGCGGTCGAGCTAGGGATCTCCCTGTACGAAGGCGTCTACGCGATGGTCGCCGGCCCGTCCTTTGAGACAGCGGCGGAACTCCGGATGCTGCGCCTGCTGGGCGCCCATGCGGTGGGGATGTCGACCGCGCCGGAAGTGGTGATGGCGCGGGCCCTGGGGCTGCGAGTGCTCGGACTCTCGGTGATCACGAACCGCGCAGTGCCCGAAGAGGCAACCGTGCCGTCGCACGAGGAGGTGCTGGAGGCGGGCAAGCGGGCAGCCCCGCTCCTGGCCCGCTTGATCGAGCGCGTCTTGCCGGCGCTCGCTGCCTAGGAGAGCGCTCCGGCTACGGAGAGCTTGCGCGTACGGGCGTAGCGCCACCGGAGGCTGTCGCCGCGTAGCTGACGAGGAGTGCTCGATGCGTCACCACTTGGCTGGCCGACACACGCTCTGGTTTGCGACGCTCGGGCTGGCCGCCGTGCTGCTCGCTGTCCTCTTGGTGGCGAGCAGCGTGCGGAGCGGACTCATCGGGCGCCATGCGAGCGGCTCAGCCAGCGTCACGGCGACTCCGCCGGCCGCCGCGACCAGCAGCCGGACGCTGGTGCTCGAGGGGATGGGGTTCACCTGATCGGTGTGCGCGGCTGCGGTCGCGGCCCAAATCCGCACGTTGCCAGGGGTGACCGGTTCCGAAGCCGACATCAACCGTGACCGGCTCGTCGTGCGCTACAACCCTCAAGCGGTCAGTCGCGACCAGCTCCTGGACGCGATCACCGGGTTAGGCTACCGGCCGCGCGAGATTCGAGAACCTTGACCGGCTGCCTCTCGCCAGAGCCGCAGGCAGCCGCGCAGCAGCTCTGTCGCCGAGCGCAGGGTAGTCTCCCCGCCCTCACCCTCCGCGTAGACCGAGACCAGCCCGACCGCTCCTACCTTGCCCGTGTCTACAACTGCGCGGATCGCGTCCAGCGTCCGAGCGACGTCCGGCCCGCCAGGCTCTCGCGTGCGGTGGGTCGGCACCAATGTCGCGTCGAGCACGTCGAGGTCGACATGGAGGTAGATGAGGTCGACCCGCTCCGCGAGCCGGCGAGAAGCTGTCGCCACCTGTTCAGCCTCAACCGGCACCACCGTCACGCCTGTCCAGCGGACGAGCCGCTCCTCGTCGGGGTCGAGGTTGCGGACATCGACCATGACGATGCGGTCGGTCGGCAAGGGGGCGACCTGGCGCGAGCCCTCGCGCCACTCGGGATAGCAGAGCCCGGCGCTCACCGCCACCGGCATACCGCCGAGCATCCCGCTGAGCGTCGTCTGCGGCGTGTTGAAGTCGCCGTGGGCATCGAACCAGACCAGCCCGATGCGGGTTGCCGGGCCGAGGCCGTGCTGGAGCCCGCCGATGACGCCGGGGAGACAGGTGCAGTTCCCGCCCACCACCAGTACCGGCAGCCCAACGCTGGCGCCGGGCGTGACCGCATCGGCGATCTCGCGGCCCTGCAGGGCCAGAAAGGCGATCGGGTCGTCCGGCGCTGCTGCTGGCGGCACCTGCACCGTGCGGATCTCGGGCGGGTCGAATCCGGCTTCCTCCAGCACGACCTGGCGCAGCGCCTCGAGCTCCGAACCGAGGTGGTCGGGCCGGCCGCGCTGCGCGATCTCGACGACGTGCAGGTGCATGTCAGGCCCGTCCTGCCAGCTCGCGCAGTCGCTTGAGCGCGGCGGTGACGTCCGGCAGCTCGCGTGGATGCGGGACGCGATCGCGGTACGCGACGGTGCCATCGCGGTCGACAATGATGATGGCGCGGTCGGGGACGTCGCGGTAGCCGGCCAGCTCGTCGAGCTTGACGTCGTAGGCGGCGATGACCTCCCGGCTCCAATCGCTCAGCAGTGGGTAGGTAAACCCGCGCTCCCTGGCCCAAGCCGCCAGGGCGAAGTGGCTGTCAGCGCTGATGCCGAAAGCCTCGGCGCCGAGTTCGCGGATCTCGTCCAGCCTGGCACCCAACTGGGCCAGCTCGTCTCCTCAGCCGCTGGTAAAGGCGAAGTGCACGAAGGCGAGTACGGCGATCCGCTGCTTGAGCACCTCGCTCAGCGTGACCCGCTCACCCGTGCTGCTCGGCAGGGTGAAATCAGGCGCTGGCTGTCCAACCCCGGCCGGCATCCCATCCTCCTCTCACACGCTCGGCGTTCGTCGTCTCGTCGCGGTAGTATGACGGCCTCCGGCTGGATGAGCAAGTTGGAATGGTGCGACGGCCGCTAGCCTGGGAATAGCACCAGCGGCTGGCTCGTTGTTGTGGCCGGAGTGGTAGCATACGGCGTGTCGAGTGGCGGTTGCCGGGCGAGATCCAGGAGCCGAGGAGGGGGCGTGCAACTCTATAACTCGATGACGGGTCGAGTCGAGCCGTTCGCTCCAGCCGACGGGAAGACGGTTCGCATGTACGTGTGCGGCGTGACGCCCTACGATACCACGCACATGGGTCACGCCATGACGTACCTGACCTTCGACGTGATCAACCGTTTCTGCCAGTATCTCGGCTGGCGCGTCAAGTACGTGCAGAACGTCACCGATATCGATGACGATATCCTGCGCAAGGCTCGCGAAGTCGGCGAACCGTGGGATCGCCTCGGCGACCGGTACATCCGGCAATTCCAGGAAGACCTCAACGGACTGAACGTCCTGTTCCCCTCGGTCTATCCGCGGGCGACCGAGGAGATCCCGATGATCGTCCAGATGGTGCAGTCATTGCTGGAAGAGGGGTTTGCCTACGTCCGTGACGGTAACGTCTATTTTCGGGTCGCCAGCGATCCCGACTATGGCCACTTGTGTCGCTGTAGCCGCGAGGAGATGATCCAGCTCTCGGCCGAGCGGGGTGCTGATCCGACCGATCCGCGGAAGGAAGACCCGCTCGATTTTATTCTCTGGCAGGCGGCGCAGCCGGGCGAGCCGGCTTGGGAGAGCCCATGGGGGCCAGGCCGGCCAGGGTGGCACATCGAGTGCAGCGCCATGGCCGTCAAGTACCTGGGGCCACAGCTCGACATCCACGGCGGTGGCTACGACCTGATCTATCCCCACCACGAGAGCGAGATCGCCCAGTCGGAGGGCGTGACCGGCCAGCGGCCGTTCTCGCGTTTCTGGGTACACGTCGGGATGGTCGAGTACCAAGGTGCCAAGATGAGCAAGTCGCTGGGCAACCTGGTGCTGGTTCGGGACGTACTGCGGCGGCAGACCGGCGATGCTATCCGGCTCTACCTCTTGAGCCACCATTACCGCACGCCCTTCGAGTACGAGGACGATGGCCCGGCGCGCTTCGAGCCGCTGGTCAAGCAGCTCCGGCAGGCAGTCAATCACCCCGGTGGTTCAGGCCGGACGCTCGATCTCTCGCCGATGGTCGAGCGCTTTGTCCGAGCGGTCGCGGACGACCTGGATACTCCTCGCGCGATCCAGGTACTCCGTGAGATGGCGGAGGTGACGATCCGTTCGGGCGACGAGGGCTATGACCTTACCGCCGCGCGCGAGGCGATCCGAGAAGCCGGCTCCATCCTCGGGCTGATGGTGACTCGCTGACCGGGTCAGGCGTGCTGGGCGTGCGCGCAGCTCACCGCGCGAGCTGGAGGCGTCACTGGCACCCGGTCTGTGCGGGGAGTCCGGGTACGCGGGGCTCGTCACCGCATACTTGAGGTGCATCCACGAGGATCCGACCGCGCCCGCCGGAGGCGGCGGTAGCGGGATCGCTGTAGCCCCGGTGAGAGCTCGGGCGATGAGCGCGCGCTTCGTGAACCTGGCCATCCTGATCCTGCTTGTGCTCGAGCTGGCGAGCGGTGTCGGCAATTTTCTCGTCGGGCAGCAAAGCGGCCAGTGGGTGTTCTGGCTGCACCGGGTCGGCGGGTGGGGCCTCGCCTGCCTGCTCTGCTGGAAGTGGGGCATCGTCGTCCGTTCCTACCGGCGCCATGGGCTGACGCCGGGAACCGCCTTCTCGGCGCTGGTGGGGGTCATGTTCCTCGCATCGCTCGGAACCGGCCTGCTCTGGGCCACGACCGGGCTGCCGCGCCTGAGCGTGCCGCTCCTCGGAAACTGGACTGGTCTGAGCCTGCATGTCGCCGTCTCGCTGGCGCTGGCACCACTGATCGCGCTGCACGCCGCGATGCGCTGGCCACGCCCGCGCCGGGTCGATCTGGCGAGCCGCCGGGCCGCGCTGCGCTACCTGGGCCTGCTCGCCGCCGGTTTCGTGCTCTGGCGTGCGCAGGAGGCCACCGCGGCAGCCGCCCGGCTCTCCGGTGCCCGGCGCCGCTTTACCGGCTCCCGGGAGGAAGGCAGCTTCCAGGGGAACGCGCACCCGGTCACCAACTGGCTGAGTGACCCGGTCTTGCGCCTCGACCCGGCAGGCTGGCGGCTGCGCGTCACCGGGCTGGTCGAGCGCGAGCTGGTGCTCTCCTACGATGAGGTGCTGGCGCTGCGCGCCGGTTCCCACCAGGCGCTGCTCGACTGCACCGGCGGCTGGTACACCGTACAGCGCTGGTCTGGTGTGCCGGTGGAGGCCGTACTCGATCAGGCGGGCACTGGGAAGGGAGCGCGCAGCCTGGTCGTGCGCTCAGCGACCGGCTACAGCCGCCGTTTCCCGCTCTCCCGAGCTGGCGAGCTGTTGCTGGCGACGCACGTCGAGGGAGAGCCGCTCTCTGCCGCGCACGGCTTCCCCCTGCGGCTGGTAGCGCCTGGCTACCGCGGCTACCACTGGGTCAAGTGGGTGGTGGAACTGGAGGTGAGCCAGGAGCCGGCCTGGCTGCAATCGCCGCTACCGCTCCAGTAGGCGCGCTCAACCCTCGATCAAGCTCTGACCCGTCATCTCCTCCGGTTGCCGGAGGGCCAGGATCTGGAGCACCGTCGGCGCGACGTCGGCCAGCCGCCCGCCAGCGCGCAGCCGGGAGTGCCGATAAGGGGAGTCGCCCGGAGTCACGATCACGAAGGGCACCGGGTTCTTGGTGTGAGCTGTCCAGACCTCGTTCGTGCCCGGGATCAGCATCTCGTCGGCATTGCCGTGGTCAGCGGTGACGACTACCGCGCCGCCGCGCGCCAGCGTGGCCTCGACGATCCGCCCCAGGCACTCGTCCACGCACTCGACGGCACGGACGGCGGCTTCGAAGACGCCGGTATGCCCGACCATATCGGGGTTGGCATAGTTGATGAGCACGAACGCGTACTGCCCGCTCGCGATCGCCTCGAGGGCAGCCTCGGTCACGCCCGGCGCGCTCATCTCCGGCTTGAGGTCGTAGGTCGGCACCTTCGGCGAGGGAACCAGCTTGCGATCCTCGCCAGGGAAGGGCTCCTCGCGCCCGCCGTTGAAGAAGTAGGTGACATGGGCGTACTTCTCGGTCTCGGCAGTGTGAAACTGGCGCAGGCCGGCGTCGCTCACCACTTCGGCCAGCGGCCGGCGCACGTTCTCGGTCGGGAAAGCGACCAATACCGGGAAGTCGGGTTCGTACTCGGCCAGCGTGACCATCACCAGCTCACGCGGGACGCGGCAGCGCTCGAACGCCGCAAAGCTGGCATCGGTAAGCGCCTGGGTGAGCTGGCGCGCGCGGTCGGCGCGGAAGTTGAAGAAGACGACCGCGTCGCCGTCGGCGATCGGCGCGCGGGGCCGGCCATCTGGGCCGACGATGACGACCGGCTCGATGAACTCGTCGGTGATCCCACGCTCGTACGACTGCTGGATCGCGGCCAGCGGGTCGGTCGCGGTCGGGCCCTGGCCGCAGACGATGGCGTCGTAGGCGCGCTTCGTGCGATCCCAGCGCTTGTCTCGATCCATGGCGTAATAGCGGCCGCAGACGCTGGCCACGTAGCCGGTGCCGAGTTCCTCCATGTGGGCCAGCAGACGACGCAGGAAGCCGAGGCCGGAGGTCGGCTCGGTGTCACGCCCGTCGGTGAAGGCGTGGACGGCCACGCGCTCGAGCCGGTGACGGGCAGCGAGTTCCAGGAGCGCCTCAAGGTGCCGCTGGTGGCTGTGGACTCCGCCGTCGCCGATCAGACCGAGGAGGTGAAGCGTCCGGCCGGGCTGGCACGCCCGCTCGACCGCGGCCAGCAGCGCCGGGTTCTGGGAGAACGTGCCGTCTTCGATCGCCAGGTCGATCTTGGTGATGAGCTGGTAGACGATGCGGCCGGCCCCGAGGTTGAGGTGGCCGACCTCGGAGTTGCCCATCTGGTCGTCGGGTAACCCGACGTCCAGTCCCGAGCAGCGGAGCGTCGTCATCGGGTAGCTGGCCTGGAGTCGATCCATGACCGGTGTCCCGGCGGCCAGGATCGCGTTACCGGGGTAGTCCGGCCCGATAGCCCAGCCATCGAGGATCACCAGCACGACCGTCGAGGGCGTCACGCTCCGCTCCCTCCGTATGTCAGCGCTCCGGCCCGTCATGGCTCACACGAGGCCGAGCAGTGCCGCCTCATGGTAGTGACCAGGCGGCCACGATGCAAGCTGCCGGATTCTCAGGCACATCAGCACAGGCTCGTCTGCCTGGGGGCAGGGTACAATGCCACCGGCGAGGTATGCCAGCGAGGTGACAGGAGGAAGGGCTCGGATGCGCAGCGAGTTGATCACCCACGGGATCGAGCGGGCGCCGGCCCGGGCGATGCTCCGGGCTGTGGGGTTCACCGACGAGGACTTCGAGAAGCCGATCGTCGCGATCGCCAACACCTGGACGGACGCGATGCCGTGCAACTACCACCTGCGGGAGCTAGCGCAGCACCTGCGCGAGGGGATCCGCGAGGCCGGCGGCGTCCCGGTCGAGTTCAACACTGTCGCGGTCAACGACGGGATCAGCATGGGGACGCAGGCGATGAAAGCCTCCCTGATCAGCCGGGAGGTCATCGCCGACTCGATCGAGCTGATGGCGCACGGCTACCAGTTCGACGCAGTCGTCGCGCTGGTGTCGTGCGACAAGACGATTCCCGGCGGCGCGATGGGCGTGATCCGCTCCGGCGTGCCGGGGATGGTGCTCTACGGTGGATCGATCGCGCCCGGCCAGTGGGGCGGCCGCGAGCTGACCATCGTCGAGGTGTTCGAAGCCGTGGGTGCCTACGCCGCGGGCAAGATCAGCTACGAGGAGCTGCGCGAGATCGAGCGCCACGCGATCCCCGGGCCGGGTGCCTGCGGCGGGCAATATACGGCCAACACGATGTCGATCGCGCTGGAGGTGCTCGGGCTGTCGCCGATGGGCTACAACGCCATCCCGGCCGTTGCGCCGGAGAAAGCGGAGGCGACGCGAGAGGCCGGCCGGCGGTTCATGGAGGTGGTGCGAGCCGGGCGCACGCCGAGGGACTTCCTCACGAAAGCCTCGTTCGATAACGCGATTGCGGCGGTGGCGGCGACGGGTGGCTCGACCAATGCGATCTTGCACCTGATCGCCATCGCGCGCGAGGTCGGCATCGAGCTGAAGCTCGAGGACTTCGACGAGATCAGCCGGCGCACGCCGGTGATCGCCGACCTGAAGCCCTGGGGCAAGTACGTGGCCTGGAGCCTCTACAAGGCCGGCGGCAGCAAGCTGGTGACCAAGCGGCTCCTCGATGCCGGGCTGGTCGACGGATCGGCGATGACGGTGACCGGCCAGACACTCGCCCAGACGGTGGCCGACGCCACTGAAGCCCCAGGCCAGCCGGTGGTCTACGACCCAGCCAAGCCGCTCAAGCCGCACGGTGGGCTGGTCATCCTCCGTGGCTCGCTGGCGCCGGACGGGGCTGTGCTCAAGCTCGCCGGCACCGAGCAGACGTATTTCCGCGGCCCGGCCCGCGTGTTCGACACGGAGGAGGACGCGCTGCGGGCTGTGCTCGATCGGCAGATCAGGCCTGGCGACGTGGTCATCATCCGCTACGAAGGGCCGAAGGGCGGGCCAGGCATGCGGGAGATGCTCAGCGTGACCGCCGCGCTCGTCGGCGAGGGGCTGGGGCCGGAGGTAGCGCTGGTTACCGATGGCCGCTTCTCCGGCGGTACCAAGGGACTGATGATCGGCCACGTGGCGCCGGAAGCCCCGCTGGGCGGCCCGATCGCGCTCGTCCGCGACGGTGACACCATCACGATCGATATCGAGGGTCGGCGGCTCGACCTCGAGGTGCCGGACGCGGAGCTTGCCCAGCGCCGCGCGCAGTGGACGCCTCCGCCGCCGCGGTTCACGCATGGCGTCTTCGCGCGCTATGCCGCACTGGTCAGCTCGGCCTCCGAAGGGGCCGTCCTGCGCACGCCGTCCTGGACGTAAGCAAGGGCTGAGCGGTTTCATCGCGCGTTCCCGTATCGCGAGAGCCAGGCCGCAACCGGACGGAACCGCGCTGCGGATCGAGCAGGGTCTCGGCGAACTCGATCGGCATCTCGCCGAGCCCCTGGCGACAGGGGAGGCGTCTTCGTCACCGGGCTCGGCTGTTTCTGTGGGCTGCAGGAGCTCGACGGCAGGCGGTATCCGGGAATGACGCCATTGCTTGCGACGCCGAGGACATGATCGCGACCGAGCAGGTGGCTGCGGCCGGGGCAATGCAGGAGCATACCTCGCGAGCTGGTTCAGGACGGCTCGAGTGAGCCAACCGGCATGGCAGCGATCCTCGGCCCGCCCATCAGGCTCGGCCGAAAGCGAGCGGAAACGGTAGGCAATGGCAGTGGCTAGGTGATTGCTGGGACGGGGGATGGCCGGAGGAGAGATGCCGCCGATCGCTGGTGGCGGCCGGTTCGAGGATCTTCGTCGTCTACGGATCCACCAGCTTGCAGCGCTCAGCGATGAGGAGTTCGCGGCGGAGGTGTTGGAGCATCAGTCGGCCCGGTGGCGTATGAGCGCCCTGCGCGAGCACGCGAGGAAGCACTGGAGAGACTTTGAGGCAGTCCTCGGCTACGGGCTCGCACCAAGCGATCTCTCCGAACTGAGTCACCTGGCCCTTAGGTCGTGGGAGCGGCTGTTTACAGGGATCGAGCCTGCCGACGGTCGGGTGACCTACGTCTTCATGGCTTCGCTCATCAGTGGAGGTGCTATGCTTACGGTGGTAACAAGGAGCGGTCGGATTCGTACAGTGATCCCGGTCGAGCGCATCGACGGTTGGCTCGATCTTCGCGGTCACTTGGTGGAGGTGACAGAGCGTGCCCATCGACTTGGCCTTCGCCATTGAACGGTACGCTGAGCTCCTCGAGTATCTGCCGACTGATGAGGAGACCGAGGAAGTCATGTATACGCTCAGCTACCGAGATTACGTGCATGACTTCCTCATGCAGGGCCAGCAGCCGACATCAGAACAGGTACGCATGCTGAGAGAGGCAGATGAGCGCTTACTAGCCATGCGCGAGCACCTCATCCGCCGGTTCCCGTGGGTCGTTGCTCGAGATGATCTTCCTCCTGAGCGCTGGTGGTGGCGGCTGCACCGCTGTGCCGCACTTGAAGGTGCGCGAGCATCAATGCGCAGCGAGCATACGGCATAATTGAGCAGTCGCGACGATGACAGCCGCCGATCTCACGGCCCGCGGCGAGCCGGGATCGACGGCGTTTTCGTGCGCGGAAGTATTACTGGCCGTCTCGGATTCAGCTACAGTCCAGGGGTGGCGGGCGGGTCTGACCGGGGGCGACGCCCGCCGGTACCGATCACCGGCTGCTCCCGGCTACGCTTCGGGGGGCCGGACGGACGCGGGATCGACCCGCAGCCAGCGAGTCGCACCGGCTACGCTCGGGGAAGCGGCTCGCCCGCATGCTCGATGACTTCGAGGAGCCGGGCGAGCCGGCGCTCGCGCTCCTCGGCGTTGGCCGCGAGGACGGTCACGTGGCCGAGCTTGCGGCGCGGGCGCGGTGCCTTGCCGTAGACATGGACGTGGGCGCCAGGCACGCGCAGCAGCGTCTCGAGCGGCGGCACGCTGCCCAGCAGGTTCACTATGCCGGCGTAGCCGCGGGGATTGACCTCGCCTAGGGGCAGCCCGAGGATAGCCCGAAGGTGCTGCTCGAACTGGCTGGTCTCCGCTCCCTCGATCGTCCAGTGGCCGGAGTTGTGCACGCGGGGCGCCATCTCGTTGGCCAGCAACTCGCCGCCCACGACGAAGAACTCGATGGCCAGCACGCCGGTGTAGTCGAGCTCGTAAAGCACCCCGCGCGCGTAGGCTTCGGCCATCTCCTGGAGGCGGCAGTTGTCCAAGCGGGCCGGAGCGCGCGAGCAGAAGAGGATACCCTCGCGGTGCTCGTTTTCGACGAGGGGATAGACGACTGTCGAGCCGTCGCGGCCCCGCGCCGCCAGCACCGAGACCTCACCGTCGAAGGGCACGAGCTGTTCGAGAAGGCAGGGTACCCCGCCGAGCTGTCGCCAGGCCGCTGAGGCCGTCGCGCGATCCTCGATACGCGCCTGGCCCTTGCCGTCGTAGCCCAGCCGACGCGTCTTCAAGAGCGCAGGCAGGCCGATCGACGCCAGGGCGCGCTCGAGTTCATCTTCGCTCCCCACTGGGGCATAGGCCGGCACCGGGATGCCGCAAGCCTCGAACAGGCGCTTCTCGGAGAGCCGATCCTGTGCGATCTCGAGCGCGCGCGGCGGAGGGTAGGCAGGCACCTGGCCGGTGAGCCACTCGACGGCGGTAGCTGGCACGTTCTCGAACTCGTAGGTGACCAGATCCACCCCCTCGACGAACGTCCGAAGCGCCTCAGGATCGTCGTAGGCGCCCACCACCAGCTCGCCCACCTGGCCGGCCGGAGCGTCGGGTGCTGGGTCGAGGAAACGGAAGCGCAGGCCCAGCGGGTAGCCGGCCAGCGCCAGCATGCGGCCGAGCTGCCCGCCACCCAGGATGCCGATCCTCATCCGTCCTCCACGAATCTAGGCACCGTCCCGCGGATCGGGATGCTCGAGCACGGCGCGCGTCTGCGCCTCCCGGTAGCGGCGCAGCGCCTCCCGGATGGCTGGATACTTCGCGCCGAGGATGGCAGCGGCCAGCAACGCGGCGTTGATCGCTCCAGCCCGCCCGATCGCCAGCGTGCCGACGGGTACCCCAGCGGGCATCTGGACGATCGAGAGCAGCGAGTCCAGCCCATGCAGCGCGTGCGACTGCACCGGCACGCCCAGCACCGGCAGCACTGTCTTGGACGCGGCCATCCCCGGGAGGTGGGCGGCGCCGCCGGCGCCGGCGATGATCACCTCCAGGCCGCGCCCCTCCGCCGAGGAGGCGTACTCGAAGAGCAGATCCGGCGTCCGGTGTGCCGAGACGACCCGCACCTCGTGCGGGATGCCGAGCTGCTCCAGGGTGGCGGCGGCGTGGGACAGCGTCTCCCAGTCCGATCGGGAGCCCATAATCACGCCGACGAGTGGGCGGTCAGGCACCCGCTCACCATCTGGAAGGCGTGGTGGCTCGCCCTGCATTGCTGGTTGCACATCCTTTCGCTCTCTGCCCTGGAAGGATGAACTGCTTTCGATCGACCTCCACGGCTCAGTCCTCGCCCTGCGCCTTGGTGAAACCGGGCTCCCCGTCGAACTCGAGCAGGCGCTGGATCCGGAACCAGGGATAGCGCTCGCCGATCCGTGACACGAGCTGGAAGATCTCAGCGTCGGTCACGCGAGCGTCCACCGAGCGCGCCAGGAACCGGCAGCGCCAGTGGTCGACGTAATCCGTCGTCGCTCCGGTCGGTGGGTAGACTTGGAGTCCCCGGTTCGAGATGAGGTGCAGTCGGAAGGGCGTGTTGCCGGCGAGCTGCTCGAGCGCCGGCCCGAGTGTCTCTGGCATATCCGCTGCTTCGAGGTAGACATCGACCCCGACCAGGCTCCGCGACGAGACCTTGACGACGTCAGGCTCCGGCTTCACCGGCGGCAGCTCGATCGGGCGGTAGGCGCGCGGCTGCCACGTCGCCGAGCGGCGTCCGAGGTTGGCGATGATCGCGTCGGTGACCTCGGTCGTCCTCGCCGCGCGCTCGTCGCCGACGACGTCGCGAGTGAGCGTCTTCCCCTCCTCCAGCGTGACGATCACCGCCTGCTCGATCGCCTCGGCGGCCTCAAATTCGTCGAGGTAGCGGAGCATCATGACGGCGGTCAGGATCATGGCGGTCGGGTTGATCACGTTCTTGCCGGCGTACTTGGGCGCTGAGCCGTGCACCGGCTCGAAGATCGCGATGCCGTGACCCAGGTTGGCCGATGGCGCGAAGCCCAGCCCGCCGACCAGCCCGGATGCCAGGTCGCTGATGATGTCGCCGTTCATGTTGGTCGTCACGATCACGTCGAACTGCTCGGGCTGCTTGACGAGCTGGTGGGCACAGTTATCGATGATAATGTGCGACGCCTCGATGTCCGGGTACTCGCGGGCCACCTCCTCGAAGATGCGCTTGAAGCTGCCCTCGGTCAGCTTCAGGATGTTGGACTTGGTCGCGCCGTGGACGACGCGACGACCTTCGGCGCGGGCCAGCTCGAAGGCGAAGCGAATGACTTTCTCGCTCCCCTTGTACGAGATCAGCTTCGCTGCGTTCCAGACGCCCGGCGTTTCACGGTACTCGATCGCGGCGTACAGGTCTTCGATATTCTCGCGCACGATCACCAGGTCGATGCCGCGCCCGCGATACGGCGTCGGGATCGTCGGCAGCTCTCGTACCGGCCGGACGTTGGCGAACGCCTCGAACAGTTTGCGCAGGGTGACGTTCGCGCTCTTCTCGCCGTACCCGACCGGCGTCTCGAGCGGCCCTTTGAGGACAACCCGGCTACGCTGGATCGACGCGATCGTGTCGTCCGGCACCCCGCTGGCGATGCCTTCCCGGAACACGCTGGCTCCGGCGCGTCGCACATCCCACTCGATCGGCACCCCGGTCGCCTCGACGATCCGGCGGGCGGACTCGACGACCTCTGGCCCGACGCCGTCGCCGGGGATCAGGGTGACCAGCTTCTTGCCCGCGGGCGTTACGTGGTACTTCATCGCTCCTACTCCGACATGTCACGCTGCCAACGCTGGCCAGTCGATATGGCCAACCGACGTTACGAGATCGGTTCTGACGCGTCAAGGCGGGGGTGGAGCCGCTCACGCCTCGTGACCGCACGCGATGGGACGTGCTCCGTTCAGTCCCGCGTCGAGACCCCGGTCGCGGCCAGCGGGAGCCGGCCGAGCTGGATGTCTTCACGCACCAGCTCGGCCACGCGGTTACCGATACGCACGCTGTAGTTGGTGCCGCGGTCTTCGGGGTAAATCTGCGCGGTGTTGGCCAGGTAGACCCCGGGTAGGGGCGTCCGGTGCTCCGGGATGCGGCCTGAATAGCGTATCGGGATGATCGGCTGGGCCGCCCGCTCGCGGAAGACCCAGTACCGTTCGACCCACTCCGCCGAGAAGTTCGGGTTGATCTTGCGCAAGTGCGGGATCGCCTCCTGGAAGACCTGCTCGTCGCTCATCGCTAGGTATGGGTGGCTCTGCTCGACGTATTTGCTGACGTAGATGAAGTGCCAGCCCTGGTAGTGCTCCGGCCCGATGAAGTTCGTGTGCTCGATGATCCCGGTGAACGGCACATTCGGGTCGCCGATGTTGAGCCAGTAGATGTCGCTGAGGGCGTGCCGCGACTGGAGGAGTAAGGTCACTGCAGCCTGGTAGACGGTTCCGGTGAGCTTGGCCTTGTAGTCGTCGGGCAACTCGGGGAAGAGCCGGGCGAAAAGCGGTGAGGGGATCGTTGCCACGAGCGCGTCCTGCCACGTCTCGACCCCCTCGGTATCGCGCACGACCCATTCGTCGTCATCGCGCCAGATCGCCGCCGTACCGACACCAGCCCTGATCTCGCCGCCTAGCTCGCGGATCGCCTCGGCCAGCCGGTCGATCAGCACGTTGAAGCTCCCCTGGATATACCCCAGTCGCTCGGGCTTGAAGAGCGACTCACGCGACTGGGTACGCAGGTAGATCTTGTTCCAGAACCAGGCCATCGAGACCTCGCCAGCCCGGGGCCCGAACTTGGCGTGGAGCTGGGGGCCCCAGACGCGTTCGAAAGCGCGCTGGCCGATCGCTCGCCGCAGCCACTCGGCGGCGGTCACCTCTTCGAACTTGCGCCAATCCTTGACGTGCTGGAGGTAGAACGTCACCAGGCCCAGCCGCAGGCGGTCATGGACGGGAACGACCGCGAGCCGCAGCACGTCCAGCGCGCTCGCGAGCGGGTAGATCCGGCCCCCGGCATAGAAGCCGACCCTCGACGGAAGCCAGAGCAGCCGATCACCGATACCCAGCTCGTTTATCAGCGCGACGATGTCCCGGTCGCTCAGGAAGAGATGGTGGTAGAAGTACTCGAGCGCCGTCCCAGCGACGGGGAACGCGGCTGCCTGTCCCCCGAGCTGGCGGTTCTGCTCCCACAGCGTGACCTGGTGGCCCTGTTGCAGGAGACGATACGCCACGGTCAGGCCGGCGATGCCGCCGCCGATGACGCCGATGCGCAGGCGCCTGGTCATGGCGCGCCTCCTATGAGGTTAGGCGGGGACATGCTGCCGCTGGCCGCGGAGCCGGGCCAGGAACCGATGCAGCTCCCGGTTCTCCCAGACGACCAGGATCTGGCTGGCGTTGAAGATCGACGAGTAGGTACCACTGACGATCCCGATCAGGAGCGCGAGGACGAAGTACCGGATCGTCTCGCCGCCGAACAGGAAGAGCGCAAGCAAGGTAAACACCACAGTGAGCGACGTATTGAGCGAACGGACAAGCGTCTGGACGACGCTGTAGTTCACGACCTCTTCGAATGTCGGCGCAGCCCGGCGCCCGAGGTTCTCCCGGATTCGGTCGAAGACGACGATCGTATCGTGGACAGAGAACCCGATAATCGTCAGGAGGGCCGTGACGAAGAGCGCATCGACCTCGATACCGCGCAGCCAACCGAGGATCGAGAACGTGCCGACGACGACCGCGACGTCGTGGAGCATGGCGATAATCGCCGCGATGCCGTAAAGGAACGGGTTGTTCGTGTTGCGGAACGCCCAGGCGATATAGCCGAGGATGCCCAGGGAGGCCAGCGCCACGGCGAGGACGGCGCGGTTGCGGATGGCGGTGCCGAGCGTCGGCCCCACCGACTCGATGCGCAGCTCCGTGAAGTCGCCGAAGCGCTCGCGCAGCGCGGTGGCCAGCTCGGCCTTCTGCGGCGAGCCCTCCTTCAGCTCCTTCATCCGGATCAAGACGATGTTGTCCTGCGAGGTCTGGACGATAGAGTCGGGGTAGCCGTGGGCGGCGAGCACGTCCCGCACCTCGCCGGGCTGCACCGGGCGCGACATCTGGAGCTCCCAGAGCGTGCCGCCGGTGAAGTCGATGCTCAGGTTGAGCCCGTGCAGCGTCAACGAGATGAGCCCGGGCACGATCACGAGGAGCGAGAGCAGGAACCAGTAGTAGCGCTTGCCGACCAGATCGAGCATGGTGCCGAGCCGTGTCTCCTCGTCGCTAGTCGCCCGCAGCGGTTACTGGCTCCACTGGGCGCCGTTCCAGGCCGAACCACCAGAGGTTGTGGAACAGCCCGCTCGTCAGCAGTACCCGCAGCAGGTTGCGGCTGACGACGATGGCGGTGAACATGCTAACCGCCACGCCGATGAACAGCGTCAACGCGAAGCCCTGGATGATCGTAGCACCCACGTACCGGCCGAACCAGAACAGGATCGCGCAGGTAATCATCGTCGAGATGTTCGAGTCGCGAATCGATGGCCAGGCGTGGTCAAACCCTTCCTCGATCGCCCGGGCGACCGTCCGCCCCAGCCGCAGTTCCTCTCTCAAGCGGGCGAAGATCAGGACGTTGGCGTCGACCGCCATGCCGATCGACAGGATGAAGCCAGCGATGCCCGGGAGCGTCAGCACCACCGGGATGAGCTTGAACAGGGCGAACACGAAGGACGTGTACATCAAGAGCGCGATGACCGAGATGACTCCCGGCAGGCGGTAATACAGGATCATGAACAGGGCCACCAATCCCAGCCCGACCAAGCCGGCCACGATGCTCTTGTGGATCGAGTCCTGCCCGAGCGTCGGCCCCACCGTCCGGCTCTGCACCACCTCCAGTGGCACGGCGAGCGCGCCGGACTTGAGCTGGAGCACCAGCTCGTTGACCTCCTGCGCGTTCAGCCCGGTGATGATGCCACGGCCTTCGCAGATCGCGCTCTCGATCCGCGGGGAGCTGATCACCTGCTTGTCGACCACGATCGACATCGGGAAGCCGACGTGACTGCTGGTGTAGTCGCAGAACTTCCGGGTGGCCTCGCTCTTCAGCTCGAAGCCGACGACCAGCGTGCCGAACTGGTCGGTAGTCGGGTAGGCGTCCTGCAGGTCGGCGCCGGTGATGATCGTTTCATAGACCGGCCCTTGGGCTTGCGGCGTCGGTGCCGGCGTGGGCGTCGCCGCTGCCTCGGGGGTCGGGCTGGCGGTCGTCCCCGCCGAGCCACCGGTCACCGGCGTCGACTCCGACCCTGGTGTGGCACCAGGCGTCGGTGTGCTTTCCGCCGACGTGGGGGTGCCTGCTGCCTGGGGCGTCGTGGCGGAAGGCGTGCTCGTCTCTCCGGCTGTCGGCGTGGCTGCCAGTTCGGCGGTCGGAGTCGGCTCGGTGCCCAGGACGTCGCTGGCCGGGCCGGCGGTGGTGTTCACGATGGTGCCCGGCGCCAGGTACTGGCCGTTGGTGTCGATAATCTCGAGCAGTGCCGTGCGCTGGAGGACGCGGACGGCCTGCTCGGGGTCACGATAGCCGGGGAGCTCGACCAGGATCTGGTTGCTCCCGCGCGTCTGGATGACCGGCTCGCTGACGCCCAGCCCGTTGACGCGACGCTCGATCGTGTCCCGGGTGCCCTGCAGCACGTCCTGGGTCACCTCGACGCCGGCCGGCGGGCGGGCTTCAAGGATGATCTGGATGCCTCCCTGCAGGTCGAGCCCCTGCCGGACGGTGATGCCCGCTTTCCAGCCGAGAGGATCGAGAGACTGTCCAGGAAGATCGACCCAGACCGCAGCCAGAGTCAACAGCAGGATGACGATCAGTATTTGCCAGGGCTTGATCCGCACAGCGACACCGCTCTCATCTGTCGAGGTCGTCGGGCCTGAGCGCGCTCTCCGCCCGCTCGCAGGCCAGCCGCGATTATACACATAGACCCAGGCCGGCTAGTGACCGGGCGTGACCGCCGAAGGGGCCGGTGCAGGCACATACAGCCGCTGCGCGTAGATATAGTCTTCGACGGCGCGGGGGACGTGGTAACGGATGCTGCGCGCCTCCGCGACTCGCCGCCGGATATCGCTGGCGGCGATCTGGATGAGCGGTGCGCTGACGAGCCGGATCCGGCCGCGCGCGGCCGGGACGGCGGCGATCACCCGCTCCAGGTCGATGGTCACGCCTGGGCGGAGGGCCACAGCGAGGATCGCCTGGGCAGCGACGCGGTTCGGGTCGTGCCAGGTGGGGAGATCGGCGAGGGAGTCCTGGCCCATCAGAAAGTAGAGCTCGTCGCCAGGGAACTGAGCGCGCAGGATAGCCAGGCTGTCGGCCGTGTAACAGGGGCCAGGGCGCTGCACATCGACATACGAGATGCCGAACGCTGGCTCGCCTGCGATCGCGAGGTGGAGCATGGCCAGTCGATGACGCACCGGACTGATTGTCCGGCCGATCTTGTGCGGTGGCTGGCCCGCGGGCAGGAAAAGGATGCGGTCGAGCTGAAGCTGCTCGCGGAACTCCTCGGCAATGAGCAGGTGCCCGCAGTGAATCGGGTCGAACGTGCCGCCAAAGATGCCGAGACGGGCCACGTGTGCTCTTGCTCCTTCCTCGCGCAGCCGAACTTCAGACTCGCTCTGGCGATCTTCCGGGAACCGCGAGTGTCCCGGCACGGTGAAGGAATCCTACTACGTTTCCCAGGCCGCGCCGAACAGCGGCGGTCAGGTCGAGTTGACGAGCCGGGATCGGCGTGATGAGCTTGCGGTACGGAAGCGGTGAGGAAGAGTGAGGCAAGGCGAGGACAGGGTGGAAGAGCGCTGGGAACCACCGTCACGAGCGGCCTCGATGGCCGCGCGACGTCAGCGCCGGGCAAGGGCCGAGATCTCGCTGGCCGGCCTGGGTCAGGGGCTCGGCATGGCGTCTGGCCGGTTGCTCGCCGGACTGATCTGCGCTTTGGCGGGGCTCTCCGGTCGAGCGTCGCTCGCGCTCGCGCTGACGGCGCTGTTGGCTGCGCTCGCAGTGGGCGGGCTGTCGCGTCGTTGGGGGCTACCAGCCGGCTGGCAGGCGGCCTGGCTCGCCGATGCCTGGACGCTCGGCCTGGTGATGCCCCTGGCCACGATGAACGCCTACGTGGCGACGCAGGATCGCGCGCTTACCGCGGTTGAGGCGTCACTCTACTTCGAGACAGCCCTGGGGCTGTGCGCTGCTGTCCTGGGGCTGCTCGTGCTGAGCCGGCGACTCGCCAGCGCTGAACCGGCGCTTCGAAGCTATCTCCTCCTGCCCTCCGCCCTGCAGGTGGCCGTCCTGATGCCGAGCGCACGACAGGGTGATCCGCGCTCGCTTCTGGTCGCGCTTGCCGGGATCTACCTGATGGCAGGGGTGATCACGGCGGTGGGTTGGGCGCTCCCCAGGCCGTCGCGTCCATGGCTGGCACTCGCTGGCCTCATTATCTACCTGGCACTGGTCGGAGCACTCAGCGGCGGGCTGGCGGCCCTGTTTGCCCGGCCGGCTCCGGTTCCACTGGTGCATACGGTGCTCTCGCTTGCCGGCGTGGTGATGCTCGCGGTCGAGGGGCAGGAAGGCCGTGCATCCGGTCACCAGAGCGCCCTCGCTCGGTCGACTCGGCGGCGAGGCCGGCGTGGCCGAAACCGGCGAGGTTCGGGAACCTCCGTCTCGGACTGAGAAGCTCCCTTCTCCCCGCCTGCGGCTTCGGGCTATGACGACTCGGCGGTGTCCCCAACGGGCTGGAAATGCTGCTCGACCGAGGACTCGACGACGGTGAGCGAGGCGACCTCGTCGCCGTCCTGCAAGCGCATCAAGCTGACGCCGCGGGCGAGCCGCCCGAGCTGCGGTACCTGATCGGAGCTGATAAGGATGACCTTGCCTCGGCAGCTCATCAAAACGATGGTGCCCTGGCCGCTGATGACGCGAGCAGCCGCCACTGGCCCAGTCTGTGGCGTCACTTTTACGGCAATGACGCCGCTGCCGCCGCGTCCCTGGCGACGGAACTCGTCGAGCGGCGTGCGTTTCCCGTAACCGTTACGGGAGACGATGAGCAGGTCGGCCCCGGGGCGCGCTACCTCGGCGGCGATCACCTCGTCGCCCTCCTCGAGCCGGATACCGATCACTCCGGCTGCTCCCCGACCCATCGGACGCACATCGGTTTCGGCGAACCGGATCGCCTGCCCCTGTGCAGTGACCAGGATCACATCGTCCTTGCCCGAGGTCGGCTGCACCCAGCAGAGCTCGTCGCCTTCCTCCAGGCTGATCGCGATCAGGCCAGAGGAACGTACCGTGCTGAATTCCTCTAACCGCGTGCGCTTGACCCGTCCATGGCGCGTGCACATGAACAGGTAGGTGGCGCCCGCGAAATCCCGCACCGGGACGAGCACCGTGATCTCCTCGCCGGGCTGGAGGTTGACCAGGTTGACCACTGGGATGCCACGCGCGTTCCGCCCGGCATCGGGGATCTCGTGCACCGGAAGCTGGAAGACCCGGCCGCGGTTGGTGAAGAAGAGCATCGCGTCGTGCGTGGTGGCGTGGACGACGTGGCGCACCTGGTCTTCGTCGCGGACATGGATCCCGTTGACCCCACGGCCGCCTCGGTGCTGCGTCCGGTAGGCGCCGTTCGGGTTTCGCTTGATGTACCCGCGCTCGGTAATGGTGACCAGGACGTCGACCTTGGGGATCAGGTCTTCCTCGGTCATCTCGTCGCTGGCGTCCTGGATCACGGTGCGACGCGCGTCGCCGTAGCGCTCCTTGAGCTCGGCCAATTCCCGCTTGATGACTCGCAGGATCTTGGACGGGTCGGCGAGCAGCGCTTCCAACTCGGCGATCTTGCGCAGCACGTCGCGGTACTCGTCTTCGATCTTCTGGCGCTCGAGCGCGGCCAGGCGACGGAGCTGCATGTCGAGGATGGCGTTGGCCTGGATCTCGGTCAGCGAGAAGCGCGACATGAGGTTCGTCCGGGCCTCGTCGGCCGAGCTCGACTCGCGGATCGTCCGGATGACGTCGTCCAGGTGGTCGAGCGCGATCATCAAGCCCTCGAGCACGTGGGCGCGGCGCCGGGCATGTTCCAGATCGTACTCGGTGCGCCGCCGGACGATCTCCTGCCGGTGCTCGATGAAGAGCTGCATCGCGCGCTTCAGCGTCAGCGTGCGCGGCTGGGTGCCGTCCACCAGCGCGAGCATGTTGACTCCGAAGGTCGTCTGGAGCTGGGTGTGCTTGAACAGGTTGTTGAGCACCGTCCTGGGCTGGGCATCGCGCTTGAGCTCGATGACGATGCGCATGCCGTTGCGGTCGGACTCGTCGCGCAGGTCGTGGATCCCCTCGAGGCGGCCGGTCTTGACCAGCTCGGCGATCTTCTCGATCAGCGCGGCCTTGTTAACCTGATAGGGCAGTTCAGTGACGATGATCGCGAACCGGTTGCCGCGAGCAGCCTCCTCGATATGGGCGCGGGCGCGCACGACCACCCGTCCGCGCCCGGTCGCGTACGCAGCCAGGATCCCTTCGCGGCCCAGGATGACGCCGCCGGTCGGGAAGTCGGGCCCGGGCAGCATCGTGACCAGCTCCTCGACGGTTGCCTCGGGGTGGTCGATCAGATAGACCAGCGCGTCGCAGACTTCCGCGAGGTTGTGCGGTGGGATATTGGTGGCCATGCCCACCGCGATGCCGGAGGCGCCGTTGACCAGCAGGTTCGGCAGGCGGGCAGGCAGCACGACCGGCTCCCGGGCGCTGTCGTCGTAGTTGGAGACGAAGTCGACCGTCTGCTTCTCGATATCGGCCAGCATCTCCTCGGCGATGGAAGCCAAGCGGGCTTCGGTGTAGCGCATGGCTGCCGCGCTGTCACCGTCGATGGAGCCGAAGTTCCCCTGGCCGTCGACCAGCGGATAGCGGAGCGAGAACGGCTGCACCATCCGGACGAGCGCGTCATAGACTGCGGCGTCGCCGTGCGGGTGGTACGACTTCAAGACCTCGCCGACGATACCAGCGCTCTTCCGGTACTTGGCGTTGGGCCGCAAGCCCATCTCGTGCATGCCGTAGAGGATGCGGCGCTGTACCGGCTTGAGGCCGTCGCGAACGTCGGGGAGCGCTCGCTGGACGATGACGCTCATCGCGTAGTCGAGATACGAGCGCCGCATCTCGTCGTCGATGCTGACCCGTTCGACTCGGCCAATCTCCACGGTTGCAACTCCCTCGCCGGTCGCCCAGCTCGTAGGACGTACAGCCTGATTCTACCACGTTGGGCTTGGTGGTGCCGAAATCGCGGTTGTGACGGGCTGGCACGGGGAGGCGGGAGGTCAGCCTCTGGTGACTTCCCCGATGGGGAGCTGCGCCACCTCTGGCGGGATCTCGCCGATCGCTTCGCCTTGCGGAACGACTTCTTCGAGCGGCCGTTGCCAGACACGCTGCAGTACCGACCATTGGCCCGGATCGGCGCTGATCATCCGCTCCAGTGCGCGCGCCACACGCCGCATATTCTCGTCGAGGTCGCGTTCCTCGTCGCCAGTGCGCACCAGCTCGAGCGGGGCCTCGATGAAGACGACCGACTTCCGGGTCGATCTCCGCACGGTGTAGGCCGGCAGGAGCGTCGCGCCCGTCCGCAGGGCAAGCACGACCGGCCCGACCGGCAGGTAGGCCGGGGCATCGAAAAAGTGGACTCGCCGAGAGTGGCCGGTGACATCGCGATCCCCGGCGACGAGGAGGAGCCCGTTGCGGCGTAGGAGCCGCAGGATCGGCAGCACCGAGCCAGCGCCTGGTGGAAGCACCCTGATGCCCATCGCCGATCGCAGCCGGGTGAAGTACCGGAAGAGCTCTGGGGGGTGTACCTGCTCGGCGATGACGGCGGCCTGCAGCCCGAGGGCCGCTGGATACTGCGCGACCACGTTGAAGTTCCCCAGATGGGCGGACAGCACGATGACGCCCTTGCCGCGGGCGAGCGAAGCTTGGAGGTGTGGCCAGCCATAGACCTCGATGAGTTCGGTCAGCCGCTCGCGGTCGACCGAGCGCAGGCGCAAGAGGTCGTAGTAGTTCATCGTGGCGGTAATGAATACCCGAGCGGCCTGGCGTTGCCGCCAAAACCAGCCTCGCTTGGGAGCCACGTGGCGCAGGTTGTCGAGGACGGCAGCGCGAGTGCGCACCTTGACCAGGTAGACCAGCAGGCCGATCACCCGGCAGATCCAGTAGCCTGCTCGCGCGGGGACGATCGGGGTGAGCAGGGCGCCGGCTCGCATCGCCCACAGCAGCCACATGCTCAGCTCCCCTCCGCACGGAACTCCGGCAATGCCCGTTCGGCTGGAACCTCCCAGAGCGCACGCATACCGAGCCACTGATCGCAGAAGTCACGGATGGCCGCTTCCAGCGCCGAGGCCAGTGAGGCGACCCACTGCTCCCGTGCCTCGAACGGATCCGCAGCGAGTGGAGTCAGATCGAGCAGGAGCGTGCGCCAGCCAGGGCGGAACACCAGTGTAGCAAAACAGGAGCGCTGTCTCCCGATGAGTGCGGCGGGCGGCAGCGCGAGGCGCGCGGGCGCCCGGAAGAGGGAAAGGTCGAGGCCATGTCCTGCCGGCTCGTCGTCCAGGAGGTAGAGCGCCGCCGGTGGCTGCTGCTGGCCCAGGTGGAGCGCGACGACCCGACCGAGCAGGGGCCACGCGCCGAGGTGCAGCGTCAGCAGCGTGTGAGGCGGCTCAGCCTGCACCTCCCATAGCCGGTGGGGATCTCTCGGCACGACGCGCGTCAGCAGCGCGAGGTCGGGGAGCATGCTCAGGCGCCTCGTCGCAGCGGCGATCCGGCGCCGGTTGGCGAGTACCTGCCGCACCAGCGCGCCGGTAGCCTGGCTCGTCGACGGCTCGTGGAGCACGTACGACAGGTTCAGCCGGATGGCCGCTGCGAGGCCGCTCGACTCGCCCATGATCCGCGCCCTCGATGACGAAAGGGCAGCGGGCGAGACCCGCTGCCCCAGATTACAGAGCCGTGCTTCGCTCAACTCTCGGCTGGGAGGTAGCGCTCGCGCTGGGCAGCGGTCTCCCGGATGAACGCTTCGACCATCTCCCGCGCCTCTTCATCACGGTACTGTACGGGCGGCGACTTCATGAAGTAGGCGCTCGGGCCGATCAGGGCGCCGCTGATCCCGGCGTCCAGCGCGAGCTTAGCGCAGCGGATGGCGTCGATCACCACGCCAGCCGAATTCGGGGAGTCCCAGACCTCGAGCTTCAGCTCTAGGTTGATCGGCACGTCGCCGAAGGTGGTGCCTTCGATCCGGATGTGACACCACTTGCGATCCTGGAGCCAGGGGATGTAGTCGCTGGGGCCTACGTGGATGTTCTCCTCGGCAATCGGGTAGTCGAGCTGGCTCAGCACAGCGTTGGTCTTGGAAATCTTCTTCGACTCGAGTCGCTCGCGCTCGAGCATGTTGAGAAAGTCGGTGTTGCCGCCGAAGTTGAGCTGGTACGTCCGGTCGATCCGCACGCCGCGGTCAGCGAACAACCGTGTCAGCACCCGGTGCGTGATGGTCGCGCCCACTTGGCTCTTGATGTCGTCGCCGATCACTGGCAGTCCCCGCTCCCGGAAGCGCTTCTGCCAGTACTCCTCACGGGCGATGAAAACGGGAATACAGTTGACGAAGGCGCACCCGGCATCGAGCACCTGCTCGACATACCACTTGGTCGCCATCTCGCTGCCGACCGGCAGGTAGTTGACGACCACATCGGTCTGGGTTTCCTTGAGGATGCCGACGATGTCGGCCGTGGGGCCAGGGGCCTTCTTGATGATCTGCGAGAGGTACTTGCCCAGCCCGTCGTGGGTCATGCCGCGATAGACCGGCACGCCCAGATAGGGCACGTCGCTGAACTTGTAGGTGTTGTTGGGTGGGGTGAAGATCGCCTCGGACAGGTCTTTGCCGACCTTGTTCGCGTCGATGTCGAAGGCGGCGGTGAACTCGATGTCGCCGACGTGGTAGCCGCCGAGGTCGACATGCATCAGGCCAGGGACGAACTGGTTGGGATCGGCATGCCGGTAGTAGTGGACACCCTGCACCAGTGACGAGGCGCAATTGCCGACGCCGATGATCGCTACGCGGATCTTCTTGTTGCCCACAGCTCCCCCACGATCCTCTCTCCATGCCGCCACTGCTACCGCGCGGGCTGGCCGCTGGTGACGTCGTCATATCTGACTCATTCTACGGCTCAGCAGAATGCACCGTCAATTTGTGTTGTCCTGCCAGACGCTTCTTTCGTCGGCTGAAAGAGAGGCCGTGCCCGCTCCACCTTTACCAGAGTCGGCCAGCAGCGCCAGCGCGGTGCGGAGCACCACCCCGGGGTCGATCGCGTCCAGACAGGTTCGCCGCTGGCACCCTGCAGGCCGGCCCAGGCGATAGCCGACATAGAAGCAGGGCGAGCAGGGCAGGCCAGCGTGCATGGCTACGCTGAACGCCGCCGGTGGTCGATCGTCGACGCGCTGGATGCGGGCGCCGTAGGGTGCCCAGGCGGCGACGTTGGACGGGCCGAAGATCGCGAGCACCGGCGCGCCGACCGCGGTGGCCAGATGGAGCACCCCGCTGTCGGCGCCGATGACCAGCGTGGCTCGCTCGAGCACGCCCGCGAGGGTCGCCACCCCCGTTCGCCCGATCAGGTCGAGCACGCCGTCGACGGCGAGGGTAGGGCCGGCGAGCGGTCGCTCCCGCTCAGTTCCAGTGACCACGACCCGGCAACCAGCGGCCAGCAGGCCCCGGGCGAGCGCTCCGAAACGCTCGGGCGCCCAGGCGCGCCCCGGGCCATACGGCCCGACACCAGGGTGAAGCACCACCAGCGGGCCGGCACCCGGGTGCGAGCGAAGCAGCGCCGCTGCCTCCTGGCGCGCCTCGTCTGGCAGGGCAAGCCGCGGTGGGCCACCGTCGCCGACGACGCCGACCGTCTTCACGACGTCGAGCGCGTACTGCCACTCGGGCTTGGCACCGAAGCCCAGATCCGGCACCGTGTGGGAGAGAAAGGTGCCCGTGCCGTTGTCGAGGCCAGCTCGCACCGGCGCGCCAGCGGCCAGCAGCAGGGCGCGATACTTGACCCGGCCGAACGGCAAGGTCAGGTGGTGGAGCAGGATCGCGGCGTCGTACCGCCCACGGCGCAGACGCACGACCAGGCGCAAGAGCGGGAGCCAGCCCCGCGGGTCGATGGCCTGAGCCGGCCGGTCGTAGCGGTTCTTCTCCAGGACGATGACCCCGTCGACGGCCGGACTCAACCGGAAGACCTGGCTCCCTACCGGTGTGGTCAGCACCTCGATCCGGGCATGGGGATAGGTCTGCCGCAGCGCTTGCAGCGCCGGTAACGCGAGCACAGCGTCGCCGAGATCAGCGAGTTTTATGACGAGGAAACGCTGGAACCGGTGGCTCGGGATCACGTCGCGCTCCGATGACCGACACGAGCTGCTTCTTCGAGCACGTCCAGCGTAGCACGCCCTGCTGCCTCCCAGCGGAAGCGCCGCGCGTGTTCGAGCCCCGCGGCGACGAGTTGCTGTTGCACGCCTGGGTCGAGCGCCTGGCGGAGCGCTGCAGCGAGGGCATCGACGTCGAGCGGGTCGACCATGAGCGCCGGCCCGGCGATCTCCGGCAGTGCACCCCGGGCGGACGCGACGACCGGAACGCCGCACGCCATTGCCTCCAGAGCCGGAAGGCCGAAGCCCTCGTAGAGCGAGGGCAGCGTGACGACTGCCGCTGCGCTGTAGAGGGCAGGCAGGTCGTCTTCCGGGACGTAGCCAAGCAGGCGGATGCGCTGGCTGTGACGGCTGGTCGCGACTGCCTGTTCGATCGGCTCCGCGAGCCAGCCGCGACTGCCGGCCAACACGAGTTCGAGATCCGGCTCATGGTCAGCCAGCCGTTCGAACGCGCGCACCAGCCGCACCAGGTTCTTGCGTGGCTGGATCGTGCCCACGTAGAGCACGTATGGCCCGCGAAGGCCGTACCGGCCCCGAGCCCTGTGCTGCGCCTCCAGGGGCTGCGGCGTGAAGTGCGGATCGACTCCGTGCGGGATAACTCGGATCTTCTCCTCCGGGACACGGTAGAACCGGAGCAGGTCATTGCGGGTCGTCTCCGAGATCGCGATGACGCGGGTGGCGCGCCGGACGCTCCAGCGCGTCGACCACTCGAGGTAGAGCCTGCTGTGCCAGGGGTGCGCCTCCGGCTCGTAGCGGTAGCCGAGGTCGTGGATCGTCACGACTACCGGCCCGGGGGCGAAGAGGGGAACCACGTGCGCGGGCACGAACAGCACGTCGACCGGGCGCCGCCGGAGCTCGACCGAGAGGCGCGCGTGCGTCCACAGCCGGGGAAAAGGGATCGAGCACAGCTCGGCGTGTGGTGGGAGCGCGATCGGCACGGCCTTCTCCCGGTTGAGGTACAGGCGATACCGGTGTTCGGTGCCGACCGTGAGCAGGGCCTCGGTGATGCGCAGCGAGTAGCGCTCGGTACCGGTAAGCCGGCCGGGCAAGATCCGGCTGGCATCGATGCCGATGTAGAGCGAGCGGTCAGGCATCGTCGAGGAGTTCCCAGCAGGCGGCGAGCACGTGCTCGGTCGAGATCGCCAGCATACACCCGGCTCCTTCCGGTCGCTCGGGGCTGAGGTCGCCACAGCGCGGGCACCTCCAGCCCACTTCCAGCACGCGGTGCCGGCGCGGGTCGCCCCAGGGACGGAAGTGTTCCGGTTGGCTGGGCCCGAACAGGTGAATCGTGGGGGTGCCGACCGCCACGGCCAGGTGGAGCGGCCCGGCGTCGGGCCCGATGACCAGCCGGGCGCCGCGGAGAATCTCGGCCAGTACCGGCAGCGTCGTGCGTCCGGCCAGCGAGACCGCGCCCTCGCCGATGCCCTGGCGGATCGCCTCGACCAGCTCGCGCTCGTCAGGCCCGCCGGTCAGCACGAGTGCCCACCCGGCTGCGGCGAGGCGGCGGCCGACGGTGACCCAGCGTGCCTCGGGCCAGCGCTTGACCGGAGCACCGGCCCCGGGGTGTATCACAACGTATGGCCGGTCGATGCGGGCCTCGCGGAGCAAGCGTCGGGCTTCCGTCTCGGCTTCCGGCCAGGGGTGCCAGAGCAACGGGGTGTACCTGGGCTCGACCGGTACGGCCGGTGGCTGCCCGCCAAGCAGTCGAATTGTGGCGTCGAGGATCTCACAGTTCCGCTCCACCCAGTGGAGCGTGGCCAGGCGAACCGGATGCGTGAGATACGGGCGCACCGCGGGGTGATCGGCGCCGACACGGATCGCGATGCCTGCGGCGCGGGCCAGCCAGGCTCCCCACCAGTGGTCGTCGCGCAGGATCACGGCTGCCAGTGGCCCGCGACGGCGCAGGCGCGCCGCCTGGCGGCGCAGTTCACGGTAGGGAGCGAGCGGGTTCGAGGGCCGCGCCCGGGTGAAGCCGGGGAACGGCACCGTGAGGATCTCGTCGATGTGCGGGTTCCGGGCCACGACCGGCTGGCTCCAGGGGCCGACCATCAGTACCACCCGTTGTTCCGGCAGCGAGCGGCGGAGACGCTCGAGCGCGGGGAGCAGGAAGAGCACATCACCCAGGTGATCGGGACGCAGGAGCACCAGTTCGTTACCGGCTGGAGGTGTCTGGGAAGGAGGCCAGGCTGCTCCTAGTCGCTGAATTGTCGTGCGTGCGAGCCGCCGCATCAGCATCGAGACGCCGCGTGGTCGAGCAAGAGCGTACAGGCCGCAAAGACGTCGTCGACCGCGACCTGGCGGATGTCGGGTGCGTGACGGGCAGGACGGTGTCTCCGCAAGTCGATGCCCGTCGGGAGACCCCAGCTCTCCTCAGGCGCGCAGACCCGGCTCTTCGGCCCGAGCGGCCGGTATTGCAGCGGGCTGGTGGGCCCGAAGATCGTCACCGTCGCGGTGCCGACGGCCGCAGCCAGGTGGCCTGCTCCGGTGTCGTTGCCGACGAAGAGCTGCGCCCTGGCGCAGAGTGCTGCCAGCTCCGGTAGCGTCAACCGGCCGCACAGGTCGAGGACGGGGCGGTGGGCTGCATGCTTCACAGCCTCGACGGCCTGGCGGTCGGACGCGCTGCCGGTGAGCACGACGGTCGCTCCCACCTCCGTGACCAGGCGGTCGATCAGTGCGGCGTAGCGCTCGGGCGGCCAACGTTTGCTCGGCATCGTCGCGCCGGGATTGACCGCCCCGCCCGGGTGGACGACAACCAGCGGGTGCGCTCGACTCTCGTCCACCAGTTGAGCGAGCTTGGAGCTGATCGCCTCCTGAGCCTGTGGTGGTACCAGATATTCAGGCTGCAGCCCCTGCGGGGCGATGCCGAGCGGTTCGAGCACCTGGAGATAGAGTTCGGTCTCGTGCTGGCCAGGCTGCGGGCGAGCCCGGTGGGTGAGCCCGATGCCGCGGCGATGGCTGTCGATACCAGCCCGCACGGGGATGCCGGCCAGCCAGAGCACGAGGTTGGCGAGAGGGGAGCGCTCGAGCCCGATACCGAGGTGGTAACGCTCGCGCCTGAGTCTCAGCCCGAGCCGCAGCACCGCGCGGAGCGTCGTGCGCTCGGGATACGGAACGAGGCGGCGGAGACGCGGGTTCCCGTCGAGTGCCGGAGCTGCCCACGCCGACACCGCTACGTCGATGCTCGCCTGCGGAAACGCGACGTGCAGCGCACGGATGGCCGGCGTCGCCATCAGGACGTCGCCCAGACAGCACGGCTTGACCACGAGGATACGCTCCGGGCACAGTGGCTGGGATGATGGTTGTGGGTGCAGTCGAGTCACCAGCCGGCTCATCAGGATGTCCCTTAGCTTGCGGCCTCGGGCGTGATCAGCGCGAACATCAACTCGCCTTCGGCGACGACCTGCCCATCGACGGTCGCTCTGCCTGTGCCTGTGCCGATGTTCCGACGCATCTTGCCGACCTGAACCTCCAGGCGGAGCACGTCGCCGGGGCGTACCGGCCGCTTGAACCGCACGCGGTCGATGCCGGCGAAGAAGGCGAGCTTGCCTCGGTGCTCTTCCATCCCGAGGATCGCGACCGCGCCGACCTGTGCGAGCGCCTCGACGATCAGCACGCCGGGCATGATCGGGTTACCGGGGAAATGCCCCTGAAAGAACGGTTCGTTGACGCTGACATTCTTGATACCGACCGCCCGCTGTCCCCATTCGATCTCGACGATACGATCGACGAGCAGGAACGGGTAACGATGCGGAATGATTTCTTGTATCTGCTGCGCATCGAGCATTGTCCGCTCCCGTAGTCTCGGCTGCATCCTCGTCGCTGGCATGTGCCGGCCCCGAGCTTACGGTGCATGCGCTTCGGTGTCCAGACCGAGCGTGCGAGCACGCGCGCTCTGACCGTGCTGGGGCCAGAGGCTACGTCGCGGCCTCCCCGAGTTTGTACCGTGCCACGGGAGCGCCCTGGCGGGGCTCAGGCGAGGGCGCCTGCCGTTCGCCAGAGGATCTGTCGCCGTGCGGGGCCGACGCCAACCATCGTAATCGGCGCACCGGCGAGCTCTTCCAGGCGCTCGATGTAGCGCTTCGCCGCCAGCGGGAGTTCCTCGAAGCTGGTGACCTGCGAGGTGTCGCTCTGCCAGCCTTCGAGGACTTCGTAGACCGGTTGCGCGCGCGCCAGCAGGTCGAGCCGAGCCGGTGGGGAAGCGACCTCGCGGCCGTCGATCCGGTAGCCGACGCAGACGGGGATCGCGGCCAGCGGGTCGAGCACATCGAGCTTGGTGAGCGCGATCTCGGTCATCCCGTTGAGCCGCACGGCGTAGCGGGCCGCGACCGCGTCGAACCATCCGGTACGCCGGGGACGCCCGGTCGTGGTTCCGAACTCCTGGCCTCGCTCCCGCAGGAGCTGGCCGGTCGCCTCGTCGAGTTCGGTCGGGAACGGGCCGGCGCCGACACGCGTGGTGTACGCCTTGAAGACGCCGATGACGCGATCGACCTGGGTGGGGCCGATACCTGCACCCTGGCAGGCTCCCGCAGCGGTGGGAGGGGAGGAGGTCACGAACGGGTAGGTGCCGTAGTCGAGATCGAGCATGCACCCCTGGGCGGCCTCGACGAGCACGTGCTGACCCTGCCGCAGGGCGTCCTGCACCAGCTCCTCAGCGGCGACAACGTAGGGAGACAGGCGCTCGCCCCATTCGAGCGCCTGCTCCAGGATCTGCTCCAAGTCGAGGGCTGGGGCACCGTACAGTTGGGTCAAAAGCAGGTTCTTCTCCGGGAGGATCACCTCGAGCTTGGCGCGCAGCTCACGCTCCGCGCCTTCGAGGAGATCGGCTACCCGGATGCCGCGCCGTGCGACTTTGTCGGTGAAGGCCGGCCCATTACCCCGGCGGGTGGTACCGATGCCAGCCGGGCCGCGCCGCTCCTCTTCGTAGCGGTCGAGGAGCGGATGGTAGGGCATCACGATATGGGCACGATCGCTCAGCACGAGGCGGCCGAGGGGGAGCTTGCGCGCCTCCAGCGCCTCGATCTCCCGGAGCAGGTCTGGTGGCGAGACGGCGACGCCAGCCCCGATCACGCACGTGCAGTGGGGATAGAGGATGCCCGAGGGGATGAGATGGAACTTGAACACGCCCTGGTCGGTGACGACGGTGTGGCCAGCGTTGCTGGAGCCGTTGGGGCGTACCACCATGTGCGCCTGTGCCGCCAGGGCATCGGTGATCTTGCCCTTCGCTTCGTCGCCCCACTGGCCACCGAGGACAATCGTGACGGGCATGGTCGTCCCCTTTTCGTCTCCGTCCCCGCGGACGCTCGGTTGTCCTGCGGGCCCGCAGAACTATAGCACGCCGCGGGGGCGTGTTGGGACGCTCGGCCGTGCTGCGACGACCAGAACCGGTGCCGTGTGTTCAGGCGCGTACCTTCGCCTCGCGCAGCTCGCGCAGTCGCTCGAAGAGCTGGCGCTCCTCCGGGGAGAGGTCGGTGGGGAGTACCACCCTGACCCGCGCGAGCAGGTCGCCGCGCGGGTCGCTCTTGAGCGACGGCATGCCCTTGCCGCGCAGCCGGAAGACCTTCCCGTTCTGCGTGCCCGGCGGGATGCGCAGGACGACCGGCCGGTCGAGTGTCGGCACCACCACCTCGCCGCCGAGGATCGCCGTATAGAGCGGCACCTCTACCTCAGTACGCAGGTTGTCACCGTCCAGTTCGAAGCGCGGGTCAGGCCGCAGTACCACTCTCAAGTACAGGTCACCCGGCGGGCCGCCGCCGATGCCTGGCCCTCCCTGGCCGGCGATCCGAATGCGGGAGCCATCGCGCACGCCAGCCGGGATCCTGACCTCGAGCGTCTTCGTCCGGCTGACGAAGCCGGTGCCCTGGCAGGTGGAGCAGATGCCACGCCCGTTCAGCCCGCTCCCGCCGCAGGCGGGACAGCGCTCGTCGACCTTGACGTCCAGCCGGCGCGTGGCGCCGTGGTAGGCCTCGCGCAGCGAGACCTCGACCGGGTGCTCGTAGTCCTGGCCGCGCTGCGGGCGCTGGCGTGCCTGCCGCCGCTCGCGAGTGCTGGTACGGCCGAACGTCTCGCCGAACTCGCCGAACAGGAGGTCGAAGAAGTCAGAGAACCCCTGCCCGGCCCGCTCGCGACGCTCGTAGCGCGTCTCGGTACCCGGCCGGCTGCCGAACAGCCACTCGAAGAAGTCGGTCGTCTCGGCTCGCGCGCCTGCCGCCTGCTGGTAGCGCTCCCAGTCGGCGCCGAACTGGTCGTACTTGGCGCGCTTCTCCGGATCCTTGAGGACTTCGTAGGCCTCGTTGATCTCCTTGAACTTCTCCTCGGCCTGCGGATCCCCCTTGTTGACATCCGGGTGATACTTGCGCGCCAGCCGCCGGTAGGCCGCCTTGATAGTCTTCTCGTCGGCGTCGCGCGGCACGCCGAGGATCTTGTAGTAGTCCTTGAATTCCATAGCTCACCCGGCCCGCAGCACGAGATGGTGATCGATCTCGGAGCCGATTATACGTCATTGCGTCAAGTTGTAGCAACTTCCCTAAGCCGAACCGGGAGACCAAGCCAGCCGGTCAGTCCCTGCGCTGTCCAGAGAAACCACACCGCGGCGGCGCAAGCACGCCGCTGCGGCAGCGGTAGTGGCCCCAGCGCAGTCCGTCGTACTAGAAGGCCGGCGACGGCGCGAGCGGCTCAGCCTGGGTGCCCATAATGCGGCGGCGCACCTGCCCGTAGAGGTGACAGGTCATGACATAGCCGAGGAAACTGGTGAACACCACGCCGACGAGGCAGAGGAGCAGGCCGAAGGCGGCAACCAGGCTGATCACGAAGGCTACGAGCAGGACAATGAGCAAATCGACGAAGCGACCCTGTACTTCGCTGAAGATGGCCCCGAAGGCGAGGCCATCACCGATCTTCTCAGACATCGCCAGGCGACTGTAAAACAGCGGCTGGAAGAACGCGATGACCAGCGAGAGGAGAAACGAGAGGCAGTTGGCAGCTACGGCCAGGATCGCCGCCGTGGCGGCCGCAGCATCGGAGCCCGTGCTCTCGCCGACCGCGCTGAGTGCGCCGGTGCAGATGCTCAGTACGATGACCGGCAGCGACCACACGAAGCCGACGACCAGCCCCTTCAAACCCCGCACCAGATCCCCGCCGAAGTCGTTCCACTCGGGCAAGGGCACATCGTTGTATTTCTTAGCCTCGGCCGAGGGCATATCTTCGCCCTCCTTATCCTCGGGCCGTTTCGCGACCTGGCGGATGACTCGCAAAGCGTAGCCGCCGATGATCAGCCAGCCGATGATCGGGATGAAAAAGAGCAGTCCCCCGATCAAGGTCTTCTTGAGCCACTGCGGATCCTGAAACACGTAGGTGATCGCACGGCCGATGTCCACAACCGTCCATCCCTTCGCCCACCCGCGTCGCAGAGTGTCCGTACGGATAGCACCGTCTCAGATACTAGGGAAATCCTGTGTGGGCGTCAAGCATGTGTGGCACGAGTATGGACTGAATTCCTACCTCGGAAACGACTGAGCCTCTGTGGAGGCCGCGACGCAGCGTGCAGGCGAGAGCGAGCATCGGCCAGGGCCCGCCTGGGGACGTCACCGAGCGGGTGCGAGCCGGGGACAAGGGACTCCAGCAGCGCGACTACGAGACGGCGCGCAGGACGGTCACCAGCTTGCCCTGGATCTCGACGTTGTCCGGTGTGGTGTAGATCGGATCCATCATCGCGTTGGCGGGCTGCAGGCGGATCCGGTCGCCTTCGTGGTAGAAGCGCTTGAGCGTCGTCTCCTGCTCCCGGCGCAGCCAGACCGCGACCGTCTCACCGTTCTCCGCCGTCTCCTGGCGGCGCAGTACGACGATGTCGCCGTCGCTGATCAGCGCATCGACCATCGAGAACCCCTTGACCCGGAGCGCGAAGAGGCCATCCGGCTGTTTGCCGACCAGGTCGGCGCTCAGCTCGATATGGTCGTCGACGTTGGAGGGGTCGACCTCTTCGAGCACAGGCAGGGGTTGGCCGGCTGCGATCTGTCCGACCACCGGGATCCGAATGACTCGCCGCTCGGCACTGCGTCGCCCGACGAGTTCGATGCCGCGCGAGATGTTCCGGTTGCGCCGGATCAGGTTGCGCTGTTCGAGAACGTTCAGGTTATAATCGACGACACTGGTCGAGGAGATCCGCAAGTCGTGCTGGATTTCTCTAATCGTCGGCGGATAGCCGTTCTCGTCGAGAAAACGTTCGATGTATTCGAGAATCGCGCGTTGCCGCTGGCTGAGTGCCCGGGCCATCGCTTCCCCCGTTCCTCCGCGGACGGAGCGGTACGTCACGTCTACTATACGAGCGAACAGATGTTCGTGTCAAGGGGCGGTAACGGTGGATCGGCGACGGGTTAGTCGCGGAATCGGTGAGGGAGGCCGGTGCCGATAGTAGATATCCTGATCATCTCAGTTTTCCTTGCGGCCTATACGCTGGCGTTTCTGGGCGGCATCGCCCGAACGCTCGTCGGCTTAGTCTCCCTCGCCGCCGCGGTGGTCGGCGCGGCGCTCTTCACTGCGCCATTGGCCAGCGCCTTGCGCTCGCTTGTGCCTTCGATGTCGGAGTGGGCGTCCGAGCTGATGGGCTTCGTCGTGACCGGGGCACTGCTGGCCGCGGCGGCGGTACTCGTGATGCTCCGCTCGTTCCAGGTCTCGCCGATCCCGACACGCCGGCTGACTGCCCTCCGTACCGGTGCGCTGGGTATCTTGCTCCTGTCGCTACTGGCGTTCGTCTTCGCGGCGAGTCTGACCACCACGGTCGTGCAGGTGGCCAACGGTACCGTTCGCCAACTGCCGCGCGATCAGGTGGGGCTTCGGCTGAACCGCGCGCTCGACGAGTCGCTGCTCGCTCCGGCAGTGCTTCGGTTCGCGCCGACGCTCTACCGGTACACGATGGAATGGCTGCCTGGTGATCCGCCCTCGATCCTCCGGCCGACCGCATAGCCCCGGCTGGATGCCACCCCGAAGCACCACCAGCGCGTGCGCAGGTGCGTGCAGCTTGCGATAACTGGCGATACGCTTGCTTGTGGGGGCGAGCGGCGCTCGATCGCGCGACCCGAGACCGTGACGATACGATGTGACTGAGCGATGGAAAAGGCGTTCACCGTGGCGAGCGATCTCCTGCGTATCCTCGAGTTCGACCGCGTGCGCCAGCTTCTGGCCCAGCGGTGCCAGTTCTCGCTGGCGGCCGAACGTGCCTGCGAACTCGGCCCGACCGGCGATCCCGAGCAGGTGGCCTACCTCCTCGCTGTGACGCGCGAGGCGGTGGCGCTCCTGACCGAGCATCCGCGCTTCAGCGTCGGCGGGATGCGCGATATCCGACCGATCCTCGAGCGGGCGACGCACGGCTATTTGCTGGGCCCGGCCGAGCTTCGCGAAACGCTCGATACGGTGCAGGCTGCACGGGCTCTCGCGCGCAGCTTCCTGTCTCTCCCCGCCTGGGCCGACCGCTTCCCGCGGCTGGCTGAGTTTATTCTCGCAATCCCGCAACTCAGCCAGCTCGAGGCAGACCTGCTGCGCACGGTCGGGCCGCGCGGCGAGATCCTCGACACTGCGTCGGATCGACTGGCGGAGATCCGGCGCGAGCTGAAGCAGGCCCACGACCGCTTACTCGACCGGCTACGCCGGCTGCTGGGGAGTAGCGGTGTCGCCCAGGCGATCCAGGATCCGATCATCACCATGCGCGAGGGCCGCTATGTGATCCCAGTCCGTGCGGATCGCCGCAACCTCGTCGCTGGCGTGACACACGACGTCTCGGCGAGCGGGCAGACGCTCTTCGTCGAGCCGCTGGAGGTCGTCGAGCTGAATAACCGCTGGCGCGAGCTGCAGCGCGCCGAGGAGCACGAGATCGAGCGGATCCTCCGCGTGCTGACCGACGACATCGCGGCGGCGGCCGACGAGCTTTCTCTGGCGCTGGACGCCGCCGCGGCGGTCGACCTGGCGCTGGCCAAGGCCCGCCTGGCGTTCGACCAGCGGGCGGTCGAGCCCGAAATCATCACCGTGCGCGGCACCACCGCAGAAGGCGGTCACCCTCGCCACCGGGTGCGTTTGCGCCAGGCCCGGCACCCGCTGCTGGATCCGGCAACGGTGGTGCCGATCGATGTCTCGCTCGGGGAGTCCTACCGCATCCTGGTGATTACCGGGCCGAACACCGGCGGTAAGACGGTCGCGCTCAAGACGGTCGGGTTGCTGGCGCTGATGGCGCAAAGCGGGCTCTTCATCCCGGCGGCAGAGGGCTCGGGCCTGAGCGTCTTCCCGGCCATCTTCGCCGACATTGGCGACGAGCAGAGCATCGAGCAGAGCCTGTCGACGTTCTCGTCGCACATGACCCGGATCGTCGCCACGCTGCGGGGCGCCGATGCCGATAGCCTGGTGCTGCTCGACGAGCTGGCGGCCGGCACCGATCCACAGGAGGGCGCGGCGCTGGCCCGCGCCATCCTCTCTCGTCTCCTCGAGCTCGGTGTCCTGGGCGTGGTCACCACGCACTATCCCGAACTGAAGGCGTTTGCCTACACCACGCCGGGCCTGGAGAACGCAAGCGTCGAGTTCGACCTGAGGACGCTGACGCCGACCTACCGGCTCGTCACCGGCGTGCCGGGGCAGTCGAACGCGCTGGTCATCGCGCGACGCCTCGGCTTGGACGAGGCGGTAATCGACGTGGCCCGGCAGTACCTCGACCCGGCAGCGGAGCGTATCGAGGGGCTGCTGGCCGAGATCCGGCGTCGCCGGGAGACGGCCGAGAAGCAGCTCGAGGAGGCGCAGCGAATCAGGGCCGAAGCTGACGCTCTCCGCCGCCGGGCTGAAGAGCTGCTGCGCGAGGCGGAGATGGAGCGGAGCCGGGCGCGTGAGGAGGCGCTGGCCGAGCTCGAGGTCGAGCTCGCCGAGGCTCGTGAGGTGCTCCGGTCTCTCCGTCGCCAGGCCGCGCGCGAGGAGCGCCCCCAGCCGGCCGCGGTCGAGGAGGCTGCGCGGGCGCTGGAAGCCGCGCGGCGGAGTGCGCGGGCTGCGGCCCGGCGACGCCGCCCGGCGACCCAGCCGGATCACCTCCAGGTGGGCGATCAGGTCGAGGTGCCCTCGCTCGGGCTGCGTGGAGAACTGGTGGCGCTGCACGACGGCGACGAGGCCGAGATCCAGGTCGGCGCCTTCCGGGTACGCCAGCCGTTGAGCGTGCTGCGCAAGGTTGCCGGCGCTCCCGAACCGCGACCCACCCGCTCGGTGACGATCGCGGCGCCGCCGCCACCGCGCGTCGAGCCGGAGCTGCACTTGCGGGGCATGCGCGCTGCCGACGCAATCCAGCGCCTGGAGCGCTACCTCGACGACGCGGCCCGGGCCGGTCTCCCGTGGGTGCGGATCGTCCACGGCAAGGGCACCGGAACCCTGCGGTCAGTCGTGCACGAGACGCTGCGCGGCCACCCCTTGATTGACCGGTTCGAGCTGGCCGGGCTCGGCGAGGGTGGCGAGGGTGTGACGGTCGTCTTCCTGAAGGAGTAGCGTGGTGACAGAGCATTCGTCAGACGACCTCGAGCGGGCTCAGGTCGTACCGGTGGCGGTAGCGCCAAACGAGATCGTCGCCGCGCTCTGGCGCGAGGCGCTGGCGGAAGAAGGCATCGTCGCCCTGGTCAAGGCGACCGGCCCCGGGCTGGCGTACTTCACGAACTTCGCGAACGAGCACGTGCTCTACGTGCTCGAGCCGCTGGCCGATCGAGCCAGAGAGATCCTGGCCGAGCTGGAACGCGGGGAAGCGCCGTAGGCGCGCGAGCGCACCGGTTCCGCATCCCCGGTCGCTCGCTGGGTCGACTTAGTCGGCCGAGAGCAGCAGCGTCGCGCTGGCCTCCTCGATGGCGTCGAGTACGGCCACGACAGCCTGCCAGACGTCGGTCGAGAGCCGACTCGTGACCAGGCGCACCTGGTGCGGGGTGACGTAGACGCCCGGCCCGAGCTGGCGACGGAGAGCGGCCTGGTCGAGCCGCGTGCCGATCACTGGTCGGACATAGATTTCGCCGTCGCGCTCAATGATCGAGGTGATGCCGATCCCGTTGGCACGCACGCGCAGGCGAGCCAGGTCGACCATGCGCTCGACCGGGGGCGGCAACGGCCCGAAGCGATCGACGAGTTCCTCTACCAGCTCGCGGAGTTCGCCCAGGGTGCGGATACGGGCGAAGCGCTGGTACAGGCTCATCCGCACCGTCTCGTCGCCACAGTACGACTCAGGGATCGTCGCCTCGACCGGCAAGTCGACGGTCACGCTGGTCGGCTCCTCGATCGGCTTGCCTTGCTTGATCTCTTCGACGGCGCGGGCCAGGAGCTGCGTGTAGAGCTCGAAGCCGACGGCGGCGATGTGGCCGCTCTGCTCCGGCCCGAGGACGTTACCGGCACCGCGGATCTCCAGATCGCGCAGGGCGATCTGGAAGCCAGCTCCCAGCTCGCTCGCCTCCTGGATCGCCTCGAGGCGCGCCAGGGCCTCCTTGGAGAGCGGCTTGCGGTCGTCATAGAGCAGGTACGCATAGGCTCGCTGGTAGCTGCGCCCGACCCGGCCGCGGAGCTGGTAAAGCTGGGTCAAGCCGAGCGTGTGCGCCTGGTCGATGATGATCGTATTGACGTTCGGGATATCGACCCCCGACTCGATGATCGTGGTGCAGACGAGCACGTCGAACTCCTGTCGGATGAAGGCTAGGATCACCCGCTCGAGTTCCTCCTCAGCCATCTGCCCGTGAGCGACCGCGAACCGGGCCTCCGGTACCAGCCGCTGGAGGCGGGCTGCCAGGTGACCGATGCTCTGCACCCGGTTGTGGACGACGTAGACCTGGCCACCGCGCGCGATCTCTCGCAGGATCGCCTCGCGGATCACCGTATCTCTCGCGGGCGTGACGAAGGTGCGCACCGGCGCTCGATCGAGTGGCGGCGTGGTGATCACCGAAAGGTCACGGATGCCGGACAACGCTAGGTAGAGCGTCCGCGGGATCGGGGTAGCCGTCATCGTCAGGACGTCGACGTCAGTGCGCAGGCGCTTGAAGTGCTCCTTGTGCGCCACCCCGAAGCGCTGCTCCTCGTCGATGACCACCAGGCCGAGGCGCTTGAAGCGCACGTCTCGCTGAAGGAGACGGTGGGTACCGATGACGATGTCGACCTCGCCCCGCGCGATCGCCTCGACGACCTCAGCCTGCTCGTGCCGGTCGCGGAGCCGCGAGAGCATCTCGACGCGCACCGGAAAGGGAGCCAGGCGCTGCTGGAAGGTCGTGTAGTGCTGGAGAGCGAGCACCGTCGTCGGCACCAGGATGGCGACCTGGAAGCCGTCATTGACCGCCTTGAAGGCTGCCCGTAGCGCCACCTCGGTCTTTCCGAAGCCGACGTCTCCACAGAGCAGGCGATCCATCGGGCGCGGGCGCTCCATATCGGCCTTGATCTCCTGTATCGCCCGCAACTGGTCAGGCGTCTCCTCGTAGGGGAACGACTCCTCCAGCTCGTGATCCCACGCCGTATCCGGCGAGAAGGCGTGGCCGACCGCCGCCTCCCGAGCGGCGTAGAGCTGCAACAGATCGAAGGCCAGCTCGCGTACCGCCTGACGCACCCGGCGCTTGATGCGCGACCACTCCGGCGAGCCGAGGCGAGTCAGGGCCGGTTCCCCGTCGAAGCTCTCGTAGAGGGTGATCCGGTCGAGCTGGTCGACCGGGAGATAGAGCCGGTCGTTGTCGGCGTACTCGAGCAGCAGGTACTCGCGCGTCACCCCGCTGACCTCAAGCGTGACCAGCCCACCGTAGCGTGCGATCCCGTGCTCGACATGCACGACGTAATGACCGGGCTTCAGCCGTTCCAGTAGATCCGACGGCCTGATACGCGGCCGGCCGACCGGCCGTCGCGCCGCGCGGCGATACCCGAAGATCTCGCGGTCGGTGAGGAGCATGATCTGCTGCGCGGGGTACTTCCAGCCGCCGTCGAGCCGCTCGCGGACGATTTCGACGCTGCCTGCCTCGGGCGAGGCCAACCACCCGCCGTCCGGCGTGACGGGGGCTTCCTTGCGGACGCGCGGGAAGATGCCGTGCTCCTCGAGCAGCTCGGTCAGCCGGTCGCGCTGCTCGCTCGCCAGCACCAGTCGCCAGCCATCGGCCATCAGCTCGTGCACGAGCGCGGGGAGCTGGCCGAGACGGCCGGCCAGGTTCGGCAGGTCGGTGGTGTAGCGGCCACCAGCGCTGGGGCTGGCTGCAGCTCCGATCGGCCACTGAGGGGGCCGGGGCCCGAGGAGAAGCTGGCGCGCCTGTCCTAGACGGAGCACGGCCTGCTCGAACGTATGATAGGGTAGCGGCAGGCCGCGCGGGAGCTCGCCGCTGTCCTCGAGGGTGGCTCGGAGCTCCTGGGCCTGGAGGTCGATCTGCTCGAGCGCCAGATAGACCGCACCCGGGTCGATCACACCCACGAGGTGCGACGCCGGAAGGTAGTCCAGAAGGCTCGCGGGCCGGTCGAGGAAGAAGGGCGAGAACAGCTCCGGGCCTGGACTCATCTCTCCTCGCTCGAGGGTATCGAGCAGGCGCTCCCACTCGGCCTCGACTTCAGGGCGCAGCGACCTGGTATCCACGCGGCGGAGTCGCTCGATCCCCTCGGCGAGCCGGCGCTGATCGACCTCTACCGGGGGCAGGATGCGAGCCTCCTGAACCCGTTCGACCGAACGCTGGCTCTCAGGGTCGAACCAGCGAATCGACTCGATCTCGTCGCCGAAGAGCTCGATCCGCAGTGCCAGCCGGCTACCGGGAGGCCAGAGGTCGATGATTCCGCCACGCTGGCTGAACTGCCCTGGCGAGCTGACGAGCGCGGCCCGCTGGTAGCCCACGGCCAGCAGGTGAGCCAGGAAGCGGCGCGGCGAGAGCGTCGCGCCGACGCGGAGTTCGAGTTCCTGCGACTGGAGTATCTCGGGCGGGCTCAAGAGCTGCGTCAGCGCGCGCGCTGGCGCGATGACGACCGTGGACGGATCGGTGGCCAGCCGCCGTAGGAGTGCGACCCGTTCGGCGTTCGCTGATCGATCGGGAGCTAAGAGGTCGTAGGGCAGCGTCTCCGGTGCTGGCCACAGCAGCGGGGCCCGGTCTGGGGAAAGGTAGACTGAGAGCGCGTCGTGCAGCTCGAATGCCTGATCGTGCCTGGCAGTCAGGAGCAGGAGCGGCTGGCGGAGCAACTGCGCGAGCGAGGCCAGGAACGGCGCTCGGGCCGATGCCGGGATCCCCTCCAGTTCGAGGGCGCTCGCTGGCTCAAGCGAGCGAACCCTCGTGGCCAGCTCGCGGTGCCAGGGGTCGTCGAGAAGTTGGGATACCAGGTGCGAGAGCGTCATTTCTCAGGCACGTCCGGACAACACGCAGAGCATGCCAAACCTGGCCGCTCGCTGGCGCGGCCCAGGTGAAGGCTCCAAGTATACCACACAAGGCTTTTGCAGATCGCTTTACAGGAGGTGGTGGGATGCCGTAGGATCGGCCGAGCACGAGCATGAGGGAGCGCGCGGTGAGAGGTGGGGCGTGGAGCGCTTGCGCCGGCTTACCCCGATCCAATCCCTGATCGTGGGGTTTCTCGCTGGACTGTTCGTGGCGCTGGCGCTCGCCTTGCTCCGCCAGGAGCGGACGCACGGTGACCTCGTCCTCAGAGTCGAGCCGCTCGAGACGCCTTCCGAGATCTCGGTCTACGTCAGCGGGGCGGTCGCGCAACCGGGCTTGTACACCTTGCCCGCAGGTTCCCGGCTGGTGGACGCGCTCGAGCGTGCTGTCCTGCTGCCCGGGGCCGATACCTCGCGCTTGCCGCTGGCCGAGCGGCTGCGGGATGGGCAAAGCATCGTCGTGCCCGAGCGACCCGCCCAGGAGACCGGCAGCGAGGCAGCGGCGACGGCCGCGGAACCGTCCTCGACGCTGATCGATCTCAACACCGCTTCGGCCGATGAGCTCGAAACCTTGCCCGGGATCGGGCCAGTGCTGGCCGAGCGTATCGTCGCCTACCGGACGGAGCACGGCCCCTTCCGATCGGTGGATGAGCTGGCCGAGGTACGGGGGATCTCACCTCGGATGGTCGACGAGCTGCGCGGGCTCGTCACCGTCGGGGGAGTGCCGTGATCGGGCTCGCGCTCGGCCTCGCCTTCCTCAGTGGGGTTGTCTCGTACGATCTGGGGGTCTTCACCTCAGCGGCTCTCATCGCCGCGGTGGCTGCCGCGCTCGTGGCGGTTAGGTCGTCCAGGGCGCGGGTGCGGCTCGCCTCCGCACTGGTCGTGGCTTGCCTGCTGGCAGGTGCCGGACGAGCGGCGACGGCGGCCGTTCCTCAGGAGCTTCCGGCTGAAGCCGTCGGGGCTACCAGCTTCACCGGCACAGTCGTCAACCTGCCAAGACTGTACCCCAACCGAACCGATGTCGAACTCCGGCTCCGTACGCCGGTTGAAGCGACCGTGCTGGCGCACCTGCCGCCTACCACTCTCGTACGCCAAGGCGATGTGCTTTCCGGCGTGGGGAGACTGGAAGTACGCCGACCGGCGGGTTTGTCTTCCAGCTCGAGCATGGTGCTCTCTGTGTATCGCTCCTCCGTCGTGGGGAACGCATCCACGCCAGCGCAACGCCTGCGAACACAGATCCGGGAGAGCATCGGGGAGCGCCTGCTGCGGTCTATTCCTGAGCCAGCGGGCACGCTGGCCCTCGGCGTGCTGCTGGGCGATGACAGCGGGATGACCCCACCCACGCGCCGGGCGTTCCAGGCGGCTGGCCTGACGCACATTACCGCGGTCAGCGGCTGGAACGTCGCCGTCGTCGCCGGAGTAGGCGAACTGGCGCTGCGCCGCTGGACAGCTCTGCGGCTACGCCTGCTGGTGCTCACCGGCATCATCTGGGCCTATGCCTACCTCGTCGGGCTTCAGCCGCCGGTCACGCGTGCCGCGCTGATGGGGAGCCTCTATCTCGCGGCTCGCTGGCGCGGGCGCCCGCGGGAGCCGTTGACGGCCTTGGTCTGGTCGGTGATTGCCATGATCGTGGTGACGCCCGAGATCCGGTTCGATGTCGCGTTCCAGCTTTCGGCGCTCTCGACGGCGTCGCTGGCGTTGCTGTCGCCACATCTGGGGCGGTATCCGGCATGGCTCGGGGTCGTGGCCGTGCCGGTCGTGGCGCAGTTCGCTGCCATGCCGCTGCTTCTCTACCGGTTCGGAGCCTATTCCCTGATCGCGCCCGTCGCGAACGTGCTTGCCGGGCCGGCGGTGGCGCCGGTGCTCGCCGGTAGCGCGCTGGTGGCCGTCGGCTCGTTCGTCCACCCGGCGGTCGCCGAGGCGCTGGGCGTCCTGGCCTGGCTGCCGGCCCGTTGGATCGTCTGGATCGCGGAGCTCGCTGCAGCTTGGCCGGAGCTAGCCGGCCGGGCACCCTCACCTGACGGACGCACCACAGTCCTGCTCTACCTCGGGATGGCCATCCCTGCTCTGTGGTGGTGGCAGCGGGCGACGGCGGTACCCCTCCACGAGGGGCTGTCACTCCTGGTGCCGGAGGTAGCAGAGCTGCCGGGTGATCGCCGGTCGGTCGGAAAGGAGCGGTAATGCGGGCCATCGCGCGGTGTGCCTGGTCGCCCCTCGAGTGACCGGGAGTGCCGATCGAGTTGCGTCGGCGGCACTGGTACGGTATACTGTTGTGATGGCGGGTCGAGCAGAGACCCGAACCTGAGAGGGTTACCCTCGCCGCGCGTCGCCACTACGCCGGTGTAGCTCAATTGGCAGAGCAGCGGTTTTGTAAACCGCCGGTTGTGGGTTCGAGTCCCACCATCGGCTCTGCTGTGGGGAGATGCCCGAGCGGCCAAAGGGGCCTGGCTGTAAACCAGGTGCGTAACGCTACGGGGGTTCGAATCCCTCTCTCCCCACCAGGACTGCCGGCTTGGCGGTTCGTGGAGCGATGAGCCCACGGTGCTAGGATAGTACGCGTGGGCTCTTTGATCTGGGGCCGCGCCTGTCGGGGCAGGCGCACAGTGCAGGAGGATGCGTACCGTGGGCAAGCAGCGGTTTGAGCGGAAGAAGCCGCACGTGAACGTAGGGACGATCGGGCACGTCGATCACGGGA